>SKUN01000114.1 GCA_007129945.1 Bacteroidales bacterium
ACCCGGGCACGCAACTCATCATCGGAAGGATCCACTGAAAAACGGTCAATCACAATGGATGAAACCGATTCTTCACCACCGGATTCCAGGAAGGACTCAATTCGTTCTACACGCCCGTTGACTATCACCCTGGTAAACCCCTGCTGAAGCAGGACAGAAAGCTGTTGTTCTGTTGTACGATCCTCAATTCCGACCAGGGGTGCGGTAAGCATCACCATGGTTCCTTCGGGCAATGACAGGCAATGATTGACCACATCACCAACCGTGTCGCGCTGCACCAATTGACCGGATACGGGGGAATAGGTTTTTCCGATACGGGCGTAGAGCAGTTTCAGATATTCATAAACCTCAGTGGATGTCCCTACTGTAGAGCGTGGATTTCGGGTATTCACCCGTTGCTCGATGGCTATGGCAGGCGAAATTCCCCTGATATAATCCACTTCGGGTTTGTGCATGCGCCCAAGGAACTGCCTTGCATAAGCACTCAGACTCTCCACATAACGACGCTGCCCTTCCGAGTAAAGGGTATCAAAGGCCAGGGAGGACTTTCCCGAACCAGACAAGCCAGTAAACACCACCAGGCGGTTGCGTGCAATAGCCACATCCACCCCTTTCAGGTTGTGCACCCGGGCACCTTTAATGAGAATCCAGGATTTGCTGTCGAGGTGGTCAATATTCATACACACAGGTAAGCTGATATTTTTGAATCTGCAAAGTTACAATTTATTTACCGGCCGAACCTGCAAAGATGCTTTTGTCCTTTGTCATTATTGATCATAAATTCGTACATTGCATGAATATTTACAATAAAACAACCGTTTAATCGCATAAAAAGCTTGATGTCATGATGCAGGAAACCCTTGCCGGTATTATCCGGAAAGCGATCCGGAATAACTGGAAAAACCAGGCGCTGGCCGACTATCGCGGCAAAAGTTACACCTATAGTGAAGTGGCCGGTCACATCATCCATTTGCACACACGCTTCGAAGCTTACGGGATCAAAAGGGGTGACAAAATTGCCCTGCTGGGCAAAAATTCGGCAAAATGGGGCATTTCTTATCTTGCTGTGGTAACATACGGCGCAGTGGTGGTTCCCATTCTTCCCGATTTCAAGCCCAACGATGTACACCACATTGTAAACCATTCAGATTCAAGGCTTCTGCTCGCATCCGACACACTATTTGACGCCCTGGACACTGAAAAAATGAAAGGCCTGCTGGGGATCGTTTCCCTGAATGACTTTTCCATCCTGTCTGAGAATGAAAACCATCCACTGAGCGGCAAAGCTGAAGAGGTGGAAAACCTCTACCAGAAAAAATACCCTTACGGGGTACAGTCTGATAATTTAAATTTTCCGGATATTTCCAATGATGAACTGGCCGTGATCAGTTATACCTCCGGCACAACCGGTTTCACCAAGGGTGTGATGATTCCGCATAACAGTCTGGTTGCCAATATCATTTACGCCAATAACAATATGCCCCTTGACCCGGGCGATGCCATCGTTTCCTTCCTTCCGCTGGCTCATGCCTATGGCTGTGCTTTTGAATTTCTGTGGCCTTTCACACTGGGATGCAATATTACCCTGCTCACCAAAACACCCTCACCACAGGTCATTCTGGAAGCATTCAGAAAGATCAGACCGCGGCTTGTGCTGGCCGTTCCGCTGATTATCGAAAAAATCTACAAGAAGCAAATATTGCCTGCAATACAAAAGCCGCATATGAAGGCGCTGATGAACACCCCATTGCTGAACCGTATCCTATACAGGAAAGTCAAAAGCAAGCTGGTGGATGTTTTCGGAGGCAACTTCCATGAGGTGGTTATCGGAGGTGCACCCCTCAACAAAGAGGTGGAACTTTTCCTGAATAAAATCGGATTCCCCTATTCCATCGGCTACGGGATGACGGAATGCGGACCCCTGATCAGCTATGCCAACTGGAAGAAAACCAGACCAGGCGCTGCCGGTAAGTTGGTCGATACACTGGAGGCAAAAATTGACAGCCCTGACCCGCAGAATATCGTCGGGGAAATCCTGGTAAGGGGAGAAAACGTAATGGCCGGGTATTTTAAAAACAAGGAAGCGACCGACAATGCCCTTGACGAGGAAGGATGGCTCCACACCGGCGACCTGGGATTGCTCGATAAAGATGGCTACCTTTACATAAAGGGCAGAAGCAAGAGCATGATACTTGGTCCGTCCGGCCAGAATATTTACCCGGAAGAGGTTGAAGCCAGGCTGAATAACAAGCGCTTTATCCAGGAATCACTGGTCATCGACAAGGATGGCATACTTGAGGCACTGGTTTACCCTGATTATGAATTGATTGACCAGGAAGGTGTCAGCGAAGCAGGACTGAACCATATCCTGGATCAGTACAAAACCGAACTTAACAATGGTATCCCGGCCTATATGAACATTTCCCGGATCAGGATTTTTCCTGAAGAGTTCGAGAAAACACCTAAGAAAAGCATTAAACGCTTTTTATACACGATGAACCGTTAATTTCATTTTTTTATCGATTTTTTTTGAGCGTTATCAAAAATTATTCTATATTTGTCTGGTTCCGGCATAAACGGATCAATAAGCATCAATTTCTCACCCATAAACATGGAGGGCAGACTATCGAATAGACTCTTACGCTAATTGAAACAACATACGGAGGCCATTATTATGAATGACCGCATAACGATTAGCGATCAGGAGTTGATACGTCAGTTCATTTCCGGGGATCACAATGCGCTGGAATTATTGATCAACCGCCATCAGCGAAAGCTGTTTTCCTATATCATGATTATCATCAAGGACAAGCACCTGGCGGAAGATATATTCCAGGATGCATTCATAAAAATCATTAACACCCTGCGTTCAGGCAACTACAACGAGGAAGGCAAATTTCTTCCCTGGGCCATGCGCATCTCACACAACCTGATCATTGACTATTTCAGAAGGTCAAAACGAATGCCCATGCGGGAAAACAGCGAGGAATACGACCTTTTTGAAACACTCAAAGTCTACGATGAAACCATCGAAGACCGGATCATCACGGGCCAGATTCACGATGATGTCAAAAAACTCATTGAGCATCTTCCGGAAGAACAGAAGACCGTGCTGAAAATGCGCCATTACCAGGAAATGAGTTTCAAAGAGATCGCTCAGCAAACCGATGTCAGCATCAACACCGCCCTGGGCAGGATGCGATATGCCCTGATCAACATACGGAAAATGATCGATGAAAAAAACATTGTCCTGACCCGCTGATTCTTTCCGGGAAATCTTTCCGAGAACACTTTTTGCATTAACTTTGCCTGATGGCCGGGATGGCCTGATTGAATTCTAAAGCAAAGCCCCTTAAAACCTTATGTTACTCCAGGAAAGTTATCCCCTAAAGCACCTGAATACCTTTGGCATGGATGTCTCTGCGAGGTATTATGCCGAAATTACTTCACGGGATGACCTGTCAGTAATCTTTGATGATCCGGGGTTCGCCGCCAACCCTCACCTGGTGCTTGGCGGAGGAAGCAATCTCCTGTTCAGGGGGAATTATGACGGCACCATACTGCACATCCGCCTCAGGGGAAAAGAAATCGTGGCAGAGAACAAAGACAACGTTTTCCTGAAAGCAGCTGCAGGTGAGCCCTGGGACGAGCTGGTGGCTTTTTGTGTAGAAAACGGCTGGGGCGGACTGGAAAACCTGTCGCTGATCCCCGGCCAGGCAGGAAGCAGTCCCATTCAAAACATCGGGGCTTACGGGGTGGAACTCAAGGATCATTTTCACAGCCTTGAGGCCTGGTGCAAAAAAACCGGTGAAGTGAAAATATTCAACCGGGAAGATTGCCGTTTTGCTTATCGCAACAGTTTTTTCAAAGGGGAAGGAAAAGGCAAATACATCATCCTGTCAGTCACCTTTTGCCTGGACAAGAATCCGGTGATCCGGACCGAATACGGGGGACTGATGGGGGAGCTGGAAAGTATGGACTGCAGCAGTCCTGACATTGCCGATGTCAGAACTGCGGTTTGCAAAATAAGGAAAAGCAAGCTGCCTGACCCTGAAATAACGGGCAACGCAGGTAGTTTTTTTAAAAATCCTGTGGTACCGGAAAAAACCTATCGCCAGTTAAAAAAGACCCATCCGGGCATCTTTGCGTTCCCGGATAGCGGCGGCATGAAACTTGCGGCCGGCTGGCTGATAGACCAGGCAGGATGGAAGGGCTACAGAGACGGAGATGCGGGCGTTCACCCCAAACAAGCCCTGGTCCTGATCAACCACGGAGAGGCTACCGGTACCGACATTCTGAATCTGGCCAGCCGGATACAGGAATCAGTAAAAAAACACTTCGGGGTCGCACTGGAACCCGAAGTGAACATTGTGTAAGCTTAATCGATGATGAAACAACGAGATACCCTGATCAATAAACTGGAGAAGGCAGGAGTGGTAACGGTTATCGCCGTATGGATTCTGAGGATCTTTCTGGGGCCGGTGCTGAATTTCGCGCTGCTGGTAACCACGACCCTGCTGGCCATCTACTACCTGTGGTTTGGCTTTTTCATCTTTAACAAACTCCAGCCCCTACAGCTTCTTTACATGGAAGTCCGGCAATCCATCACCCCATTCCGGATCATCCCCACCATCCTCATGGGAATCATTTCCTCCTATGCATTGATCGCCGTATTGTTCGGGTTCTTCTTCTATCCGGGGGTGCAGTTCATGCTGGCATCCGCCCTGATCCTCCTTGTTTTGTTTACCGGTGTGATGATCGGAATTCAATACATTAAAAAGAAGTTCGATCCCATTTGCCCCCGAATGTACCTCAGGGCAACCGGGCTCTTCATTATTTTGCTGATCCTTTGGGCACCTCCTGTGGAAGACCGGTTAAACATTCTGTTCAGTGACCATCCCGAATTCATCGAAGCCTACCTGGACTACCGTGAAAACCCCGACGACCCGGAAAACATCCAACGCCTCCGGGAGCAGAGAAGCCGGTTCAGGTAGGTTCACCCTTCATCCAGCCCCATTTCCTTTCTGATCCTTTCAATGCGCTCCAGCAATTCGGCACGCTTTCCTTCATAACTCGCTGCGTCACCCAGGGCAGAACCACAACCGAAGTAAAACTTGATTTTCGGTTCTGTACCGGAGGGCCGCATAGTGATGCGGGTCCCATCCTCCAGGATAAACTGAAGCACATTGGATTTGGGAAGGTCAATTTGCGCAGTTTCATTGAGAAACATATCCTTGTCGGTACCTTCCTGGTAATCCAGCACACGGGCCAGGGCTTTCCCATCCAGGCTTTCCGGCGGATTATTGCGAAAGTTATCCATCATCTCCCGGATCTCCTCACCCCCTTCAATCCCCTTCCGGGTGATCGACATCAGGCTTTCAACCCACAAGCCATACTCCTTGTATATCTGCACCATCAAGTCATACAGCCCCATCCCGTTCTCACGGGCCCAGGCTGCCGTCTCCGCGATCATACAGCAGGCAATAACGGCATCCTTATCACGCACAATATCTCCCACCAAAAACCCGTAACTCTCTTCACCACCACACAGGAATCGTTGCTCCCCTTCCCGCTGCCGGATCACCTCGGCAATATACTTGAACCCCGTCAGCACATTCACGGATTCCACATTAAAAGAAGCGGCAATTTCAGACAGCAACTCCGTGGTCACAATGGTTTTGACAATATAGTCTCCGGAAGCAAGCCTGTTTTGCTCCTTCATTTGCCTCAACACATAATAGGTAAGGATGGTGGCCATCTGATTTCCGTTGAGCAACATAAAGCTGCCTGAGGAATCCTTGATCGCCACACCAAGACGATCCCCGTCAGGATCCGTTGCCATCACCAGTTCGGCATTCACACTGCGGGCCTTGTCAAGGGCCATCTCAAAGGCCGCTGCCTCTTCCGGATTGGGTGATGCCACAGTCGGGAAATCCCCGTCAGTCTTGTCCTGCTCGGGCACGTTGTATACCCGCCGGAATCCGAATGCTTTCAGTGCCGCTGGAACAATTTTAACTGTGGCCCCGTGAATGGGGGTAAACACAATACGCAGATCCTTATGGCGCTTTACCACCTCAGGGAGCAGAGACAGTGTGCGTAGCCGTTCCAGGTATATCTGGTCGAACGCATCATCGAGTATTTTGATCTTTGCCTCTTTGGCACTGAACCTGATCTGATCCACCGTGATCTTCTCCACTTCCAGGATCACATTCTTGTCATGGGGGGCCACGAGCTGGCCGCCGTCTTCCCCATATACCTTATATCCGTTATACTCTTTTGGGTTATGGGATGCAGTGATAACCACCCCGGCCTGGCACTTCAACTCCCGCACGGTAAAAGACAAAAGCGGAACCGGGCGCAGATTGTCGAAAATATACACACCGATGCCATTGGCAGACAGGACTTCGGCCGTTACATGGGCAAAGTAATTGCTATTATGGCGGCAATCGTATGCAATGGCCACATGCAACTCTTTCCCCGGAAATTCCTGATGCAGGTAATTGGCCAGTCCCTGGGTGGCCATACCAACCGTATACCTGTTCATACGGTTGGTACCCACACCCATGATGCCACGTAATCCGCCCGTACCAAATTCCAGGTGACGGTAAAAGGCCTCTTCCAGTGCCTTCGGATCTTCATCCATCATTTTTCTGACTTCCCGCCGGGTTTCATGGTCAAAACTGTCATCCAGCCATGTCCGGGCTCTTTCAAGAATTTTCGGATCAATTTTTTTCATCGCATCAATATTTTTTCAGACTGCCCCTGCAATAGGGCGTAACTTCAGCAACCTGTCATCGGTTACGCTGATTACTGGGGTTCATCTTATGTTCACGGCGCATTTCAAAAATATCGGTTGAAATAGACCAGTCACCGATCAGGTGTTTGGCAAAATAATCAGCCGTCAGCCAGAAGTTATATTCATTGTAAGGACCGTAACCGTGACGCTGTCCGGTAAAAATAAACATATCAAACCGTTTATTTGCCTTAATGAGTGCATCAGCCATACGGTAAGTGTTCGCCGGATTCACATTGTTATCACGATCACCCGTTGTCAGCAACAACTTTCCTTTGAGGTTTTTCGCCAGCTCAGAATTGGTTTCGATGTCATAGACAAACTTCACCTCTCCTTCGTTGTTCACGATCTCTTTTACACCGTGGTGCTTCTCACTCCACCAGCGGTTGTATATATTATTTTCATGGTTGCCGGCGCTTGAAACGGCCACTTTGAAAAAGTCAGGATACTGCAGCATGGCGGCTGTAGACATGAAACCACCACCGGAATGTCCGAAGATACCGACTTTATCAATATCGACAAAATCGTGCCTGTCGGCCAGCTGCTCTGCCGCATACTTTTTATCGGCCAGTCCGTAGTCGCGCAGATCGCCATATCCGTAATTGTGGTACCACTTGGAACGATTGGGATGCCCCCCCCGGTTACCGATACTTACTACAATAAAGCCCAGCTGTGCCAGGCGGTCCGTACGATCCATCGCCGAAGAGAACCGGGTATTGACCGCTTCGGTTTGGGGGCCGGGATATACATACATGATAATCGGATATTTCTTATCGGGATCAAAATCAAACGGCTTGTACATTACCCCGTAAAGATCAGTCACCCCGTCAGCCGCTTTCACCGTATATGGCTCAGGAAACTGGTAACCCGCATTCTTCAGGTTCGACAGGTCCGCAGTTTCAAGCTCCATGACCATTTCACCACGGTTGTTCCGTATTTCCGAACGTGGCACGGCATCAACCCTGGAATAATTATTCACAAAATAATTATAGGAATCACTCATCACAGACTGGTGGTCATAGTTCCCCGGGTTGAGCAGGCGCAATCCGCTTCCGTCCAGGTTTATACGATAAGTGTGCCCGTAATAAGGGTTCTCCCCTTCTTCCCGGCCCATGGCCACGAAATACATCACACGGTTTCTTTCATCCACTTCAAGGATACGGTTGGCATGCCAGGGGCCGGTGGTGATCTGTTGCTGCATATTTCCGTCTGCGTCATACAGGTAAAAGTGGGCCCAGCCGTCCCGCTCCGACCATTGAATGATCTCACCCGTATTGCGGATCAGATGAGGAGAACGGGTATCCACATAGGTGTTCATGCGCTCTTCGATGAGTACATCCACTTCTTTGGTCTCCAGGTTTACACGACACACATCATAGCGTTTCAGGTCACGGCTGATGCGCGTAAAATACAGTTCATCAGATTCGGGTGAAAGCCAGATGGCCGGTGTATGGTCTTCAAGCTGCTCCTTATTGGAAAGGGGCATCCGTGGAACGGAGAGGGTCTGATTCTTGAAAGCCACCACAGGGATGGTATCTCCCGCTTGTTCCTCCATGTCAAACACCCATAATTCAGATTCAGCAGGGTGCTCTTCACCCGGCATCTGGTATTTATATGTCTGCAACTCCGGACGGGGATCAGAGAGGGAGTTGATCACCCAGAAAAAACTGATCTCGCGGGTATCGTTGCGGGTAAGGGCAAAACGACGGGAGTCAGGAGACCACAGAATGTAGGCACCACGGCGCTTTTCCTGCTCTTCCTGGATTTTCTCCTCGTCATCGTTCATATCAGGAACATAACCGCCGCCAAAGGCATAATACATCTCACCTTCAGTTGTCAGCTGATGTTCCACAATGGTGGAATCATTCTCGTCTTCAAGGGCTTTCAGGTAATTTTCCTTGTCCATCCAGAACAGGTTGAAATCACGTGAAAAAACAACGTAGGTGCTGTCGGGCGACACATTGGCCCAGCTGGCCGGCTCGGGCTCTTCCTCTTCTTCTATCTCATACAATTCACCGGTAGCCATATTGTATTCCAGGAAAAATTCCTTTTCCTGCTCACGCGTCGGACGGGGGCGATCTTCCTCTTCTTCATCGATCTCTTCATCGATCTCCTCCTCCATTTCCATGTCGTCTTCCTGCTCACCATTCTCTTCTTCGCCATTCTCTTCCTCGTCTTCTTCCACTTCCATGATCTGCTTACTGGTCACGGTAAAACGAAAGAACTGGTCATTCCGGACAAATTCCGGCTGAATCCTGGGCAGGTTCTGGTGATCATAAGGATCAGTGGTGATCAGGGTCAGCTGCCTGGCCATTTCATGGTTGTCAAATAATGGTTCTTTGGTTTCCTCTTCCAGATCAACCAAATAATAAAACGTACCGTCCGATGTCCGGTAATTGTACCAGAACTTATCCCCGGTTTTCATCCAGTTTGGAGAAACTGTGGTACTGAAAACCATACGGTTAATCTTGGTCGGTGAGAAACGTTCGGCCAGACGGTAGTTACTCTCCGTAACGGGCTCATTTTTTGCAGAGGCATTGCCGGAAAGCAACAACCCCGTCATCAAAACAAATAAAACTGTTGATTTTTTTAAAAAACACATAGATTCAGAGTTAAATTAAAAGGAGATTGATATTCGGATGCTATATTAGGCAAAAAAAACGAAAACCACCCGCGATAAAATAAAAAAAGGCCACTCCTGAAACAAGAATGACCTTTTAGTGCCCGGAGCAGGACTCGAACCTGCACGATGTTACCATCACTAGTCCCTGAAACTAGCGCGTCTACCAATTTCGCCATCCGGGCAATAATTTGCTGAAATCAGTAAGTTTAAGATCGTTATGCCAGACAGTGCCCAGGACAAGAGTCGAACTTGCACGGCCTTGCGGCCACTACCCCCTCAAAGTAGCGTGTCTACCAATTTCACCACCTGGGCAAATGGTGTGGCAAAACTACAAAAAATCTTTTTGAATTTCATCAAAAAAGCACAACCTTTGCTTAAGTTTTTCAAAAAATAGTCATACAGCTCTTAACTATCAATCAGTTATTACATGGAAAAAAATCAACCGGAAGATATCACTGTTTCCGCGGCCGTACTCGAAATGCTTACCGTGGCCAATGAATATTGCCTGTTTTACGAAAAAGCAGACGGCTATGCCATGCAGGAAATCCTGGATTATTTTCACAAAATAGCCCCGCTTATCTACCTGAAAGGCTCACTGCTTCCGGGTGTTCAGCCGGAAGATCCCGGGCCGGGCGACCGTTTCGTAACGGAAGAACAATGGGAGGGCATATTCAAAACACTTCGGGAAAAATTCGGTAATAATGATGTCTATTATACACACGACCACAACCATGATTCTGTTGAATCCAGCTTGTCGGATAACATGGCCGACATCTACCAGGACATGAAGGATTTTGTGATGCTGTACCAGAAAAACACCGTCACTGCCCGCCAACAGGCCATTATCCTAATCAGAGACCTCTACAAATC
Organism: Bacteroidales bacterium; assembly: GCA_007129945.1. Lineage (GTDB taxonomy): Bacteria > Bacteroidota > Bacteroidia > Bacteroidales > UBA7960 > PUPG01. The sequence continues at coordinate 10,287 of SKUN01000114.1, forward strand.
AAGGTGGGGCGTTGCTTTACTGAACGGACTTACCGCCGTACACCAGATTATTTTCCACGAAAACATCAGTCCCGACCTTTTACAGGACGAAGGCGGATGGCTTTAGTAACAGCTGTATACCTAACCTCAACAACAAGATGAGACACCTGATCCTTCTTTTTGCCCTGCTCATGTTTGCCACCGGATGCTTTTCCCGGACCGGGCACCGGATTACTGTGCGGTTCAAAGAAACGCAGGACACGGAATGCTACCTGGCCTATCATTTTGGTAACCAGCAGTACCTGAAAGATACGGCTTATGTCAACCGCCAGGGGGTGGCCGTTTTTGAAGGTGAAGAAAGCCTGGATCCGGGGATCTACCTTGTGGTTCTTTCCGATGAGCGGAACATGGAAGTCATTGTGGATGCCAATCAACATTTTGAGATCCATGTTGATCCGGATGATTTTATTGGGACCGCCGAATTTACCGGATCTCCCGATAACGAGGTTTTTTATGAATACCTGAACTTCATCCGCGAAAAAAACCGGCAACGCCAGGAAATTGAAGCAGCTCTTCAATCACCGGATACCGGCCAGGAGAAAAGGCCCGGATTACAGCAGGAACTCAGGCAGATGGACGAGGAGGTCCGGGAGTTGCAAAAAAAGATCATTGCAGATGACCCGGAAGGCCTGCTCTCCAGAGTACTGATGGTTCAGAGAGACCCGGAACTGCCCGAGCCTCCGATCAGGGCAGACGGCAGTTACGACAGGGAAGCCATGTACAACATCTATACCCGGCACTTCTTCGACAATATTGATTTTTCAGACCAGCGACTGCTCTACACACCGGCCTACCACGGCAGACTACGGTTGTTCTTCAACAACGTACTGGCGCAGCATCCCGACTCAATCATTCAGGCAGCTGACCGGGTACTTGAAAAATCCATGGCCAGTGAAGAAGTTTTTCGTTACACCCTGTGGTTTTTGACCAATCACGCGCAAAGTTCCATGGTAATGGGAGCAGATGCCGTGTTTGTTCACCTTGTGGACAATTACTATCAAACGGGAGAAGCATCCTGGGTTGACGAAGAAAGGCTGAAAACCCTCGCCGGAAGGGCAGAAGAGCTAAGGCCATTGCTGCTGGGGAATGTAGCGCCCGACATTGAGGTATACGATCCGGCCGGAAACCCGGTCACCCTCCATGAAGTGGAAGCCGATTACCTGATCCTTTATTTTTGGGAATCGGACTGCCCATACTGCAAAGAAGCTTATCCGGTACTGGATGAAACCGTCAGGCAGCTTGAAGAAACGGACGTAAAAGTTTTTGCCGTGAATACGGAGCCCGGCAGCGAGGAGTGGCTCAATGCACTTGAGGAATACAATGCCTTCAAAGAATACCAGGATAACTGGATCCATGTTAACGATACAGCCAACACCTCAGGGTTCCTTGACAAATACCAGATCTACAGCATTCCCAAAATATTCATCCTTGACAGCGGGAAGAAGATCCGGGCCAAACAGATCAGTGCAGAGCAGGCAGGCAACTTCATCCGCCAGGACATGCAGGAAAGAAGCAGTCAGTAATCACTTATTCACCCTGATGCCCGTCGCGTAACAGATCATTGATGGTTTTCACCGGGTTAAAAGTGCCCAGGGGCACCTCCACGAATACCGTATTCCACCGGGCCATGGCCCCATTCCATAAACCGGGCCGTTCCAGGGCCTTCAGGTCGCGACCGTCTTTTGATTTATAGCTGATGAAACCTGTTTCCGGATCGATATATTCTTTGAGATCAAAAGCCTGCCCTTTATAGTCTTTCACAGCACATACCAGGTCAACCGGGTTAAAATGGGTGGCCCTTTCCACGGCAGCTTCCTGCTGCGGATCTTTTCTGTTGATCTGTGACATCTCTACAATCTGCAATGACAGGCTGCCATCCTCAGGATCTTTCACCCAGAAAGGCCCGCCGCCAGGCTCACCTTCATTCTTGACCATGCCGCATACCCGTAAAGGACGGTTCAGTTTATCATGCAACACCTTCTGGCCTTCCTCCGGATCTTCCGGAAGAAATGACCGGTGAATGTTCAGACTGTTCACGGCAAAATCAACGACCTGGGTATATTCCAGTTCACTCAGGCGTCCTTTGTCAATCCGATGCAGCCAGGCAAAGGCCTCTTTCTGAAGCTCCAGCATGAGACCGCCAAGCACTTTTTTGTACAGCAGGGTCTCCGGCTTCAGCCTGTCAGGTACCACATTATCAATATTTTTTATAAAGATCAGGTCATCTTCATGTTCATTGAGGTTGTCGATCAGGGCACCATGGCCACCGGGACGAAATACCAGCGAACCGTCTTTCTCACGGAACGGCAGGTTGTCTTTGCCGACCGCAATGGTATCAGTAGAAGGCTTTTGAACCGAATGCGCAATCTCGAAGTTCACACCAAAGTTCTCCTCAAACCAGGGTTGAACCTTCTTCAATCGCTCCCTGAAAGGCTGGATGTGTTCGGGTGAAAGGGTAAAATGCAGCCGCACTTTCTTCTGAATATCACAGGCATAATCCGCTCCTTCTACCATGTGCTCTTCCAATGGAGTCCGGTAACTTTTGCCATACCTGTGGAAAGCTATCAGTGCCTTCGGCAGGCTTGCATAGTCCAGACCATAATCAAACAGCAGATAGTCCAGTACAGGCAGATAATTCCGTTGTTCCAGCAAATGCTCCGCAACCAGGTCATCTTTGTCAAGAGCCAGTGCAAGGTCATCCCAGAAAGCAAAATCACTGATCCGCTCAAAAAACATCCTGGCTTCCGGCTTGGACGAGAGCAGGCTTTCAACCTCCACACCCGCCGCAATCAAGTCCCTCCAAACAAACACATCCCTGAACATCCGGGTGGCCGCCCCGCTGGCGGGAATGAATTTGGTAATACGGTAACCGCCGGCTTCCTTACTGAAGTGATCAGCCAGCCATTTCACTTTCCGGTCCTGCACCCGGAGAATGCCGTCACCCACAGTGGCAGGGCGGTCTAAATCCAAAGGCGGAAATCCTTTTTTAAAATGATCTATTTGCCTGAGGAAACCCTCTTTGGTGATCCCCTTCTCGTTGAGTTGTTGAATGTCCTTTTCGTTCAGCATATCCCGTGTTTTTTAATGCGCTTCTTACAAATATACAAAGCCGGGGCCGAGAAAATAAGTCCCTGTACAAGTTTTTTGTAAATTTGCCGGTACAATAACGCTTCCGGTATGTTTGACCCTGCCATAAAAAATAATCCCGCCATACTGAAAAGACAGGCATCCCTTATTCTGAAAAGCGGTATGTTCCCGGAGTTGCTGCGCGACACCCCCAATATTATCATGATACTGAATATGCACCGCCAGGTGGTCTACCTGAATCGCCATCCGGTGGCCCGGGAAGAAGTGATAACAGATCAGCCTTCCGGGCAGCGCCCCGGTGAGTGCCTTGGCTGCATCAACACTGAAGAGGGGGGGCTGGGGTGCGGTTCCTCCGAGTTTTGTAAGGTCTGCGGATTCAACCTTGCCCTGTCTGCCAGTGAAGAGGGTCAGCAGGGTAAAGAAGAATGCAATATATCACTGGCAAACGGTGGTTCACTGACACTTAGCGTATTCACCAAACCGTTCGAATACCTGGGTGAACTGTTCATTTTTGCTGCCCTGGAAGACATCAGTGACCGTAAGCGGAGGCAAATGCTTGAAAACGTTTTCCTTCATGACATCATGAACTCTGCAGCCATCCTTCAGGGGCTGAATGAGGCATTTGAAGAACTGTCAGAAACCAGGATCAAACAAATACTCAACGATGTGTCTGCAGCCATATCCGATGAAGTGCAATCTTACCGTTTGATCAGTAACGTCGAAACCCAGACCCTCAGGTCAAATTATGAAGCGGTGAACATCGGGGAGATCACCGAAGAAGTGGTCCGGTCATTGGGAAATATGCAAAAATTCAGCAAAAGGAAAGTGGAACTGCAAAAATCCGGGGAAAATATCATCACGGAACGGACCCTTCTTCGCAGGGTGTTGATCAACATGGTCAAAAACGCCCTCGAGGCCACAGGCAATCGCGACCCGGTAAAGGTGATTTCCGGTTATGATCCACAAACCCGAAGCGCCTGGTTCACTGTAAAAAACCCACAGTTCATCCCCCGTTCCTCACAGCTGAGGCTTTTCCAGAAGGCCTATTCCACCAAAGGCGAAGGAAGAGGCTGGGGAGCTTACAGCATCAAGGTTCTGACCGAAAAGTACCTGCAGGGGGTTGTCCGCTTTCAGTCGAATGAGCAGGAAGGGACGACCTTCACCATCACCATCCCGTCCATGGCGAAGAAACAATAGAGAAGTAATTATTGCGGATCCTTGTATCTCTTCAGGGTTAATAGCTCTCCGTCAAAAACGGCATACGAAAAGTGGTTGATCCAGTCACCGGTATTCACGTATTGAACACCCGGGCGGACTTCAATATGCAGGGGCAGATGGCGATGGCCGAATACGAAATAATCGAACTGCCGGGTCTTTGACACCTCTATACAATATTGAACAAGCCTTTCCTTATCCTCACCAAGATATACTTCGTCCTTTTCGGCATTTGCCGCACGGCTTCTTCGCGACCACAAACGGGCGAGCCGTATTCCCAGCCCGGGATGTAACCATGAAAACATTTTCTGGCAAAAACGGCAAGAAAAAAAGGCCTTCAGCATTTTGTAGCCGGCCTCTCCCGGGCCAAGCCCGTCGCCATGCCCGATATAAAAACGTTTACCTGACAAGGTATACTCCACCGGCTGTCGATGAATTTTCATTCCCAGTTCTTGCTCAAAATACTGAAATGTCCACATGTCATGATTGCCGGTAAAATAATGAATGGGAATACCCCTGTCGGAAATTTCCGCAAGCTTACCCAATAGTCGCACATGCCCTTTGGGAACCACAGTCGAGTATTCAAACCAGAAATCAAAAATATCCCCCAGCAGGTAAATGGCAGAAGCATCAGGGCTGATCTCCTCCAGCCACTTAACGAACAATTTCTCCCGCGCCATACTGGACTCCCTGTCGGGAACGCCCAGGTGGCTGTCTGAAATAAAATACACCTTTCCGGTATCTGACATTTGCCTGGCATCCAATTTTCAGATGAAGTAAATCACCGGCCTTCGGAGCATATCCCGCCGGATTATTGCCAAATATACAGAAAAACACTGACCCTCCATCCGGGATCCGGATTATGGAAGTGAAAATAGCCTTTACATTGCTTAAGTTTCCTCAGATTGTAGTATATTTAACCTCGGAAAACATCACAACGTAAAAAACACAGGTTCACCCTACAAATAACAAATTATCAAAAAAATAAACCCATCGCAATGAACAATTTACTGGATGTTTTAAAGAAACTGGACTCGAAGAAACCGGACCCTCAGGACATCAAAAATGCACTTGCATCAGTTGAACTGACTAAACTGTCCTACGAAGAATATATCAAGGGGCATGACCTGGGCAAATACAACCGGATAAAGCTCATGGAAGAACCTTTCCAGGTTTTTATCATGACATGGCCACCCCAGTTTTTACTACCCATTCATCAGCATAAAAATTTCTGGGGATATGTGGTTCCCCTCCAGGGCATTGTCGCTGAAACCCTCTATGGATATGCCTCCAGAAAGAAAAAAGTGTTTTTACATCCGACCAAAACCTTCAAACCGGGCGAAATCATTTATGAGCCCTATAACGTCATACACAAACTGCAAAACACTTCACCCCTGGATCCGACGATCAGCCTGCACATCTATTACCCGCCCACGTATAACTACGAAGGCACCATGATATTTGATGCACAAAACAGGAGAATGGCCGTTCTGAACGAAAAAGCAGAAATGCTGAGCTGGGACCTGCCTGCCGACCACTACGATTCAATTACGGAAGATGCGTACGACGTGGAAAAACTCTGGTAAGTAACATTCTGGCTGTTCAGCTACCGAATATGCCTGCCAGTACATTTTCCAGTTCACTGACTGACAAACCTTTATGAATGATCCGGCCCTCCGGGTCTATCAAAACGGCATATGGAATGCTCTCCACGTTGTATAAGCTCACAACGGGAGAGCTCCAGAACCGCAGATCACTCACCTGCGTCCAGGTTAAAGAATCCTCTTCAATTCCCTGCAACCATTGATTTTGAGTCCGGTCCAGGGAAATGCCGTAGATCTCAAACCCCTGTGGCTGGTAGGTATCATAAATCTCCCTTAAGCGGGGATTTGCTTCACGGCAGGGGGTGCACCATGAAGCCCAGAAGTCGATCAATACATAATTACCACGCAAGTCAGACAATGCTTTCATATTCCCCTGAGGATCGGGGAGTACAATTTCCGGTGCTTCAGCACCTATGGCCATACTTTCCTCAGCAGCCTTTCTTCGTTCTTCATCACGCCTGTGCCGGCTTACCCGGCGTTTCAGATCCATCACATGCCTGTTGGTGGGATAACGTTTTGACAGGGATTCACTCAGCTTCACAAAATACTCAAAATCCTCGCTTTCACTCAACAGCAAGTGGTTGCCAAAAAACTGGTAAAGCGCAATGATGGAGGCCAGAGAATGTGTATTCTCACTGATGAAGGATTTCACATACGCCTGGTGGCTTTCGAAAATTTCATTGTACGCCTGGTTAAGCCGCTCCCTTACTTCCGGGAAACTATCTGTATACTGGCTGGCCTCAAATACTGCAGCCAGGGAGTCAACCCTTTCATAGCTCCTCCTGAGACGGGTATTCAATTCATATAAAAGCACAGATCCCTCAGACCCTTCCACCGAATAGGTATCCTGCAAATTGGAAGCATCACCCTGCAAAATAATTTCCTCTCCCGGTTCAATCACCAGGGTGACATTGCCGGCCTCTCCGGCCCTCAGAATATAGAAGCCTGCCTCATCAATTGTTCCGCGGTAGGAAAAGCTTCCATCCGGATTGGTCTCAATGGTATCCAGCGGAATGAGGTCGTTGGTGGTCAGTTCCTGAATTTCCAGCCGGTTACCGGGGGCATTCTCCAGATTGCCTTCCAGCAGAAATTGATCGGCCTCGCCTTTCTGGCCACCCGGCCAGCAGGAATTCAACAAAACACCTATAGAAAAGAATATCAGAAATTTGCGAAACATAATAACGGAGTGGCCATCATTGAACCACTCAAAGTTATAAACATTTATTTCAGCAGAAATCCTTTTAAGATTTTTTAACCAGCTACCCGCCTTTGAAAATCAACGTTTTGCCGTCGGACTGTTAAACAGGACAAACCCTATGATTACAAACAGGAGGGTAAGTCCGCCGCTGAGAACCACACGAACAATGGTTTCGGTAAAATCACGGAAATGAAACATTTCCATAAAGAAAAGTACCAGGTGGTGAATCAGAATCAGGATCAGGCTGTAAACAAGCAGGGTCATGGTTCCAAGGGTACGGAAAGAAGGCACGTCACCGGCATCATCAGGTTGCTTGCCGGTCAGCAGCCTCAGAACAAAAGGTCTGGCAAAAGCCAGCATCACCGTTGAAGCAGTATGTATTGCAATGGAATCTTCAAACACATCGATCAGCATCCCAAGGAAAAAGGCCAGCAACAACAAGTGCCATCCACGAGTGCCAAAGGGGAGGATCAGCACAAACAACACATACACCTGGGGGTTGATATAGCCACCAAGATAGACATTGTTCAATATCAGCACCTGTAACAACACAATTGCAAAGAACATTAAAAGCAGCTTCCAGCGGAACATTACCATAAGGTTTAAAATTGAATATCCCCGGGAACAGCAGATTCCAATTCTTCATGCTCTTCCCTCATGAGATTTTTAACCACATATACTAAAGAAAGCTTGTTATGATCGATGGCCATCTTCACCGTGGCAGTAAAGAAATTCTCGCCCCTCCTGACCTCCCAGTCTTCGATGGTCCCCACAAATACATTTTCGGGAAAAACCCTGGAGTGCCCGCTGGTAAAAATTGAATCCCCCTCACTCAGATCCACATGCGGCGGGATGTAAGACATTACCGTTCTGCGGTAATCTCCTCCCTCCCATTGAAGTGTTCCGATATGATTGTTCTTGCCGATTTTTACACTCACCAGCATATCACTGTGCAGCAGCGACATCACGGAGCTGAAATTGTCAGACACATACATTATAATTCCGGCCACACCATTACCGGTAATCACACCCATATCGGGTTCAATCCCGTGCCGCCGCCCTTTGTTAAGCGTCATATAGTTGTTGCGCCGGTTCACCGATTTGTTGATCACCCCCGCATTCAGGTAAGTATACCTGCGCTGGTAAACACTGTCTTCATGCTGGAATACCTGCTGATCCGTTATCAGGAAATTCTCCCTGTTTCGCTCCATCAACCGTCTGTTATCCTCCAGCAATTGTTCGTTGACATCCCTGAGATACATATAATTGCTGACACTGTGGTAGGTTCGGTATACATACCCGGACAACGTATTACTCGAATGAAACAGGTAAGCCTGTTGAAAATGCTGGCTGCTGAGGGTCAAAAAAAGCGCCACTACCTGTAACACCAGGAAGAAAAAGAAAAAGTGATACCGTCGTATGAACCGAAACAGGTTGCGCATACCGGGATGTTCGGTTTAAGGTCCGTATTAAAAAAGATGTGCCGGCTGATAAAGGCTTTACCCGGGCAGTAGCATTACTTGATCAGGAAGGGGAATTTATCAAAATTCTTCAGGGCAATTCCCGTTCCCCTGGCTACCGCCCGCAGCGGATCCTCTGCTACATGGACTTTCAGCTTGGTTTTTAAAGCCAGCCTTTTATCCAGACCGCGCAACAGCGAGCCACCACCGGCCATATAAATCCCTGTCCGGTAGATGTCAGCTGCCAGCTCCGGGGGTGTCATCTCGAGGGCATTCATCACTGCCGCCTCAATTTTGGTCAGTGACTTATCCAGGCAATGAGCCACTTCCGAGTAAGATACACTGATCTCTTTGGGAACACCCGTCATCATATCCCTTCCGTGCACGGCGTAATCATCCGGCGGATTGTCATACTCCGTCATGGCTGTTCCCACTTCAATCTTAATCCTTTCTGCGGTGCGTTCACCGATCAGAATATTGTGCTGCTTACGCATGAATTCCATGATGTCGGTGTTGAAATCGTCACCGGCAATGCGTATGGATTTGTTACAGACAATGCCTCCCAGTGCAATCACCGCGATTTCAGTGGTACCGCCCCCGATATCGATCACCATGTTACCAACAGGTTCCAGTACATCAATTCCGATACCGATAGCGGCAGCCATGGGCTCATGAATCAGTCTGACCTCTTTGGCTCCGGCCTGTTCGCAACTGTCACGCACTGCCCTTTCCTCCACCTCCGTAATTCCGGAAGGAATACAGATCACCATTTTCAGTGAGGGGGGAAATAACGGCTTTTTTGTCTCTGTCATTTTGATCATTGCCCGGATCATTGCCTCCGCAGCCTGAAAATCCGCAATAACCCCGTCGCGAAGCGGTCGCAATGTTTTTATATTTTCATGGGTTTTGCCATGCATCATCAATGCCTGCTTCCCCACTGCAATCATCTCACCGGTTGTGCGATTCATCGCCACTATCGAAGGCTCCTCCACCACCACTTTGTCATTGTGAATGATGATGGAATTAGCCGTGCCAAGGTCAATCGCGATCTCCTTGGTCAAAAAAGAAAATAATCCCATTGTATCTTAAAGATTAATTAATGTTTAAAATGTCTGTTCCCGGTGAAGGCCATGGCCATCCCCGACTCGTTGCAAAAATCCACAGAAGCCTTGTCTTTCACCGACCCGCCGGGTTGCACCACCGCACGAATGCCATGCCTGTGGGCAATTTCCACGCTATCGGGGAAGGGGAAAAAGGCATCGGAGGCCATGACGGCCCCCTGAAGATCATGCCCCTGCGATTGTGCCTTTTCAATCGCCTGCTTCAGGGCGTCAATGCGGGAGGTCTGTCCCATACCCGAACCCAGCAGCATCGCATCCTTCACCAGTGCAATAGCATTGGATTTCAGATGTTTAACCACAGAATTTGCAAAAACCAGGTCTCTTTCTTCCTCTTCCGAGGGATGGCGGACGGTTGCCATTTGCCATTGGTCAGGCAGGCTGTTCTTGTGATCCTGTGTTTGCCACAACACCCCGTTCAGGATAGAACGATAGCGTACCTCAGGCGTAATGAATGATTTGGTACGCAACAATATGCGGTTCTTTTTCTTCGTGAGCACCTCAATGCTCTTCTCGTCAAACCCGGGGGCGATCAGCACTTCAAAAAACAAATCGCTGATCTGCTCTGCCATCTCTCCCGAAATATCCCTGTTGGCGATCAGGATTCCGCCGAATGCAGAAACCGGATCCCCGGCAAGGGCATCACGCCATGCCTCGTCAATGGAGGGCCTGGATGCCACTCCACACGGATTTGTATGTTTGATGATCGCAAAGGTAGGGGCATAATATTCAGCCATCAGGCCCATGGCCGCATCCACGTCCAACAAGTTATTATAAGACAGAGGTTTGCCGCTGATCTGCTCGAAAATTTCCTCCAGTTTTCCGTAAAAACAACCTTGCTGATGCGGGTTTTCCCCGTAACGAAGCGGGTGGGCATCAGGAATACTTTCCTTGAACACATCCAGTTCGCCATTATTCATATAACCAAAAATCGCTGTATCGTAATGGGAAGACACATGAAAAGCCACAGCAGCCATTTTACGACGCACAGCCGGAGAGATAACCCCTTCATGGACTTCTACAAGTTTCGTGATCTCACCAAAATAATCCGATGAAGGCACCACCAGCACATGCCTGAAGTTTTTCGCCGCAGCCCGGATCAGTGAAATGCCGCCAATATCAATTTTCTCGATCAGTTCATCATGGCTTCCGCCCGACAACAAAGTCTTCTCAAACGGATACAGATCAACCACCACCATATCGATGGCATGAATATGATATTCGTTCAACGCCTCATCGTCCGTTTCAGTGCCGGGACGGCACAAAATACCTCCAAAAACCGCCGGATGCAGGGTCTTGACCCGGCCGCCCAGAATTGACGGATAAGTAGTCAGTTCCTCCACGGGTGTAACGGGAATATCCAGTTCATCCCGGATAAATTGCATGGTTCCCCCGGTGGAAATAATTTCGACATTTTGTGCATGCAGGGCTTTTACCAGTTCCCTTGCCGGTTCCTTGTCATATACCGAAATCAGAGCCCTGGAGAGCTTTTTGTTGATATGTGTTTCCATTGCCAAAAACAGTTTATCTTTGCAGCCTTAAAAATCCCCACGAAGTTACGCTAAATTTTCAGAAATGACTTTTGCAGGCAGAGAAAAAAATTTTTCACGTAAGTGGTTCATATCCTATAGCCTGATCACAATCGGTGCCTTTTTACTGGCAGCAGGCTACGTATTATTTATCAGCCCCTACAAGATCGTTCCCGGCGGGGTATACGGGATCGGGATCATCATGTACCACCTGGTCGGATTTCCGGTGGGTCTTACGGGGCTCATCCTGAACATTCCCTTGATGATCATCGGGTTACGCATACTCGGGCCACGTTTTGGGATTAAAACCGTAGTGGGGTTCGTTCTTACTTCCGGTTTCATTGACGGGCTCACCCTCATATACGGCGACGCCCCACTGGTAAAGGACGACCCCCTGCTGTCAAGTATTTTCGGCGGGGTGTTGCTCGGCCTGGGGCTTGGAATGGTTTTCAAGGCCAAAGCCAGTTCCGGGGGAAGCAGCATCATCGCCATGGTGATCACCAAATATACCCATATCCCGCTGGGGCAAAGCATTATGATCATCGATGCCCTGATCGTACTTTTCGGTCTCCTTTCGTTCGGTGACTGGACCATCCCGCTCTACTCCCTGATTGCCATCTTCATCACCGGCAAGGTGATCGATGTGGTACTGGAAGGCTTCTCTTATGAGAAAACCCTGTTTATCATTTCTGACAAATACGAGACCATCGCCGACAAGATCCTGACAGACCTCAACCGCGGTGGTACCCTGATCGATGCCAAAGGAATGTACAAGAAAGATGAAAAGAAAATCATCTTTGTCAATGTTACCCGGCGGGAAGTGGCGGTGCTCCAGGATTTCATTCACCAGATCGATCCGGATGCATTTGTCACGGTCATTGAAGCCACTGAGATCCTCGGTAAGGGCTTTCGATCCCTGCCGGAAAAAGTGAACGACTAGGCCGTCCTGACCGATCTCATCCTGCATCTCTGCTTCCCCGTGCCTTTTACGGATGAGGAAGCGAAGTCATTGCAGGCCCCTTAATCAATTTCATCCAGAATGGATCCTTCACGGTCTCTCTCGGCACGCTGCCTGTATTCATTGAAACGCCAGGTGAAACCGATAAACAAAGCCCGGCTGTCGCGGCGCCGGACAAGGTCGGCCGTGAAAGACTCCCCGTAGGTGTACATGTCAAACGTTCGTGACTGAAACACATCATTCAGTCTCAGGGATATGGTACCATCCCCGTCGAGCACACTCACTCTTACCCCCAGGTCCAGGAAATACATGTCATCCAGCACACCCTGCCCCCCGTGCTGCTGACAACCTCCGCCACTGGTCCGGCCGGCAGTGACCTCCTCGCTGCGGTAATTGAAACGCGCCTGGGCACTGATCCGGTCTGTCACATTCCACTCAGATGAAGCCTGGACCATCCATGAATCACCGCTGTAATCCCAGTCAGGTAAGCGCTCATCTTCCAGTTCACGGTAAAAGTAACTGAAATTGCCTGTCAGCCGCCACCAGGGGAATAAGGGATAGTTCACCGTGGTTTCCAGCCCGTAAGATGTGGACGACTGAAGATTCTCAAAAGTGGTTCTTGACTGCATATCATCGCCGGTGGGAAGACTCATCTCGCGGGATATGACATCTTCTGTTTCCCGGTAAAACAGGGTAGCCGTAAAAGCCTTCCGGTTTTTTGTAAACTGATATCCGGCTTCATAGGAATCGATGAACTCAGGCCTCAGATCAGGGTTTCCATAGGAAATATTCATCGGGTCACTGTAGTTTACAAAAGGATTCAGCAAGGAAATGCCCGGCCTGTTGACCCGCTGACTGTAATTCAGGAAAAGGGCATGATTGTCAGCCACAAAATAACGCATGTGGGCACTTGGAAAAAGATTTCTTAAAGAACGGTCAAACTCATCGCCGGTGGTCCGTTGCTCGGCATCAATGTCGTGCTGTTCTGCCCTCAGTCCGGCTTGTACCTGGAGGGGTCCCAGGGTGAAAGCATAGATACCATAAAGAGAATGAATGGCTTCACTGAAAAGAAAATAATTACTGTACCCCGGGTTCAGGCTCTCCGAACCACTTGCTTCATCCACGTCAAAAAAGCGGAAATCATCCTCCACATCCCGGAAAATACTCTTCACCCCCACCTCAAACCGGCTGTGGTCGTTCCAGGGATGCACATAATCGGCCTGCAGGGTGATCACCCTGCCCGGGGTGGATGACTCCACTGACTGCAGCTGCCTTCCGTCCGGGGCTCCAAGTGTGTCCACAAGGATGTCACGCACAGTTTCTCCGCTGGTGACAGCATAAAACACATCTGCCATCAGCTCCCGGCCTTCCCGGTCAAAGTCTCTGGTATAATTCAGCACATACTCCCTTCCAAAACCCTCAAAACGACGCTCCATCTCAGTGTTCAATTGCCGGGAAGCAGGGAGAAACAGGTCTACATCGGAGTAATTGCGCGGACGGGTATCCCGCAGGTTGAATGTGCCGCTGAAAGTCAGTGTAGTCTTCTCATCAACAAAAAAATCTGTTCCAAACCTGAAATTGTTGAAATACCCCCTGCGGAAAAAATCTTCGTACTGATACAGTTGCCGGAGGGTATCCCCCCCGCCGGTTATCCTGTCACGATTGGTCACATTGTAGCCTTCCATCCCGTGGATCCGGAAATCGTAACTCCCGAAGAAATTCCAGCGATCAATCCTGTGATTGACATGTACAGATCCGTCATATTTGCTGCCGGTTCCCATATTGGCACTTACCATTCCATTGGTTCCTTGCTGGCGGTCACGCTTCATCACCACATTGATAATTCCGGCTGTCCCGTCCGGATCGTGTCGGGCGGAAGGATTTGTGATCACTTCAATCTGGTCAATCATCGAAGCGGGCAACTGATCAAGGCTTTCAAGGTAAGAAGGGCGTCCGTCGATCAAAATGGTCACATTGCCGCTGCCCCGAAGGCTGACATTTCCGTCATAATCCACAGTGACCGAAGGGATCGACTCCATGACGTCAATGGCAGATCCGCCCGTGGCTGTCATGTCCCTGCCCACGGTAAATACCGTTTTGTCCAGGTTCAGCAACAGCATCTCCCGGTCAGCGGTTACCGTTACCGACTCCATCATTTCTTCGGTGGGATCAATCCGTAAGGTCCCCGTGTCTTTCTCCGGCTCCTCACTGGTGATCGTTATCCCTTCAAGACGGTGGGTCTGAAAACCAATAAAAGACAGCCTTATGTCATACGTACCTGCCGGAATATTTTCAATACGAAACATCCCGTTTTCATTGGTAATTCCCCCTGTGATCATCTCATCCGATCCGGTCGGAAATATCGCAACATTCACATATTCAACCGGCTGGTCACTGACCGACTCCACCACCCTGCCGGTCAGCACTCCCCCGTTCATTCGGGGAGCGTCTTCTGAACGGAAATTCAGCTCCCCGGCCATGGCGGCTGCTGACACTGAAAATATTATAGCTGTGGCCAGAAAAATGATGTACAGGATTCGGGTTAATGGTCTCATTATTTATGAAATTCATGATTTATACTGATTTAACTGCGGTTGTTTGACCCGCTGAAACAGTTTTGGTTTAACCTCCCGGCAGAAAAAGTTTATCATTAACAATCACTTAACAACCATTGACCTGTTATTTGTGATACAGGGATTTGTTTTATAAATTTGACGCGCTCTGACAGCCCAAACCCCCTGACCACTGGCATACAATTTGATCGGTACTTATATATGAAAACAACCTTTTATCAACGGCTTGTGAACCGGCAGGCCGGAGTAACCCGCTCCGTCAGCATCCACCACATCGGCCGCCTGGCAGGCACGCTCTTCCTGCTCGCTTTCTTCCTGGCAGTTCCCCTATCCTGTGAAACAGAAGAAAATGAAATATTCCCGGATGCGGAATTCGTTTACGAAATTCACTTTATTGATGTGGGGCAGGGAGATGCCATTCTTTTTATTTCACCGGATGTCACCATGCTGGTGGACGGAGGAACCCGCTGGGGAGGCGTAACCGGATACCTTGACCAGCAGGGGATCGAAGAGATCGACATTGTGATCGGCACCCACCCGCACGCCGATCATATCGGAGGCCTGATCGCGGTATTTGAAAACTACACGGTGGGTGAGGTCTATGACCCTGGTGTAATACACACCACCCTCACCTTTGAGGACTACCTAAGGGCCATTGATGAGTACGAAATTCCATTTACTGTGGCCCGCCGGGGGATGGAGCGGACACTTGGTGACGATGTCCGCATGACCATCCTGCACCCGCCTGACAACCCGGAGGGAAGCCTGAACAACAGTTCTGTAGTGACACGGATCACTTTCGGTGAACTGAGTCTGTTGCTTACAGGCGACCTGGAGATGGAAGGCGAGCTGGAACTGATCAGCACTTTCGACAATCTGCAAAGCACCATTCTGAAGGCAGGTCACCACGGCAGTTACACCAGTTCAACCACCCGGTTTCTTAATGAGGTGAAACCCGAGGTGAGCGTCATCATGTGCGGAAGGGACAACCAATACGGCCACCCCCACGGGGCCGCGCTTGCCCGGCTGGAATCCGCCAGCAACGAAGTGTACCGGACTGACCTGCACGGACACATCCTCATTGAATCCAATGGTTACGAATATACCGTGACCACCAGCATGAATGAATCAGAATAAACTTCCCAAACTTACTTAACATGAAGGCTGTAGTTGACAGGATCATGGACGGCATCGCGGTGATCCATTTTGAAAAACAGGACACAGAATTACACGTACCCATGGAGCACCTTCCGGAAAACACCCGTGAAGGAAGCTGGCTGAAACTGAACTTCGTCCCGGACGAAGACCAGACCAACCAAATGTACAACCGTATCAGGGATCTGCTCGAAAAGGTCAAAGGCAGGCAAAAGAAGTAGGGTGTTGCTGTAATCCCCCGGAAGCGGCTGGCTACCTGACAACACACAGGGTTGTGCTGCACGCGAAATTATTCACGAATCCCTTTGATATAATCCAGATAGGCTGACCGCCGGTTCAGGTTGTGGTACCATTGCCCGTGATCAAAATCCACCAGTTTTACCCGGGCGTGGGCAAACAAGTCGATAATACGGCGCCGGTCGTTATCCAGCAATGTTTTAATGGCAGCGGTCACCGACTTCCTGTACACCGCGTACAAGGGTTCATATTTGTCACCCTTACTCACCGGCATCACAATATCCGCTTCGTCAGAAAGGCTGATCATCTCATGGATCAAACCAGGGTTCATTTCAGGGATGTCGCAGGCAGTTACAAAATTCACGTCACTGTGTGATGCAAGCAGGCAGGAATAGATTCCCATCAGGGGGCCTTTCCCTGCATCCAGGTCGGGCACCACCCTGCAATTAAGAAATTCATATTTTTCGCTGCTTCCGGCTCCGATGATGATTTCATCAAAATCGCTCTCCAGCTGACGCTTGATATGGGCAATAAGGGGCTCCCCCTTTCTGTCAAGCATCCCCTTATCGGCACCTCCCATGCGGGAGCCCTTACCGCCGGCCAGGATAACGGCAGAGGCGTTGTACGTATGCTTCTTTTGCCCATCTGTATTCATTCTGCGTGCTTTTCCGTATCTTTGTATTCTTAAAAAACCGGAGATTCAGTACACTGTGGTTCAAGCGACAAAACAAGCCGAACCTGCATCCGGAATGTGGCGGAATGCAAGGTCAGACTGCAGCGCACCAAAAAAACAGGGCATACCAGGTTTTGTTTGAAAATGACTGTAAAATTACACACATTATACAACACTTTCCGCATTCAGGTTCAGGGAAGGGTGCAGGGGGTCGGTTTCCGACCGTTTATATACCGTCTGGCAAGTGAGCTCAAGCTCAACGGCCAGGTGGAGAACCGCAACGACGGCGTACTCATCCTGCTGAACTGCCAAAACGGTGAACTGGAAAAGTTCGTTGACCAACTGCGGGCATTGGCCCCTCCGGCATCATTCATCGATTCCATCCGCACCGAACAAGTAGGTCACATTCCTTTTGAAGGTTTTAAAATTGTAAAGAGCAGCTCCGTTTCCGATACGGTTACGGAAGTCAGCCCGGACATCGCCGTATGCCCCGAATGCCTGGAAGATATGAAAACCCAGGCGAACCGTATCGATTACCCCTTTGTCAACTGTACCAACTGCGGGCCGCGATTCACCATTATACAGGACCTGCCTTACGACCGGGCCAAAACCACCATGGCGCCCTTTGAGATGTGCCCTGAGTGTCACAAAGAATACACTGATATTTTCGACCGGCGATTCCACGCCCAACCCGTGGCATGTGTCCGGTGTGGTCCCTCCTATCGCCTGCATACTGCCGGCGGGGATATCACCGACCCGCAGGAGGTCGTCGAACACACAGCCCGCTTGCTGGCAAACAAAGGAATTGTGGCGATCAAAGGGCTGGGGGGCTTTTTTATCGCCTGCGATCCGCTTTGTGCGGATACGGTTACCCGGCTCAGGCAACTGAAAAGCCGCGAAGGAAAACCCTTTGCCGTCATGTTTCGCGACACGGAAACCCTGCGGCAGTTCGCACATACCAGCCAACAGGAGGAAGCCAGCCTGCAGTCACTCAAGCGCCCCATCGTGCTCCTCAAAGACAAGGGAAAGCTTGCCCCGTCGGTCAACATGGGGTTCAATACTATCGGGGCCATGCTCCCTTACATGCCGCTGCATCACCTGCTGTTCCAACAATCCAGGCTTCCGGCCATGGTACTTACCAGCGGCAACATTTCCGATGAACCCATTATTACAGACAACGATGAAGCTGTGAAGGTGTTGGGAAGAATCTGCGATGCGGTACTGACCTACAACAGAGAGATCCATAACCGGACCGACGATTCAGTGGTCCGTGTGATCCGGAAAAAAGAAAGGGTTTTCAGACGCTCCAGGGGCTATGCACCCATCCCTGTCAAGGTGAGCCGGCAGGTGGAGGGGATCCTGGCCACAGGCGCCGAACTGGTTAACTGCTTCTGTATCGGAAAGGGCAACCAGGCTTTGCTCAGCCAGCATATCGGTGACCTGAAAAACATGGAAACCTACAACTTTTTCACAGAGTCCATCGACAAGTACAAACAGCTTTTCCGCTTTGAACCGGCACTGATCGCTGCCGATTTGCATCCAAACTACCTGTCATCCCGGTATGCGGAAGACCATGACCTTCCGGTGGTACACATTCAGCATCACCATGCCCACATTGCCTCCTGTATGGCTCAGCACAGTCTGGATGAAAAGGTGATCGGCGTGGCCTTTGACGGCACTGGTTACGGCGATGACGGGCATATCTGGGGCAGCGAATTCATGGTGTGCGACTTCAACGACTATCAAAGGATCACCCATTTTGACTATATGCAAATGCCCGGGGGCGATAAGGTAACCGGGGAACCCTGGCGTATGGGCGTTTCCCTGTTGTACAACACCTATGGCTGGGATTTTCACCGCCCGGACCCGGATTTCTTAAAAGGCATCGACAAGCAGCAGATAGACATTTTGTGCCAGGCCATGGACGAAGGCATCAACACACCATTATCGTCAAGTGCCGGAAGGCTGTTTGACGGGGTGAGTGCCATGATCAACCTGTGTACCCACAGCCGCTTTCATGCTGAAGCCCCCATGCGCCTGGAGTCGGTGATCGATGAAAGCATTACGGATACCTACCCTTTCCATGCAGGAAAAACCATATCTTTCGGGCCGACAATTGACAACATCCTTTATGACATGGAAGAACGGCAGCCGGCTTCAGTCATTTCTGCCCGCTTCCACAATACCATTGTGAATGCAGTTGAGCAGACCGTCCGGAGAATCAGCGACGAGTACGGCCTGCACAAAGTGATCTTGTCGGGAGGTACATTCCAGAATAAGTACCTGGGTGAAAAGCTGGAAACCCGCTTGCTGAAGGCAGGCTTCGAGGTCTATTCCCATGGCAGCGTCCCCGCCAATGACGGGGGAATCGCCCTGGGTCAATTAATGATCGCTGCAGCAAAAAGAAACAAGATGAATAACCAATAAAATAATTTTTATGTGTCTTAGCATTCCCGGAAAAATCATATCCATTGACGGCGACAAAGCCATTGTCTCTGTGGGCGGTACAGAATCAGCAACCTCACTGCAACTGCTGGATGATGCAGTTGTGGGCGACTACGTACTTATCCACACCGGTTTCGCCATCCAAAAGATCAGCGAAGAGGAAGCCGCCGAAACACTCCGGTTATTCAACGAACTGGAGGAATTCAATAAGCAGGAAGAGGAAGAATGAAATACATCGATGAATACCGAAACAAGGAGCTGGTAAAAAACCTGGTGAACAAAATCGGGGAGATTGCCCACAGGGAAGTCTCCCTGATGGAGGTCTGCGGGGGTCATACCTGGGCCATCCAGAAGTTCGGGATCCCTTCCCTGCTGCCTGAAAACGTACGGTTGCTTTCCGGGCCCGGTTGCCCCGTCTGCGTCACAAGTAAACGCTTCATCGACCAGGCAGTGGCTTACAGCCGGATGGACGATGTGATCATCACCACCTTCGGCGACCTGATCAGGGTACCGGGATCCACCTCTTCACTGGATAAGGAAAAAAGCAAAGGGGCCGACGTACGCATGGTGTATTCCGTGATCGATGCCCTGGACATTGCGAAAAAACACCCGGACAAAAAGGTGATCTTCCTGGGGATCGGGTTTGAAACGACCGCACCGGGTACGGCAGCAGGCATTAAAAATGCCGCCGAACAGCAGCTGGACAATTTTTTCGTACTGAGTTCACACAAAGTGATGCCCCCGGCCATGGGTGCCCTGATCGATGAAGGGGTGAAGATCGACGGATACATTGCACCCGGGCACGTCAGCACCATTACCGGATCGGGGATCTATGCCGATATTCCTGAAAAATACGGGGTAGCCTGCGTCATTTCCGGGTTTGAACCTGTGGACATCCTGCAATCAGTGTACATGCTGCTGCAACAGATCAACAAGCAGGATTACAAAGTAGAGATCCAGTACAGCCGTACCGTCAAACCCGAAGGAAACCCCTTGGCGCTTAAGATCATGAACGAGGTGTTTGAGCCGGTAAACGACTGGTGGCGGGGGTTCGGGATGCTGCCTGAGAGCGGACTGGGCATCCGGGGTGATTTTGCCCGTTTTGATGCCGACCGGATGATCGCCGTGGAAGTGGAAGAAACAGCAGATGAAAAAGGCTGTATCTGCGGGGAGATCCTCAAGGGACTGAAAAAGCCCCACGACTGCAGGTTGTTCGGAAAAGTTTGCAACACCACAAACCCTGTAGGTGCCTGCATGGTATCCCATGAAGGTGCCTGTAATGCTTACTTCAGATTCAACGCATAATGGAAAAAAATATACTACTCGGACACGGAAGCGGAGGCCGTCTGATGCACTCCCTGATCCGCGACCTGTTTATCAAATACTTTGACAATCCTTTCCTGGCACAGCAAAGCGACTCGGCCATTTTAGACCTTCCCCCCGGAAAAACCGCATTTACCACCGATTCTTATGTGATCGACCCGGTCTTCTTTCCCGGCGGAGACATCGGAAAGCTGGCCGTCTGCGGGACGGTAAACGACCTGGCTGTGGCCGGGGCCACCCCGCGCTATATCACAGCCGCATTCATCATTGAGGAAGGCCTGCCGATGGAGGAACTGGAGCGCATCGTTGCCTCCATGGCCGAAGAAGCGAAAAAAGCCGGGGTGCTGATCGTTACCGGCGACACCAAGGTGGTGAACAAGGGCCAGTGCGACAAACTCTTCATCAATACCGCCGGCATCGGCGAACTGGAGACGGCCCATGCCCCCATCGGAACCGGGGAACACATAGCGGCGGGAGACAAGATCCTCCTCAACGGCCCCATTGCCCAGCACGGCATGGCGATCATGGCGGTAAGGAATTTCGGCAACTTCAATACCAGCATTCAGTCAGACTGCAGCTGCCTCAACCACATGATCCGGGAGGTACTCGACACCGGCGCCAGGGTGAAATTTATGCGGGATGCCACCAGGGGCGGCCTGGCCACCGTCATGTGCGAAATGGCCACCCAGAGGGGCCTTGGCGTGGAAGTCAATGAAGAAGATGTGCCTGTGGATGACAATGTGCGCGGGATGTGCGAATTGCTCGGGTTCGATCCTTTTTACGTGGCCAACGAAGGAAAACTGGTGATGGTGGTGCACCCGGAAGATGCGGAAATGGTCATCCAGACCATGAAAAACAACCCGCTGGGACGGGATGCAGCAATAATCGGCGAACTGACCGGGAATCACCCCGGAAAGGCCGCCCTGCAAACCGCCATCGGGGGCAAACGCATCATGGATATGCTGGCCGGAGAACAACTCCCCAGGATCTGCTAGAAAAACAGAAAGGTAAGAATCATGCATGAGCTATCCATCGTCTCCAATATTTTTGACATTGTTGAAGAAAACGCAGTCAAACACCAGGCCACCATTATCCACGAAATTGAAGTGGATGTCGGAGAACTTGCCGGGGTCGAATTTGATGCCCTGGAGTTTGCCCTGGAAAACGCACCGCGAAGCAAGATGCTCAAAGATGCCCGTGTGATTATCAATAAAGTTCAGCCCACAGCTGAATGCGAGGATTGCCATCACCGCTTCATCACCGTGGAGTATGCCGCTACATGCCCCCGCTGCACTTCAACACGGACAAAGATCATCAGCGGGCATGAATTGAAAATCAAGTCATTCAGAATGGATTAATATAACAGCATAAATGTAAAAATTCCGTATTAACTTTGTGACTAACCTCAAAAAATTTGACCAATATGTGCGATACCTGCGGCTGCGACCACCCAAACAGCACCACCTTTACCATCCCCGGTCAGGAACACAAACATGACCACGCCCATAGCCATGACCACGACCATGATCACGAGCACCCCCGCAGCGGCTCAAAAGAAGTGCAGCTCGGGCAGGACGTACTTTCGCAGAATAACCTGCTGGCCGAAAGAAACCGTGGTTATTTCGAGGCCAAAAACATCATTGCCCTCAACATGGTCAGTTCACCCGGTTCGGGAAAAACCACCGTGCTTGAAAAAACCATTACCGACCTCAAGGCGGCCCACGACTTTTTTGTGATAGAAGGAGATCAGCAGACACTGAACGATGCCAACCGGATCAAGGCAACGGGTGCCCCCGTTATCCAGGTGAATACCGGAAACGGCTGCCACCTGGACGCCGATATGATCAACAAATCGGTGAAGCAGCTCGGTGTAACAGAAAACGCCATCCTGGTGATCGAAAACGTAGGCAATCTGGTCTGCCCTGCCATGTTCGACCTGGGTGAATCGCAGCGGGTGGTGATCATCAGCGTCACCGAGGGGGAAGACAAGCCGCTCAAATACCCCGGCATGTTCCACTCATCCGACATCTGCCTGATCAATAAAACTGACCTGCTTCCCTATGTGGATTTCGACGTGGAAAAAGCCAAAGAATATGCCCTGCAGGTAAACCACCACCTCCGGTTTTTTGAGATCTCAGCCAAAACAGGTGAAGGAATGGACACCTGGTATGAATGGCTGAATAATTTCAAAAAATAACCAGGGATGATTCAACTTTAAACTTCAGCGCCATGAATATTCGCAGATTTGGTGTTTCCGTGGAAGAAAACATTCTCAGTGCCCTGGACACTTACGTGAAAAAGCACAGCTTTCCGAACCGTTCGCGGGCCATTCGCCACCTGATCAAAAGTACCCTGGTGAACGAGAAAGTGGATGAAAACAAAATGGTTGCCGGTGCCATTGTGATTGTGTATGACCATCATCACAGGGAACTGAACAGTAAACTGATGCATGTACAGCACGAGTACCACGACGCCATTCTGTCCACCCAGCACGTTCACCTGGAGCATGACCTTTGCCTGGAAACCATTGCCGTAAAAGGTAAATCCAAAACCCTGCAGGAGCTTGCAGACAGGATCATCGGCACCAAAGGGATCAAGCACGGTAAGCTGGTCATGACAGATATTGAATAAAGCAGGGCACAAACCCGCAATCAGCACAAATAAACAGCCGACATGGAACAATACACGTTCTCACCCGTGGGGGTCATTCGCAATCATATCAACGAACCGGACGATTACCGCAAAATCAAGGGAAAGCCCAGCATTATTGAGATTTTCGATGAGTATTCCGGGGCACTTCTGGGCATCGAATCCAATGATTACCTGGACATCATTTTCCATTTTCACCAGTCCACCCCTGCCCTTCAAACCGCCACCCACACCAACCCGGGGGTGCTTCGCGGAGTATTTGGCAGCCGGAGCCGGAAACGACCCAACCTTATCGGAAGTACCACGGTAAAACTGCTGGAGCGTAAAGGAAACAGCCTGGTGGTAGAGGGGCTGGATGCGATCAGCGGCACCCCCGTGCTGGATATTAAAAACTGCGACACCTCGATGTTTGCCTATGAACAGGATCAAAACCCGATCCACCAGGGGAAACTGAAAAGCAACCCGCGCATCGACATCCGCAACGAAATATATGCCCGCCGCACGGAGTCCCTTATGATCAAGGCCGGGCAGATCCACGGACATTATTGCCCCGGGCTGGCCCTGGGCATCATGGCAGCCACACATGCAATGAACCATCTGGAGGCAGAGAGCGATGGCATGGAAGATTTGCTGGCCATCACCGAAACCAACAACTGTTTTTCTGACGGGGTGCAGTTTGTTACAGGATGCACTTTCGGGAATAATGCGCTGATATTCAATGATATCGGAAAAACCGCCTTCACACTCACCCGCCGCAACGGCAAGGGAGTACGGGTGGCCACCCGCCCGGAATCCCGGCAGGTGATTCAGGAGGCCTTCCCTGATTTCGGGGAATTGTACAAAAAAGTGGTGGATGAACAGGACCATTCACCCGAAATGGTGAGCGCTTACAAAAAGAAAGCACTGGATCGCTCGTTCGGCACCCTGGGCCTGGATTTTGACAAATTGTTCAAGTTAGAAGAAGTGGATATTGAGATCCCGGACTATGCAAAGATCCACGAGAGTGTAATCTGCGACCGTTGCGGGGAAAGCATCATGAAAACCCGTGCCGTGAACACGACAGACGACAACTGGCGCTGCCTCCCATGCGGGGAGTACCCCCGTAATACACTGGACGGCAATGGCATTCATTGCCATGAAACATAGCCGCCCTCTCCCTCAAACATTATCACGAATCATTTCTCCTAACTTGCTTAAAAAAATCCTTCAGGTAAGCGAAAGCGGCATGCATGTTTTCCGCTGCTTTCGGGGTCAGCTCTTCCTTAAAGTCGTATTCATAGCCCCTGATGTGCAGCACACATGCCTTCGGACTTTTATTGTAAATTTTCTGACAAAGATCCACCACGTAGGAAACTGACACCGCATGCATGGTGAATTCGATCCGGGCATCATCAGGCTCCACCGTTTCCAGCTTGAAATTTTCCAGATCCTCCACCACACTGGCATCCACAAAGACAACAGTATCGTACCCGGCAATCTCTGCCGCATCCTCGATATTCAGCTGGTAATTGGTATCCGTGAACATATGGGTCAGGTTTTGTTCCCTGATCCAGGCATCACACAGTTCAATAAAGCGGGGACCCAGGCCGTCATCCTGACGTCCCGGGTTTCCATACCCGTAGATCAGTATTTTTTGCATTTGTCTAATGGTATTAATTAAAAAAAAGTCCGTCAGGGGCTGACGGACTTTTTATCTTATCCGGATCAACACTTATGATTTGTAGTGATCCAGTTCTTCGTCATCAGGGCCATATAGTTTGATGTCCAGGGGCATCTTACCCAGTGCGTGGGTCGCACAACTCAGACAAGGGTCATAAGCCCGGATGGCCACTTCAACCGCATTCTTCATGGGTTCGGTGATCACCGCCTTGCCCGTCATCATGTTTTTGGACACCATATTCACGGAGCGGTTCATCGGCTCGTTGTTATTGGTGGTGGAAACGATGAGGTTCGCCATGGTGATCTGATCGTCATCGTTGATCTTATAGTGATGGAAGAGCGTGCCGCGGGGGGCTTCAATCAGGCCGACACCCTCATTGCCCTTCTTCCCTTTCACCACGAGATCGTCTTTCTGCAGATCCGGATCTTCCAGCAATTCTTTGATCACCTCAGCCGAGTGCAGCAGCTCGATCAGCCGTGCCCAATGGGTATGCAGGCAATAATTGTTCGGTTTTCCGTTGGTATGTGCCCTGAATGCTTCAAACTCCTTCTGCGCCTTTGGCGTGGGAATGAAGTCACAGCAATTAAGACGTGCCAGCGGACCCACACGGTACCAGCCCTTGTCCTTGCCAAGGTGTTTCATGTAGGGGAACTTCATATAGCTCCAGTTCTTCACCTCTTCTTCGATATGCTTGTAATAATCCTGGTAGTCCACATCATCGAGTACCCTGTTGCCTTCAGAATCCACTGCACGCATCACCCCGTGATAGAAATCCAGTGCACCGTCTTCCCTGACAAGGCTCAGGTGATTGGATGGGAAGTGGGCAAAGTTGTCCACAAACTCACGGTTTTGCATATAGTAATCCTTAAACAGGTTTACGGCGTCACCTGCCCATTCGATCATCTTATCCACATTCATCGGGTCATCGCCCTTGAGCAGGAAATCACGTTCTTCGATGCTGAGGTTTTTATTGATACCGCCCGGGATCGCTCCGGTACCGTGGATCTTCTTCCCGGCGGTAAAATTGATCACTTCCTGACCAAACTTACGCATCAGCACGCCCTGGGTGGCCAGCTCCGGAAACTTCTGGGCAACTCCGACCACGTTACGTATTGCCGGATCGGCATCGTAACCCAGGAGAAAATCGGGTGAAGAAAGATGGAAAAAATGCAGCGCATGCGACTGGAACATCTGCCCGTAGTGCATCAGCCTTCTCATTTTCTCACCGGTGGCGGTCAGTCCTTTGCCGGTTCCTGCGCCCACAATCACGTCAAGGGCCTTCGCAGCAGCCAGGTGGTGACTTACGGGGCAAATTCCGCAGAGGCGCTGAACAAGCACAGGTGCTTCCCAATAAGGCCTTCCCTGCACAAAACGCTCAAAACCACGGAATTCCACAATGTGCAGCCGTGTTTGCTGCACGTTCATTTTACTGTCGAGATGAATGGTCACCTTACCGTGACCCTCAACCCGCGTTACAGGTTCTATTGTTATTTTTTGTGCCATTATTCCTCTTTTTGTTTAATCAAACTTAACTAATTCGTAGGGGATCTTCAGCTCATCGCCGGTAACAAGTGCCACAACGGCTTCCCAGATCAGGTCAGCACGCGGAGGGCAGCCGGGAAGGTAATAATCCACCTTCACGATTTCGTGCAGGGGATATACCTTGTCCAGAATGATCGGCAACTCCTCATCGTTGGGCATGATCTTCTCTTTGTTCTCCCCGACGGTTATTCCGTCGCAATAGGCTTCGTCCAGGCATTCCTTTACGGGGATCCCGTTTCGCAATGCCGGCAAACCGCCCATAATGGCGCATTCACCCAGTGAGATCAGTATATCACATTTATCCCTGAATTCTTTGAGCACTTCCACATTCTCGGTATTACAGCATCCGCCTTCGATGATGCCGATGTTGCATCTTTGTGAAAACTCCTTGATATCAGTGATGGGTGATTTATTGAAATCAACAAGCTCGATCAGTTTTAAAATCCTGTCGTCGATATCCAGAATCGACATATGGCATCCGAAACATCCTGCCAAAGAAGCTGTTGCTATGATAGGTTTACTCATTTTGTTTTCCTCCTTTTTTATTTTTGAGAACTTTCAACATCAGAGCCAATGGGCATCTTGTCATACTTCCGGGTTCCGATTGGCTTCGCGAAACCAACTTCCTTGCGGAGAATGGCTCCGACAGGACAAATATCCATTGCTTCCTGTGCGAGCTCTTCGCTCATGTTTTTGGCAAGTTCCTTATCCATGGAAATTTCGAGGTCTTTGCCCCGGTATTTGAAAGCAAAATAGCTTTTGCCCTGCTCATCCTTGATCATGCGGATGCAGCGCTTGCAAAAGATGCAGCGGTTCTTCTCAAGGAAGATCTTCGGAGAAGCCGCATCCAGCTCCCTGCGTTCAAACGCATAGGGGAAGCGGGGAACCATCATCTGGTAACGGTACCCGAGCCCCTGCAGGTCACAGTCTCCGCTTTTCTCACAGGCCGGGCAGAAATGATTGCCCTCCACAAACAGCATCTCCACGATGGCTTTTCTGATATCCTGGATTTCTTCGGTTTCACTTTCCACTTCCATGCCGTCCTCAAGGGGTGTGGTGCAGGCCGTCATAAAACGCCCATTTACCTTCACAGAGCATATCCGGCAGGATCCGGAAGGAGTTACATCTTTCCAGTGGCAAAGAACCGGAATATAAACGCCGTTTTCGGCAGCCGCGTCAACAATAAACTGCCCCTTGGTGCCTTCAAACTCTTTGCCATCAATTGTGAATTTTACTTTTTCACTCATTGTATATTGGTTTTTTCTGATCACTACATTGATTGATTAATGAACCCTGGCCGGACGTCCGACAGCTTCAGCTGCTTCGGCAATGGCTTTCTCCATGTTGAAGTCGCTGGTAAACGGCTTGTCCTTTACTTTAGATTCATATACTCCGGGGAAGTTGGAGATGGTGCCCGAAACGGGGTTACCGGAGGTCTGCCCGAGGCCGCAGCGGCTTGTCTTCCGCATGATCTCCGCCCACTCCTTCATATTATTGATGTCAGATTTGATGGCAAGTCCATCAATGACCCGTTTCACCTGCCTGGTGAGGATCATATTGAATGAACGGCAGGTCACACAGGAGCCGCAGGATTCATCCTCGAAGAACTTCATAAAATTGAGCACCACGTCCTTCAGCAGGTCGCGGTGTTTGCCGATCACGATCATGGAACCACCGGTGGCCAGGTCCTCCAGGGCGATCTTCCGGTTGAACTGCGAGGGAGGCATGCAAACACCAGCCGGACCGGCCACCTGAATGGCCTGTACATCTTCGGTTTTGGCACCAGCCATCATCAGCATTTCATCGAGGCTCATTCCCCATTCGATTTCATACACGCCCGGCCGTTCACAGTCACCGGAAATACTCAGCAACTTGGTTCCGGACGACTCTTCTGTTCCCATCTTTGTGTACCATTCTGCACCATTTTCCACAATTTTCAATGCAGAGCAGAACGTTTCCACATTGTTGATCACCGTGGGTTTCTGGTTATACCCTCGCTGGGTCGGGAAAGGAGGACGGTTACGCGGTTCTCCGCGTTTACCTTCGGACGACTCGATCAGGGCTGATTCTTCCCCGCATACATAAGCGCCCGCTCCGTACTGAATCCGGATGTCAAAGTCAAAGCCTTTGCCCAGAATATTCTTTCCGAGCAGGTTTTTCTTCCTGAGATCGTCCAGTACACCCTCCAGGAATTTTTCCAGGTACTTGTATTCATACCTGATATACAAAATGCCTTCTTTGGATCCAAGGGCCCAACCGGCAATGGTCATACCTTCAAACAACATGTCCGCCCTTTCTGTCAGCAGCACCCTGTCTTTGAAAGTACCCGGCTCACCCTCATCGGCATTACACATGACATAGGGGGCCTCCTTTTCCATGGAGCAGAACAGCCACTTAAGACCGGT
>SKUN01000065.1 GCA_007129945.1 Bacteroidales bacterium
CAGCCCTCCATGATTCTGGTAAATATTTTTTAGCGAATACAGAAAAAAGGTGAGGTCCGTTACACAAAAGGTACGATGCACAAACCCGTCAAAACGCTGCAAGTCTTTTTCAGAGAACCGGGTTACAAAATCCGCAGGTGAGAAATCCATTAGTTCCATCAGGCGCAGGCCATTAATCACAATACTTTTGCGCCGACCCCAGGCCAAAGTGGCAGCAAGAAAACCGGCAATCTCCCGGTCAGCCTTGCCAGAAAACCGGTGAGGGATGTATATGGGATCATCAGTGATGAAATCAGGACGATTGTAGAAAGCAACTTTTTCTTCCAGAAAGTTTTTAATTGTTGTCTGCATAAGTAAAAGGGCTGGCTTTAACAAGGCTTTCCCTAACAGGATATTCGCCTGTTCGGGTATTCAGTAAACAAAAACCCCGCCATTACAGTTCATCACTTCTCTTTTTATATATTTGCGTTAATCAATACGGATTATGGAAAAACAGCACGAAGATTACATCAGGGAAGCCATCAGAATGGCCAGAGATAATGTAGAAAGCGGACAGGGCGGACCTTTCGGAGCCCTGGTTGTGAAAGACAACCGGGTAATCGGACGTGGGGTCAACCGGGTAACCGGGAACAATGATCCTTCCGCACATGCTGAGGTGGAGGCCATCCGTGATGCCTGCCACAATACCGGGCATTACTGGCTGAAAGATGCGGTAATTTACGCCAGCTGCGAACCCTGCCCCATGTGCCTGGGAACCATTTACTGGGCAAGAATCAACACAATCTATTACGCAGCCGATAACAAAGACGCTGCCAGGGCCGGGTTTGATGATTCTTTCATCTACCGGGAATTCGCTTTGCCACGGGAAGAACGCTCCATTCAATCCGTTCAGCTGAAAGACAGCGAACGCAGCCAACCTTTTGACCACTGGATTAAAAAAGAGAATAAAACTGAATATTAATGGCCATTGAAAATACCCAGCCGCATAGCCTCTTCTTTTATTTTGCCGGCTATTCCCTCCACCTTTTCATACAAACGGCCGAGATCCAGGCTGCATAACTTCCGATCAAAGAGTAACCAACGCCCGTCCACCATTACATGCTGAACGTCAGCACCCCGAAGACTATAGACAATCAGGGAATATATATTGTACACCGGATGGGCATGTGGCTGATTCATATCGAGTACAATAAGGTCTGCTTTTTTCCCGCTCTCCAGCGACCCTGTCTCCTGATCCATTCCCAGCACCCTGGCTCCCCCCATAGTAGCCATTTCCAGGGCTTCCCGGGCACTTATCACTGTCGGATCGCCACTATTGAGCTTGTGCAAAAAAGCCATGGTCCGCATCTCATCGAAAAGATCCAGATCATTGTTACTGGCCACCCCATCCGTTCCCAAGCCAACCCTGACACCTGCCTTCAGCAGTTCGGGGATTCTTGCCACGCCACTGGCAAGTTTCATGTTGCACTGTGGATTGTGAGCCACTCCGACCCCATGATCCGCCAGCAACCGGATGTCTTCATCAGTAAGATGAACACCATGGGCAGCCACCACATTGTGATCAAGTACGCCTGTAAGGTGCAGGTGTTTCGCCGGAGAATGTCCGAATTTTTTCTGTATGTAATCAAACTCCCAGCGGGTTTCTGCCAGATGTACATTGTACAACAATCCGTGGTGATCAGCCAGTTCCTTGCCCCGCTTCAGCCAATGGGGAGAAACCGTGTAGGGTGAATGAACCCCCACACCAATACGTAAGCGGGGATGGTTCTTCCACTTTTTTATCAGCCCTTCAATATTGGACACGCCCTCGGCAGGCGAAGGACTGTTGGGGGCAGGAAAATCGATGAGGCCCTCACTGAGTACAGCCCGGATTCCAACCTGGTCAACCACAGAAGCCATCTCATCCATGTAATAATACATGTCGTTGAAGGTAGTGGTGCCCGAAAGTAACATTTCCGCGATGGCCAGCCTGGTTCCGGCACGGACATTTTCCGGGCTGGTGAAGGCCGATTCAGTCGGAAAAATATAGTCATAGAGCCAGTCCCGCAGCGGGAGGTCATCCGCAAATCCACGGTAGATTGTCATGGGCGAATGGGTATGCGTATTGATCAGGCCGGGCATCACCAGCTTCCGGCGACCGTCAATCACCCGGGAAGCAGTAAAAGTGTCATCAAGGTCTTTCGTTTCCCCCACTCCGACAATCAAATTATCTCTGACAGCCACGGCACCATTGTCAATCACCCTGGCCTCCGCATCCATGGTAACCACAAGGGCATTGCGGATAAGTAGATCTGCCTGAACAGGCGAAGCGTTGTCAGAATCGGGACGAAATTCCATAAAAAAGATTTTCTGCAAAGCTAACCATTAATCAGTGAACCTGAAAAACGGACTTGGCTTCAGCCGCCATTCGTGATTCGGCTTCAGCCTCCTTTAACTGTGAAAAAGAACCGGGAACTATCCAAATATTTTGTAATATTGGTCTTGCTATTTATTTATTGATTCACCAGCTAAACAATAAATCATGCGAAAAAGTTTTCTGTTTATTCTCTCATTATTATTGATGACAGCCCTGTCCACTGCACAAACAGAGGAATCATATGAATTCACCAAAACCATTGACCTCCCTGCCGGGCCTGTACAAAACCAGTACCGCACAGGCACTTGCTGGAGTTTTGCAACCATCTCTTTTATCGAATCTGAAATGATTCGCCTTGACAAAGGCACACACCAGCTGTCAGAAATGTATATGGTCCGGTATGTATACCCGGAGAAAGCCAGGCGTTATGTGCGCCGTCACGGTAACCTGAACTTCGGGCAGGGCAGCTTGTCGCACGACGTAATGAAAGTGATCGCGGATCATGGAATGGTTCCCGAATCGATCTATGACGGCCTTAACTACGGGATGGATACCCACAACCACGGTGAACTGGCAACAGTTTTGAACGGCATGCTGGATGGCGTCCTCAGCAGGAGGAGCGGCCAGCTTACCACAGCCTGGCTGAATGCCTACGAAAGTGTGCTGGATACTTACCTGGGAGAAGTTCCGGAGTTTTTTGAGTATGAGGGACAAACCTATACCCCACAAAGTTTTGCTGTGGAAATGGGCATTGACCCGGATAATTACGTGGAACTGACTTCATTTACCCACCATCCGTACTATGAGCAATTTGTTCTGGAAGTGCCGGATAACTGGGCGGATGCGCTGTATTACAATCTTCCGCTGGACGAATTAATGGAAGTCATGAATTATTCTCTGGAGAATGGCTATACCATCGCCTGGGACGGCGACGTGAGCGAACGGGGTTTCTCTCACCGGGATGCACTGGCGGTCTTACCAGCCACCCCATGGGCCGAAATGAGCGATCAGGAAAGAAATGACCTGTTCAAATTTCCGCACGAGGAACAAATGGTCACGCCTGAGCTTCGCCAGCAACATTTTAACAACTTCTCCACCACAGACGACCACCTGATGCACATTACCGGGATGGCCACCGATCAGAACGGAACGGCCTATTACCTGACCAAAAACTCTTATGGAGCCGAAGGCAACGACATGGATGGATACCTCTATATGTCAGCGCCTTACGTACAGAAAAAAACCATTGGGATCATGGTACACAAGGACGCCATTCCTGCTGATATCAGGGAAAAGATCGAATTGTAAGACCGGGGCTTCGGCCTCAAACGTCAAAACAACAAGACCGGCCAGATAATGACGCAATACAATAATTAAAAAACTATGATAGAACAACTCAGAGAAACCGCAGCTTTTTTAAAGGAGAAAACAGGTGCCGCCCCGGAGGTTGGCATTGTACTGGGCAGTGGACTGGGAGGACTGGTTGATGAGATCAGTGTATCCCACCGGCTGGCCTACAATGAGATCCCCAATTTCCTCTCCTCCACAGTGGAAGGGCATGCCGGGCAACTGATATTCGGTGAACTGGGGGGCAAGCAGGTGATGGCCATGCAGGGGCGCTTTCATTATTATGAGGGTTACGACCTGCAAAAGGTAACATTTCCCATACGTGTGATGCGGCTGATGGGGGTACACACCCTGATGGTCTCCAACGCAGCCGGTGGCCTCAACCCCGCGTTTGAAGCAGGTGACCTGATGATCATCCGCGATCACATCAATCATTTCCCGGAGAACCCTTTGCGTGGGCCAAACATCGATGAGCTGGGTACGCGTTTCCCGGAAATGAGCGAAACCTATTGCCGGGAACTCATCAGCAA
>SKUN01000090.1 GCA_007129945.1 Bacteroidales bacterium
GATCATGGGAGCAGATACAAATCCGCCGCATAAAAAGACCTTTATCCCGTTGCCGGTCAGAACTTTTGCAACTGTCTCAGCAAAAAGTTCTCCGCCGAACCGGCAGTCATGCCCCACAACTACTGCTGGTTTTTCACGCTGTTTGAGTGTCCAGGTGGCTGTCCCCTGCGCGATACGCGCCACGTTTTCTGTGGTAAATTCTTTGGCGATCACGGCACGCCAGCCGTCTGTACCGAATTGTATTTTTGTCATATTCCCTGTATTTAGGTTCGTGCTGAATACATCTGAGACGGATTACCGGAATATTCTCCTCTCGTTGAGGGCCTGCCGGTATCGCCTTGCGTTGGCCAGGTGTTCGGCGTATGTTTCTGCGAAATTGTGGTAGCCGCTGAAGTCTTCCCTGGCACTGAAGTATAGGTAATTGTGCTTCTCATAATTCAGTACGGCATCCATTACTGCAGGTTCGGGCAAGGTGATGGGCCCGGGTGGAAGACCGGCATATTTGTAGGTATTGTAAGGGGAATCAATTTCAAGATGGCGGTTCAGTACCCGGCCGATACTGAAGTCGCCATGGGCAAAGACAACTGTGGGGTCAGCCTGCAGGAGGATACCCCTGTGGAGGCGGTTGATATAGACACCGGCAATTCTTGCCATTTCATCCTGTTTGCTGGTTTCTCTTTGGACGATAGAGGCCAGAACCCCGACCTCCTGGGGGCTGAGCCCGATTTCGGATGCTTTTTCCAGGCGTGTTTCATTCCAGAAAGCCCTGTATTCCCTTTGCATGCGATTCAGAAGCTGACGGGGAGAGGTGGTCCAGTAAACTTCATAGGTGTTGGGAATAAACAATAGTTTGATCGTTGACCTGTCAAGTCCGGTTTCCTGCAATATTTCCTCATCATTAAGCAGCTGCATAATGGACAAAGAGTCGGTTTCAAGTTGCGAGGCAATGGTACCGGCCAGCTGCCCTTCGGTATGAATGTTCGTGAATGTGAGGCGCACCGGTTCCTGTTCTCCGGAACGCAGCAAATTGATCAGCTCATTGTTCCCCATTCCCTGTTGAATCCGGTACCGGCCGGGTTGTACCCTATTGGGATAGTTCTTCTTCTTTGCAAGCCAGTCAAAGGTTCCCGTGCTGGCAAGGATGTTTTCTTCTTCCATCAATTGTTTGACTTCCTCATAAGAGCTTCCCGAAGGGATGTAAAGGTGTATGACCTCTTTGCCGCCAAGTTCTGTATTCGGGGCATATACAATCCGATAAAACAGAAAAGACAGCAAGCCCCCGCAGACTATGATTATGATCAATGCGGTCAACAGCCAGGGGTGAAAAAATATGCTACGTTTTTTTCTCATGGTCCTTATTGATCAGTTTCCCTGGAGATTGCAGGACAATCAAATATACGTTGCAGGAACAGTTCATCTTTCCAGTTTTTTTCTGACAACCTCCAGGATTTCCTGGTGCCTGTATGCTCGAAACCGTTTTGCGTGAAAAGGCGCAGACTCTTATGGTTGTCTCCGTCTACACCGCAGTAAAGCTGTTTCAGTTGCAATACCTTGTCGGCGTAAGTGATCAGCATTTTCAGTGCTTCGTTGGCATATCCCTGGCCCCTTGCTTCCCGGGCAATGATAATTCCGACAGCTGCCCTGCGATGGTGGGGATCGAATTCAAATAAATCAATGATCCCCATTGCCTCACCGGATTTACGGGTAATGACCAGCCGCAGTTGTTTATCCGCGTATATATCATTCGCAGCATTTAGAATGTACTGTTCCAGGAAGAAACGTGACAGCGGGTTGAGGTGGTCTCCCGCATGCCAGCTTTCCATGTCATTTTCAAGCTTATATAAAAGCTCCAGGTCTTCGATTTCTACCGGTCTCAGACTAATGCGTTCACTGTTCATCAGGTTCATCACTTGTTGTTATTGCCTGTTTCAGGGCCTCTATGTCCAGTTCTCCACTGAACACAAATTGTACCGGACCCTTCAACCGGACGTTGGAAAAAGTGTCAAGATGATTGTCCGGTGATTGGAATGATACTTCCAGTTTTCCTCCGGATGTAAGTGTTATGTAATCGGTAAGTTGGGGGTCCTGATGGTGGTGTGACCAGGCGGCGATGGCGGCTGCTGTAACTCCCGTTCCACAAGAAAGGGTTTCATCTTCTACCCCCCTTTCGTAAGTTCTTACTGATAAGGTGTTGTTACCCCTGTCTTCGACGAAGTTAACGTTGATCCCTTCGGGGGCCCATTCCCGGGCATGTCTGATCTGACGGCCGAGGTTGACAACATCCACACTGTCCAGGTTGCGGACAAAGCGGACCAGGTGAGGAGAACCCGTATTCACGAAGTAATTGTCCGGGGCGATGTTTACCGGTTTTTTTGCCGGGTTCAGCGTCACGGATACAAACGGCCGGGAAGGGTGAGGGGTAATGACAAGGGCTTCATGTATACCATCCACGGCATTAAAACGCATTTGCTGTCTGCCTGGAAATATGGTATGGTAGGCAAATGCTGCTGCACAACGGCTCCCGTTCCCGCAAAGGCTTCCCGTTCGGCCGTCGCTGTTGAAATAATGCATCATGAAATCGGCTGATGCATCTTTTTCGATAAGTATCAGACCATCGGCGCCAATTCCATATCGCCTGTGGCAGAGAGAGGCAATAAGGGATTGTTCCCTGTCGTTGAGAGGAGCAAACACTTTTTTCCGGTTGTCAATGATAATAAAATCATTGCCGGCACCGTGATATTTGGAAAAAAACAACTTCATTCCCGGGTTCTCTCCTGTTGATTTGACCGGACCCGGTTTTCGGATCCCTGTTGAACAGACCAAATTAACAAAAAAATCTTAACCATGAATCAGTCATAATTTTAGTTTTTATTAAGAGTTTTTTGTTTATTAAGGCATACTTATTGATTAAGTAGACAATGAAAGGTTGTATGCCATATTGACGGTTTTTGTGTTTCGAAAGAACAATTTGTCAAAATGGTTGTTCTAACTGATGGCAGCGGCGTTGGCAGCATAATGCCCTTCGCGGATTTACTGACCGAATAAAAAATAAAAAACAGATGAAGAAATTTCTGACTCTCTTTTTTGTGGCAGTCCTTGGTGGTTTTGTGGCCATCGGAATTAATTATTATTTTTTGCCTGCTTACAATCCGGGAGGTGCGGACGTATCGGTAACAATCCCGCACAGGGGGGATCGGATTCCTGCCGCTTTGGCAGCTCGTTTGTCCGATCCGGATTTTTCCGCTACATTACCCGATTTTACGCTTGTAGCAGAGATGACGGTTGATGCTGTGGTGCATATCCGCTCTGAATTTGAAAGACAACGCAGTCCGCGCGGCGACAGCTTCGGACCGAACGATTTTTTTGATTTCTTTTTCGGGCCGAGGGGCCCTGATCTCAGGCAGCCCCAGCCATCGCAGGGTGCCGGGAGCGGAGTTATTGTCAGTTCTGACGGACATATCATCACAAATAATCACGTGGTGAATAATGCCGGCAAAATTGAGATTACCCTGAATGACAACCGCATGTTTGAGGCAGAGGTTGTCGGCAATGACCCCACCACAGACCTGGCCTTGCTGAAAATTGATGCGGCCAATCTTCCATACCTGGAATTCGGGGACTCCGACGCCCTGATGGTAGGGGAGTGGGTTCTGGCCATCGGCAACCCGTTTAACCTGGAGTCAACAGTAACGGCCGGTATTGTCAGTGCCAAGGGACGAAATATCAATATTCTCAGAGAAGAAATGGCCATTGAGTCATTTATCCAGACAGATGCTGCTGTCAATCCGGGTAACAGCGGAGGAGCATTGGTCAACAGCCGCGGTGAACTCATCGGGATCAATACAGCCATTGCCTCTACCACGGGCTCCTTTGCAGGTTATTCATTTGCTGTTCCTTCCAATATTGCCATGAAAGTTAAAGAGGATTTGATGGAATTCGGGGAAGTGCAGCGGGGTTTGCTTGGTGTGCAGATCACTGAATTGACCAACAGACGGGCTGAGGAAATGGGGATCAGTATTAACCAGGGTGCTTATGTAGAGCGTGTGAACGAAAACAGTGCGGCCGAGGAAGCCGGATTGCGTGAAGGCGACGTGATTACCGGCATTGATGATACACCGATCAGGAGTCCTTCGGCCCTCATTGAAACGGTTGGGCGAAAGCGGCCTGGTGATGAAGTACGTGTGAGGTACTACCGCGACGGACGTGAAAGAGAAACCAGTGCTACGC
>SKUN01000054.1 GCA_007129945.1 Bacteroidales bacterium
GCGCGCCAGGGAATCTGCGCTGCCTCCTCAAAAGAATAAAAAAGGGACAACTTTTCCTGGTCATTGAAGATGAGGCTTTTCAGCCCTCGAAATTACATCCCGGACAAGAATATGATTTTATCCTGGAGGGAAAAAAGACACACCCCGATGACGGTCAGACTTATTATATTGTTAGTGATCCCTATGGTGACAAGCATCTGCTCAAAAGAAAACATTTTGCACGTTATGGCCTGAAAAAAGGTCAGGAAATCAGATGCAGGGTAGATAAATTCGGGGCTGAGGGATATTTTTTCCTGGAACCTGAGCACCCCTGCTACGAAAGGAATAAGGTGTATGAATTTCCGCTGGACAGGCTTGAAGAGCTCGTTTTTACAGACGGCAGCAAACAACCGGTGATGATACTGCAGGATTGTTTCGGGGAGGAGGTGAAACTGCATTCAGACAGGGAAACCCTCCAGCGTTACAGGGGACACCGCATATTGCATGCAAGGGTGAAAGATATCAGAAAGGGACGGCTGGAAGTGGAATTAACTGATCATCAGCCTAACTGAAAATGATCTCGCTCACCACCTTATCGCCCAGTTCCCGGTTAAGCATGGACACAATCTTTTCCTTACCCATGCTCAACTCACTGCGTAATACCGATGAACGAAGACAAACCCTCAGGGTTGATCCGCTTAAATGAACTGAAGTGGTATACCGGGAGATATTCTGCCCCATGACCCGGGACCAGGCCGAAGCCACCCTGGCCTCATTGATCTTACCTTCAAGCCGGTGCTCTTTGAGCACTTCGCGGATAATTTCACCCAGTGAACGTTCGTTGGTTCTGCTCATCACTTTTTCTTTAAGAGCCATTCAGTATTCTGGCCGATGAAATCTCCCCGTTTTCCATTTCGAATAATTTACACTCGGAGGGAAGATCACGAAACAGGTTTTCCAGTCGATCGGGATGGGTATCAGTCACAAAAACCTGCCCGAAATCCTCCCTGCTGACCAGTTCCATAAGCTGCCTGACCCTGTTCCCATCAAGTTTGTCAAAGATATCATCAAATAAAAGAATGGGATGGTATTTCTTGATTTTACTCGTGAAGGCAAACTGGGCAAGCTTCAGGGCAATAATAAATGATTTCTGTTGTCCCTGGCTCCCGAATTTCTTAACAGGCTGATCATGAATCAGAAAAATAAGGTCGTCTTTATGAATTCCGACGGTTGTATACTGTAAAGCACAGTCTTTATTCCTAGATTGCAGTAACTCTTCCCGGAAACTGGTGTGTAACAGGCTTGAATTGTAGGTGATCGATGTGGTCTCATTCCCTGAAGAAAGAAACTGGTAATAATCCCGGAATACCGGCATGAAACTGTCAAAAAAATCTTTTCGTTCCCTGAAAATGTATGCCGCCTGTGTTATCAGCTGTTCGTCCCAGATGTCGAGGCTCGCAGAATCGTAATTGTGGTTTTCTGCGAATGATTTCAATAAGGCATTCCTTTGTTGCAGTGCTTTATTATAACTGATCAGCCGGTGAAGATATTCCTTGTTATATTGAGAGATCACCCCGTCAATAAACTTCCTTCTTTCCTCACTGCCGCCAAGGATCAGCTGGCTGTCGGCCGGACTCAGCAACACAAGGGGATATTGGCCGATATGATCAGACAGGCGGTCATACTCCTTTTTGTTCCGCTTGAATACTTTTCGCTGTCCGCGTTTCAGCCCGCAGTAAATCGCATCTTTCTGGTCATTAAGCTGATAGTCTCCCTGAATAACAAAAAAATCTTTATTGAAGCGGATATTTTGCGAATCGACCGGATTGGCGAAACTCTTGCAAAAGGAAAGATAATAAATGGCATCCAGAATATTTGTTTTGCCGGCCCCGTTATGACCGGCAAAACAATTAAACTTGGATGAGAAATCTACCCTCACTTCCTCCAGGTTCTTGAACTGAAGGATATGCAGTTGCTTACAGTGCATGGAAGCAGTTCATTTTACTTGTTCATGCCACCGCAAACCGTAAATACCTGGCCGGTTACGTAGGCCGACATCTCAGAAGCAAGGAATACCGCCATGTTTGCCACATCTTCCGGCTTACCGGCACGCTTAAGGGGAATTTTTTCAGCCCACTCTTTTTTTACATCTTCTGACAGCTGACCGGTCATTTCCGTCTCTATGAAACCCGGAGCAATGGCATTTACCCTGATATTCCTGGCACCGATCTCCTGGGCAACGGACTTTGTAAAGGCGATCATGCCCGCTTTCGACGCTGCGTAATTTGCCTGTCCGGCATTTCCGCCAAGACCCACAATGGAACTCATATTGATGATGCTGCCTTTGCGCTGCTTCAGCATGTATTTTTGTACAGCCTTGGTCAGGTTGAAGGCAGACTTCAGGTTGATGCGGAGTACATCGTCCCACATATCTTCTGTCATACGCATCAACAGTGTGTCCCTTGTTATACCGGCATTGTTGACCAGGATGTCAATATTGCCAAATTCGGTGACCACGTCGTTGACCAGGTTTTCACTCTCCGAAAAACTGCTGGCATCAGATGCATAAGCCTTTGCCTTTACACCCAGATCGTTGAGTTCCTTCTCTGTTTGCTTTGCAGTTTCATCATATTTGAGATCAGAGAATGCCACATTGGCTCCCTGCCTTGCCATTTCCAGTGCAATGGCACGTCCGATGCCACGGGAACCCCCGGTGATTAATGTTGTTTGTCCTTCCAGTAATTTCATAATGTTGTGTTGTTATGTGGATGAATGTTTAACTCGCAAGATTTCCTGTCAGATCCACCTGATCAGGTTAAAGTCCTGGCGATGGGCCAGCGATTGATGTCTGGGAAACATACGGAAAGCATAATTAAATGCACCGGTATGCTTCGCTGCGATTTCGCATTTATAGGTAACCTGGTTGTTGCCTTCTGTTTTTCCGGGTTCCATTTCATAAACCGACATGATTTCCCTGCTCCCTTCCACTGATTTCCTTACAAAAACCACCTCAACTCCGAAGTCCGATTCTTTCAGGTTTTTCAGGTCCAGCGTCAGTTCTGCCACAAAAGGCTGACCGAGCAAAAGGGTTTTCCCGGAATTGCTCAGAAGCTTTTTACTAACCACTTCTACACCATCCCATCCGTTCAGTACGCGGTGTTTCCAGTGCACAAGTTCCCTCGCCTTCGAATAATTATTCACCCGCATCTCCTCTGCTGATTCAAACAACTTATTATAGAAATGGGCAAAATAATCATCCAGCATCCGCTTGTTTGTAAAATGGGGGGCTACCCTGGCGATGCAGTTCTTTATCCAGCGTACCCATTGTTTGGGGATGCCGTCGGAGTCACGCTTATAGTACATCGGTGCGATTTCCGATTCAAGGGTATTGTAGATAGTCTCAGCATCCAACTCATTCTGGAAGTCCTGATTATCAAAGGTCTTTTCCTCCTTCAGCATCCATCCGGTTTCTTCCTGATACCCTTCGGCCCACCAACCATCAAGTACACTAAAATTCATCACCCCGTTCAACGCTGCCTTCTGTCCGCTGGTTCCGGATGCTTCCTGTGGCCGGGTGGGGGTATTCAGCCAGATATCCACCCCCTTAACCAGTTCACGCCCCAGTTCCATGTCATAATCTTCCAGAAAGAGGATCTTTCCATGGAACTCTTTACGCTTGCTGATATTCAGAATGTGTTTGATCAGTTCCTGGCCTGCCTTGTCTGCCGGGTGTGCCTTACCGGCGTAAATAAACTGGACCGGCATATCCGGATTGTTAACGATTTTGGACAATCTGTCGAGGTCATTAAATAACAGGTGGGCCCGCTTGTAAGTGGCAAACCGCCGGGCGAATCCGATGGTGAGGGTGTTAGGGTCAATGGCTTCCATTACCTGGTAAATCCGCCTCGGGGTTTCCTGCCTGCGCGATAAGTTATTCAGTAAACGCTGTTTGATATAGTCAAGCAGGGCTTTTCTTCTTTTGTTCCGGATCTCCCAGATATCCTGGTCCGGCACCTCATAGATCCTGGCCCAGTTGTCGGGATCAGCCACATTGTTTAGAAATTCTTTTCCAAATGTTTTCCTGAAAAGTTCCTGCCACTCCTTGGCGGTCCAGGTACCATAATGCACCCCGTTGGTCACATGCCCGATATGAAGTTCTTCAGGGAAATAGCCCGGATACAGGTCTTTGAACATGTTTCTGGATACCTCTCCATGAATCTTACTCA
>SKUN01000086.1 GCA_007129945.1 Bacteroidales bacterium
AAGCAATGAAAACAACCAATAGAATCCTGGGCATCACGCTGGCAATATTTCTGATTGCCATTATTGCAACACTGGTATTCATACGAACCCAGATATCTCACGATCTGGTCAGGGTAGAAGGGAGCGGAGATGTGCGGACCGAATTGCGCGACGTGGCTGCGTTCAACAGGATAGCTGTTTCCGGCAACATCACTTTGTATGTTGAGCAAAATGAAAACCGGCAGGTAAAAATTCAGACTGATGACAATCTTCTTGAACTCGTGATGACCGAGGTGGAGGAAGGTGAACTGAAATTGTACCTTAACCGGCCGGTGGGCCGGCATGAGCAACTGGATGTGTATATCCGGGTAGCTGAACTGGAGGAGTTATCTGTTTCCCGCGGAGCGCAGGCCTATGCCGAAAATCCGATCAGGGGGGAATATTTATCGCATACCCTACAGGCCGGGGCAAAAAGTACATTAAATTTGCAGGTAAATATGCTGGATCTTAAGGCACAGGCAGGCGCTGTTACCAACCTTCAGGGAAGAGCAGACAGGATGAATATTTCCAGTAAAGCAGGGGCCATCATATACGCGGGTGAACTGTTGGTGGAACACTGTGACATTGATGCCGTTGCCGGATCGCTGAATTACCTGCACGTAACAGGAAGCTTATCCGGACGTGCACGTCTTGGTGCCCTGGTACATTTTGAGGGAAATCCCAGCCTGGAAAACTACGAAAGCCGGCATGATGTGGAGTATGAGGCCACAGAAGACGGGTATTCAGCTACCTACAGGTAATTGACCGGTTTGTGATGTGGGCAGTCTTGTGGATCAAGCTGTTTTGATGTAGTTTATATATAAAAGGTGCATATATTGATAGGTAGATACATAAAAAGCCTTATTCGCAGGGGGCTGTTTTGTGCCGGATTGGACCTCACCAGGAATATGCAATACGATCGTCTGACCAGGAAGATCATGCATAGGGTAATCCGGCCGGGGGCAAACTGCATCGATGTGGGCAGTCATGAGGGTGATGTGCTTAAAAAGTGCCTGGATTTAGCCCCGGATGGCCGGCATTTTGCATTTGAACCTATTCCGGAGTACTTTGAGCGATTAAAACAAGCCTGGGGCAGTCAGGCAACCGTGTTGCCGTATGCTTTGTCCGATGAGTCCGGCGCATCGGTGTTTCAATTTGTCCGCAATGCGCCGGCTTACAGCGGGCTAAAAAAGAGAAAATACAATATACAGGCGCCTGACATCAGGCAGATGGACGTAGAGGTCCGCAGACTGGATGATGTCATTCCGCAGGAGCTTATCATCGATTTTATGAAAGTGGATGTGGAGGGTGCAGAATTTCATGTACTGAAAGGTGGCAGGGAGCTGATCAAAAGAAGCGCGCCTGTCATCGTATTTGAATTCGGACTTGGAGCCAGTGATTATTATGATTCCGAACCTGCAGCCTTGTATCGTTTTCTTGTCCGCGAATGCGGATTAAAAGTCTCCCTTATGAAGTCTTTTCTCGACCATTCTTCATCTTTAAGCTCTGAACAATTCAGGGAACATTATCACAACCAGGCGGAATATTATTTTGTGGCACATCCCTGAGCGGGCTCAGGTGTATTTTCTATCTGGCCATATGACTTGAAATATCGCCGATATTGCATTCTTCGGCTTCCCGGACACATTATCCGCACAACCCCGTTTGTTACATAATTAATATTATGTAAAGTAATATAACTGTAAAAAAAGAGCAGGATCTCTCCTGCTCTCAGATTATTCAAATAATCCTAATGCTGTTCCTGGATTTGCTCTACTTCTTCTCCGAAATACTTCAGGTAAATCTCTTCCATTTCCTGGAGTTTTTCGGTCTGTTCGGTCCTGGCATACAGCTCAACCAATGAAATGATAACCGTTTCGTAACTCGGGTCATCCTCATCAATCATATCCTTGGCCTGCTCAAGGTATGGCTGTGCATCAAGCCATACTTGCCTGAACTCTTCGGCATCCTCCTCATACTGGGCGAAATCATGGGTTTCGCGGAGTTTTTCGTC
This sequence comes from Bacteroidales bacterium, assembly GCA_007129945.1. Classification (GTDB taxonomy): domain Bacteria; phylum Bacteroidota; class Bacteroidia; order Bacteroidales; family UBA7960; genus PUPG01. The sequence continues at coordinate 2,033 of SKUN01000086.1, forward strand.
AGCCTCCTCAAAAATGGTAATGCCTTTATTGAAGTGTAGCACCCCGAGGTTGTAAATGGCATCAAAGTATTCCGGATTCAACTCAATGGCTTGTTCATAGGCTTTTACCGCCTCCTGGTAAGCAAACTCTCTCTCCTCTTTGGAATACATGGTATCCTGTGCCATTCTGTCATAGTTGGCACCAAATGCAAAGTGCAGGTTGGGGTTTTCCGGATCCTTTTCAATGGCAAGGTCCAGCACATCCCTGGCCTGTTCCACATCACCGGTGAAAATGTGAATATTGGCCTCCGCAAAGATCAGGTCCAGATCTTCCGGGTAAAGATCACGGCCCTCCCGCACATATTGGGTGGCATTAAGAGTGTCACCCTGGAACATGGCAATGGTACCAAGCGAGCTGTACAGGAAGGGCTCATCATACTCCATATCTCTCAACTGGAGATACAGATTCATGGCCCTGTCATAGTTTTGCCCCAGTTCAGCAGACAATGCTGCATTATACAACGTAGTGGTATCCGGTGCATCAAAAGACTCGGAAAGTTCGTAAGAGCGAAGGAAGTAGTCACTGGCAGGTCCCCAGTTTTCTGCCTGATACGCTTCTACTCCCTCATTGAAGGTCAGTTCCGACATCAGCAATAAAGCCTGCTGGATGTCGAGAATATGCAGCCCGTCTTCATCAAGAGCCTTTGCTCTCTCGATGGCATCATCGGCCACATCCACCGGGTTATCCGCCAGAGCGCGGATCTCGGGATCTTCGGAAAGCGCAATTTCCATGTAGACCCGTGCTTTTACGACCCATGCTTCCGGATCATTCTGTGCTTCTTCCAGTTCCATGGCCTCGGTGATATGTTCCAGCGCAGCCGCAACATTTCCTCTGTTCAGGTTGCTGTCAGCACGCCGGATCTCCCTGCCCTGGGCAGAACAACCAGAATTGGCCACAACGATAAGTGCCAGAAACACAAAGAATAGTGTTCTTCTCATTGGGAATATCAGTTTCATTGGGATAAGTTTTTGTTAAAAATGCGTTTTTTCTTTTAAAAAGGTGGTGATGATTGATTAATTATGACAAAATTAGGAATTATTTCACACAAAACAAGCTATTCTTCTTCAGGGCCATTTCCTTCTTCTTGTTCTTCACCGGCATTTTCCTCGATTTCAACGCTTCCACTAAGTGCTTTCTCCTGTACCTTTGTAATGGCGGCAATCTTGTCATCCTTCCGCAGCGAAATCAGTTTAACACCCTGTGTGGCGCGTCCCATTTCACGCAACTCATTGACCGCCATTCGTATCGTAATTCCAGACTTGTTAATGATCATCAGCTGATCGTTGTCTGCCACATTGACAATGGCCACCAGTTGCCCGGTTTTGTCTGTTACCTGCATGGTTTTCACTCCTTTTCCTCCCCTGTTGGTGATCCGGTATTCAGAAAGCGTGGAGCGTTTTCCGTACCCCTTTTCGCTGACAACAAGAATGGAACTTTCCGGATTTTCAACACAAACCATGCCAATGACCTCGTCCGAAGGTCCGGCAAGTGTGATCCCTTTCACCCCGGAAGCATTCCGCCCTATGGCCCGGACGCTGCCCTCCTTGAACCGGATGGCCTTTCCGCTGCGCAAGCCGATCAGGATCTCATTTTCACCATTGGTCAGGCTGGCCTCAATGAGTTCGTCTCCTTCCCTGATGTTGATGGCGATGATCCCGTTGGCACGAGGACGACTGTAAGCGGCCAGGCTGGTTTTCTTAATCACCCCTTTTTTGGTACAGAGAATGATGTAATTTTCTGAGGTGTAATCCTGGTCCGTCAGGTCTTTGACATTCACAAAAGCTTTGATCCTGTCATCGGACGGAATATTGATCAGATTCTGAATGGCCCTTCCCTTTGAGGTTTTGGTCCCCTCGGGGATCTCAAACACACGCATCCAGAAGCACTTACCCTGTTCCGTAAAGAAGAGCAGGTAATTGTGGTTGGATGCCACAAACAGGTATTCCACGAAATCGTTGTCACGGGTTACGGATCCTTTACTGCCCCTTCCCCCCCTGCTCTGCGTACGGAACTCAGATAAAAGGGTTCGCTTGATGTATCCCAGATGTGAAACGGTGATCACCACATCCTCATCCGGAATGGTATCTTCAATACGGAAATCATTGGCCGTATACTCAAT
>SKUN01000069.1 GCA_007129945.1 Bacteroidales bacterium
GGCAATGAGCACCAGTCGTTTGTCTTCCTCCTCATCCCCTACCTCTTTCCTGAATTCGGTAATGGTTTCCACAATCTCTTCCATGCTGGTTTCACTGGCATCGAACAGGTAAAGGATCACATTGGCCATCCGGATCTTTTCATACGTCCGTTCGATCCCCACAGATTCAATTTCATCCTGGCTGTCGCGGAGTCCGGCTGTATCAATAAACCGGAAAGCCACCCCGCTGATGGTGATGGTATCCTCAATGGCATCGCGGGTGGTACCGGGAATCTCGCTGACAATGGCCCGCTCTTCATTCAGTATGGCATTGAGCAGGGTCGATTTACCCACATTGGGCTTCCCGATAATGGCCACGGGAATGCCGTTTTTCAGGACATTTCCCATTGAAAAAGATTCCCTGAGCCGGGCCACCTCATCGTCAATGTCATCCAGCAGGGAAGACAAAGCAGATCGATCGGCAAACTCCACATCCTCCTCACTGAAATCCAGCTCCAGCTCAATCAGTGAAGCAAACTCCAGCAATTTTTGCCTTAACTCCCTGATGCGATCGGAAAAATGACCCCGCATTTGCCGTAAAGCCATTTTACGGGAAGCTTCCGAGTTGGAGGCAATCAGGTCAGCCACGGCTTCTGCCTGAGAAAGGTCCATACGTCCGTTCAGAAAAGCCCGCAAGGTAAACTCTCCCGGGCGAGCCATGCGTGCACCCTTTTCCATCATCAGTTTTAGGATCTGCTGCTGGATGTAAGGCGAGCCGTGACACGACACCTCCACCAGGTCATCTCCGGTATAGCTGTGGGGAGACACGAATTTGGTAAGCAATACTTCGTCAACTACCTCGTCTCCGTCTATGATCTGCCCCAGCAGCATGCGATGTGAAGCTGCCCGGGCAAGGGTCATCTCCTTGTTGCGCGGCAGAAAAAGCGCGGTTGCGATGTCCAGCGCTTTGGGTCCGGATAATCGCAGTACGCTGATTGCGGCAGTTCCGGGTGCCGTAGCGGGGGCACAAATGGTTTCTGTCAGATCGTGAAACTGCATAACTGAATAAATTATGGATGATGCGGCATATGCCTGTAACAAAAATACGGATTCCTGCTGATTTATCTTTTCTGCACAGTTTTATAAACATCGTCATTTTTATGGAATGATTTGTATATTTGGGATACTATTTTCAATGTCTGAATCTAAGCTATTATAAGTCATGGGTGTACTGGTTAACAAAGATTCCAGGGTGATCGTTCAGGGATTCACCGGTTCTGAGGGCACGTTTCATGCCACACAGATGATCGAATACGGAACCAATGTGGTGGGTGGTGTAACCCCGGGCAAAGGGGGACAAACCCATCTTGAACTGCCCGTCTTCAACAGCGTGGGAGATGCAGTAAAAGAGGCCCGTGCCAATGTCAGCGTCATCTTTGTACCTCCTCCATTTGCAGCTGATGCCATCATGGAGGCAGCTGATGCAGGTATAGAAGTGATTGTCTGCATCACTGAAGGGATTCCGGTTCAGGACATGCTGAAAGTTCACGAATACCTGAAGCCCAGGTCATCCAGGCTGATCGGGCCCAATTGCCCCGGTGTCATTACCCCCGGAGAAGCCAAGGTGGGCATCATGCCCGGTTTTATCCACCAAAAGGGAGGCATCGGCATTGTGTCACGTTCCGGCACCCTGACCTACGAGGCGGTGGATCAGGTTACCAAGGCAGGACTGGGGCAATCCACCTGCATCGGCATCGGCGGTGACCCCATCCCCGGAACATCCATGAAAGAAGCCGTGGAATTGCTCATGAATGATCCGGATACAGAAGCCATCATCATGATCGGTGAAATTGGCGGAGGCATGGAGGCGGAAGCAGCCCGATTTATTCGTGACCACGGCACCAAGCCGGTGGTAAGTTTCATCGCCGGAGCCACGGCCCCCAAAGGACGTACAATGGGGCATGCCGGAGCCATCATCGGCGGAAAAGACGATACCGCTGAAGCCAAAAAGGAGATACTGAAAGAATGCGGGGTGCACGTGGTGGAATCACCGGCCGACATCGGAAAAACCGTTCAAAAGATCCTTGCTTAGGCAATAACTTCCTGCCTTATTCCTCTTCTTCAATGGGAACGTATTGCAATGCCCCGATATCCGGCGGCAGCAGGCGTTCGTTGCCAAAAAGATCATAGGGGATGCCGCTGCCGATCTCCGGATTACCTGCACCAATTGCAGGAGATTCTTCCGACAGCCGGAAATCATGTTTCCCGCTGTCGTTAAACAGCGGATCTTCATTCACCAGCGTATTGATAAAGGCGGAGGAAGTAGTATCCATTTCTGTGGTCCGGATCAGGCAATGATCAAACGTAAAATCAACCGCTGTTCCCTCATACAGGTCAAACCCGACCTCTTCCCTATTATTACCGTATATAATGCTGTTCCCGAAATACAGTTGCTCAAACGGGCGAAGCTGCACATTGCCGTCCATATCCTCATAAAAATTATTGATGATCACCGAAGGGGTGTTCCGGACGTCAATATTGTAGTAATTGGCCACGGTGAGATGCCGGAAATCGTAACGCCCGCCCAGGGCCAAAATCATGGCATGCTGGCCGCAGTTGACGATGGCGGTGTTTTCTGCCTCTACATAACTTCCCTGGGCAAGCAGGCCGGCCAGCTGCATGTTTCTGATCTGGGTATTCCTGAGTGTCAGTGTCGGATCCACTGCACTTCCCAGGGTGTCCACATGCAACCCCACCGTTCCGTTTTTTATGATGGCATGTTCAATTTCATGGTCGCGGCTGGTGGCTGTCAGCCATATTCTTCCCCATTGACCGGGCTGATCGCGGTAGAACGACTCCAGCCTGTCGCCCTGGATGGTGACCGGATGCTCCGCTGTCCCTTCCACTTTCAGCGTGGAACTCCCCAGGAAGATCAAACTGGCATTGTTGTGCATATGAATGCGGGCACCTTCTGTAACACGCAGCGTTACATCCGGGGCAACCACTGCCTGGCCATAAACCACATAAGGCAGCCCGGACGTCCATTCAGTATCTGAATCAATGATATGGTATTCAATGCCGCTTTCCGGATGGGTATAATTGGGATGAATAAAACGGGCATCCTGCCCCCAGGCCACCAGTTTCACATCCCGGATATGCTGGTTGACATTGAAAACAATGCTGTCGGTGATGGTCAGCGGCAACTCCTGGTTGACCGGGTCTACCGTCACCTCCACAAATACGTAAAGACTGTCCCTGGCTTCAATCTCCACATCCTGAATGTGGGTTCCCGAACGTCCGTCCACGTTCATCCGGTAATAGGATTCCGGCCCGCCGGCCAGGGAAACCGAATTGATCCGGACCCGGCGGCTGTGCGTATTGTATACCTTAAACGAACGGGTGGATGAACCCCGGGTAGTGAACACGGTATCAAACAACAGGGAATCCCGCGAAAAACTCAGCTCGATGGAGGGATCGGTATCAAACCCGTCGTCTCTGCAAGACCAGAACGCACTGCCGGCAAGGCAAATAAACACAATCATCAAAAAGGAACGCAACAGGCGCATAAATATATATTTTGGTATCCGGGAATGATAACGCACAGGGTCCGTCGATGGTATAAAAAATCGACAAAAACGTTTGCAGCAAGCAAAATTAATGTATTTTTGCAGCCTAAAATAAGTTCACCATGGCAAAAAGCAAAAAGAAAAAAGACGACGACAAAAACATCGTAGCGGTTGAGGAAGCCCTCAGTAAATCGGAACAGTTTATTGAGCGCAACCAGAACACCATTATTTATACAGTGGCCGCAATCGTGATCCTCATTGCAGGCTATATCGGCTATACCCGTTTTATCCTGGAACCCAGAGAACAGGAGGCACGCTCCGAAATGTTCATGGCCCAGAGTTATTTTGAGCAGGAAGAATATGAGCTGGCACTGGAGGGAGATGCAGAATACCCGGGATTCCTGGATATCATTTCCGGTTACCGGATGACCAGGGCTTCCAACCTGGCGCGTTTCTATGCAGGAATCAGCCTCATCAGGCTCGGCGAATTGGAGGAGGGCATTGACCACCTGGAAAGCTTCCGCAAACGTGACCACCTCCTGGGTGCAATGGCTTACGGTGCCATCGGTGATGCCTACTGGGAAATGGGAGAACTGAGAGATGCCGCACGCGCTTATCAGCGGGCATACAATTATGA
>SKUN01000050.1 GCA_007129945.1 Bacteroidales bacterium
ATCAGCATGGGCCTGGAATGTGGCTGATAATTCTGGTAGCCATTATCAGAGAACGGAGCGATCACCCATGAGCCCCCTGAATAAGTCCGCAAAACCCGCCCCCCTTCATCCAAAATACGGTAGTTGTAAGAATAATTATAGGAACGGTTGTCCAGGTTGCTGATGCGTACCTGGAAATTGTCCCGGAGACTGCCGGCCGGATCGGCGATGTAATGCGACCATGGCATGGCTGTGTAATCTCTCAGCATCGATTGGGCAGGAGCGGCAAAGGCAATGTCATAATAGGTCGAATCCGCCTTGCTGCGCCCATGATCAAGGCTTACATAATCGATGTTCCAGATGCTGCGGGTGCCGGAATAGTTCCTGATGTCTTTTTGTGTAGGAAAGGATGCATGGTTTTTGAACCGAAACCGGAAATTGCTGTTCAGATAGGCGGAATCTGTAATGGCAATGGCAACCCTCCTGAAATAGGGGAAGGTGTCTTTGGAGAATTTTTGCAGACTTTCGCCTTCTGCGTGCCACACCGTTTGCCAGTGTGCTTCAATTTCACTGTCTGTATCCTCATCGTAGTAACCGGGGTGGTAGAACTGCAGCACCAGGGAGTCCTGTGCGACCGGATCTCCGCCCGTACCCTGAGGCTGGTAATAAAAGGTGAGCAATATTGAATCAGCCGGGGACAATGCCATTGGTGAGGGGTCAAACACGGAATCAAGGCGGATGGGCCTTGAAGTCAGGTGGTCTGCTTCAAACGCCTGGTTATTGGCGGAGGCATGGTCATAGATCTTTCCGAGGGGATCGAGGATGTCAAACGTTGCCACTCCGTTGGTTTTTGGGTGTACCGCAAATGAGGGATTGATAAACACGGCATTGTCGGCCCACAAATTGTTGTCAGGATAAGGTCCTTTGTAGGAGAAGTCATCCCAGAAGGGCAGTGTAACGGGCTCCGCGCTGCTTTTTGTGGCCGTTGCATGGCGCTGCAGGGCCTCTTGTGATTTCAGGGGGTTATTCTGCAGCGGGAGCAACACTTCCTGGGCGTTCAGTCCGGGTGTCCCCAACAAAAAAAAGAAAAGGAGGAGCGAAAAAATCTTCATGAAGGTGCTCATTAAAGGTCCTCGTTATCGGTTTCATCAGCAGGGCGGTACCAGACATCAATGGTGCCCTCCTTACGGATGATCATGCCTTCCTCGTATGCCGGTTCCTGGCGGTATACCCTGGCGTTTTCACGGGTAGATCCGTCATCAAAAGTTTCCAGCCCCAGTTCCAGTGACAATCTTTCCAGTCGTGCCTCCACCTGCTGTGGTGTCATGCCCCTCAGATCAGGAATGGGAACAGACAACAGCTGTTCCATATATTCCTCAAAATCGAATTCCGTGGTTGCCCTGTAATACAGATCCACTTCACTCCCTGCCTCGAGGTATTTGGGTTCTTCAACAGGGTTGGGCTCCTGGAGGTAAACCTTTACCTCTTCATTCGCTTCCTCGTCCATATAAGTTTCGTCTCCCACATTCAGTGAGGCGTTGTTCAGGGTTCTGGCGGCTTGTTCAGGAGTCATGCCCAATACCATGGGCACAATGGCGATGTTTTCACCCAATCCTTCCCCCAGCACCAGGTCAATGGGGGTACCCACCTCAACCAGGGTGCCCGGTTCAATGGCCCCGTCTTTGTACTTTTGTTTCAATACCGCATTGCGGGCAATGTCGGGCTGATATTCGAGTTGTCCTACAACAAGGCCGTGGGTTTCCAGAATGGAGATCGCCTGCCTTCTTGAAAGGTCGACCAGATCGGGCATGGGAACCATTTCAGGCAATACAGCTACTGTGGTCAGGTAAATGGTACGGTTGCGCTTCACCTCCGTGCCCGGAGCCGGGTTTTGCCTGGCCACACTCCCTTTATCCAGCTCCTCATCAAAAATTGAGTCATTGATGACATAGCGCAGATTATGTGCTTCCAGGATTTCTGTCGCTTCGTCCTTTTGGTATCCCTGCAGTTCAGGCACCTCAATGGTGCGCCCGTGCAGGGTATACAGGTCAAGCATCTTCAGGGCACCCCAGATGATCACCACGGATAAGGCTGCCGCAAAGGCCAGCTGGCGTAAGAACACTTTGGTGAAGATGAAATCCCATGCACTCATGTATCTGATTCTTGGTTATTACCGTAAAAGGCAAAATTAATATAAATTGACAATCCCCCGGCTGCGATGAGGTAAAATACCCCGGAAGCAACCGCCCACTTAGACCTAACGTCTGTTTTTAGCTTTTATGTTTTATCCGGGATAAATTCTTTACTGTTTTTCGTAAGTTTGTTATCCTGATTGAAAACTTTCTGCAATGCAATCATCTATGGCAAAGAAAAAGATCGCCCTGGTGGCAGGGGGCAACTCGGGCGAATATGTAATATCCGTTCAGAGTGCGCGAATGATCAGGGAAAACCTGGATAAAAAACTATTCGCTGTTTTTCCCATTCTTATCAAGGGAAAAAAATGGGTTTACCTTGATGAGGATGAGCAGGAATACCCGATTGACAAGAATGATTTTTCCATTTCCCCGGCAGGGAAAAAAATTGTGTTCGACTGTGCCCTGATCACCATTCACGGAACTCCCGGAGAGGACGGCAAATTACAGGGATATTTTGATCTCCTGGAAATTCCTTATACTACGGCAGGTCTTTTAGCATCCGCCCTGACGTTCAACAAGTATTACTGTAACCTGGTTGTTTCCAGCCTGGGATTCCCGGTTGCCCGGTCTGTGTTGCTCACCAAAAGAAATCAGCCGGATACCGTGGACATTTTAAAGGGGGTGAATCTTCCGGTTTTTGTCAAACCCAATAAAGGGGGCTCCAGTCTTGGAACCACTTTTGTCAGGGATGCTGAGGCCCTTCTCCCCGCGGTTGAATCTGCGTTTGCTCATGATGATGAAGTGTTGGTTGAGGAGTACCTGGAAGGTGTGGAACTTACCTGCGGGGTCTTTCGTTCCGAAGGCCGGGTGAGGGTGCTTCCTGTGACGGAGATCATCAGCAAGACGGAAGCCCGCTTTTTTGATTACCAAGCCAAATACACCCCCGGTGCGGCAGATGAGATCACACCCGCCCGCATTCCTGCCTCTCTTACAAGCCAGGTGCAAAGGGAGGCAGGTCAAATATATGAAGCGTTGAATATGTCAGGGCTTACCCGGGTTGATTTTATTTACAGTGCCGGGAAGTTGTTTTTTCTGGAGGTCAATGTAACCCCGGGGATGTCGGCAACAAGCATTGTGCCTCAGCAGGCGGAGGTTGAGGGAATATCCAATACGGAGCTTTTTACCATGCTGATCCTTGAGGCATTATCCGGACGTTGAGATATCCTGTAAAAAGGTTACCAGCTTTCTGATGGCGGCCTGCCGGTGGCTGATGCGATTTTTCTCTGTGGCCTCCATCTCTGCAAAAGTAGATGTATATCCTTCCGGGATGAAAACGGGATCGTATCCGAATCCTTTTTGCCCCCCGGGAAGAGTTGTTATGTGCCCCTTGACGATTCCTTCAAAAAGGTATTCTTTCTTTTCGAGAATCAACGCAATCACCGTGCGGAACTGTGCGCTCCGGTCGGTAATGCCTGACAGTGCAGACAGCAACTTCCTGATGTTCGCCTGATCGTCTTTGGCGGGTCCGGCATAGCGGGCTGACTGCACGCCCGGTTTGCCCCCGAGGGCTGTCACTTCCAGTCCGGTATCGTCGGCAAAGCAGTTAACCCCAAAACGGGCATGCACAAAACGGGCTTTGGCAAGGGCATTCTCTTCCAGGCTGTTAAAGGGCTCCGGGATATCCTCCCGGAGCCCCAGTTCTTTCAGTCCGCTGAGCCTGAAACCCGGCCCCAGGATGGCTTTGATCTCCGCAACCTTGTTGGGGTTATGGCTGGCAAAAATGAGCCGGATCATGGATTATTTCAACTCTACCAGGGGATGGTTCTTAGGAACCACATCCCCCTCCTTTACATTAATTCTTTTGATTTTGCCGTCGGCCGGAGCAAGGATGATGTTTTTCATTTTCATGGCCTCCAGAATGCACAGCTCGTCGCCCTCTTTGACATCCTGCCCCTGCTTCACCATTACCTTGGGAATGTTCCCCGGCATGAAAGAGGTAATTATTTTCGGGTTGGCAGGTTTATACGGCTTACGCTGATTGTATGTTCTGTTGGG
>SKUN01000007.1 GCA_007129945.1 Bacteroidales bacterium
CCAGGACAACCCCCAAAACCAGCATCCATTGCCAGTTTATCAGGAGTTTAATCTTTTTATAGTAGGGCCTTTGGTCTGCTTTTCCTCCTGTTACAAAATTTTCAATCATCCCCCCGGTACGGGCAAATGTGGTCGAAGTGGCAATGGGTTTGCCCGATATCAGAAAACTCAGCCAACTCAAAACCCCAATGCCAATGCCAACGGCGTATGGCGACCAGTGGGTGGCTGTAAAAACTGAGGCAATTGTTTCCATAACCTTACTCTTTAAAATGGGTTTTTACTTCTTCAACCTTTGAATAAAACCTTGAGCCGTGCGGATTTTGACAAACAGTACAGCGTTTGGTGTATCCTGCGGCGCTATATCCGGTCATGCCTCCGGCAACATTGTACAGGTTGTTAAAACCATGCTGACTCAGAATACTTACGCCCAAACTGCTGCGGTTTCCCGAACTGCAAATCATAATAATCGCATCTTCCCTGTTGAGTTCTTTATGTCTTTCACGCAAATCGGCCACAGGAATATTGATGGCCCGCTCAATATGGCTGTCTTCAAACTCATTCGGGGCTCTCACATCGAGTAAAACGAATGTTGAAGAACCTGTAACCATGTCGTGTAAATCTTCCGCAGAAATCTGTGTCACATGGTTGGTTTTATAACCTTTCGTTACCCAGCCGGCCATACCACCATCCAGATAACCTGCATTACGATCCTGACCCACGCGCCTGAGCCAGACATTTGTTTTTTCGGCTTCTTGAAAACTGTCTGATACCACCAGAAGGTCTTTGTCGGTTGGCAACACCCAACCTGCAAAGGTGGGAAGGTTCCCATTGAAGTCCAGACTCCAGGAACCGTGAATATGCTGGCTTCCAAAGGCCAGATAACTACGGGTATCAACCACGGCAACGTTTTCTTTTTCAATCATTTCTTTAAAAGTTCCAGGGGTAAGCTCTTTCATAAGGGGTAGCTGTGAAACAAGGTCAGGCCCTTTGCGGTTGATTTCGCTGCAACGACTGAAATGATCAGGGGCAGCGGGCATATCTTCGGTAAGCGACTTGATAAACTCATCCTTGTCCTTGATCTGCAATGCGGCGTTGTATTTCTTTTCGTAGCCGATGGTTGAGCGCCACTTGGCACCCATGGCCCGTCCGCAGAGAGAACCGGCACCATGTGCAGGCAGGACTTCGCAAAAGTCGGGAAGCTTTAAAACCTTATCAAACAGACTGTGGTATAATTTACCGGCCAGCTCTTTGGCCATATCGGGGAAAAGGTCGGGGCGCCCCACATCGCCAACAAACAGGGTGTCGCCCACAAAGGCACATACAGGATCTTCACCGCGCAAAGTATCCACCACCACGAAACAAAGATGCTCCGGCGTGTGGCCGGGAGTTTCCAGCACTTTGACAGCAATGTTTTCTATCTCTATGGTGTCACCCTCGCTTAAGGGCACATGATCGAAAGTGCATTCGGCCGATTTGGCCATGTAGATTTTGGCACCGGTTTTTTCTGCAAGGTCCATATGCCCCGAAACAAAATCAGCATGAAGGTGGGTTTGCAGGATATGGGTTATTTTTACTCCCAGCTCACGTGCCTCTTCAATATAAATATCGATGTCGCGTTGGGGGTCAATAACGGCACAAACATCTGATCCGGCCAGGATGTATGAGCTGTGCGCAATTTTGTTGATGAAAAAATGTTTAATCAGCATAGCAAAAGGGTTTTGGGTGGGGTGATTTCATTTGACTAGATGATGAAAAAATAGAATATAACAACTGTAATGGTCAGAAAAAGGATGGTCATTCCACTCCCGGCCTTGATGTAGTCAGCGTTGCGATATCCGCCCGATGACATCAGGAAGGCATTCACCTGGTGGGTGGGCAGAATAAAGGAGTTTGCCGTACAAACGGCTGCCATGAGTACAAGAGGTCTGGGATCAATGCCGGCAATACCTGCCATACCTATTACCAGTGGAGCCAGCACTACGATTGCCCCCACATTTGACATGAAGAGTGAAAAAACGGTTGACAATAATCCAACCATCAGTACGATGAAAACAGGGTGTAAATCAATAACTACACTCATGATGGATTCGGCAAGCAGCATGGCAGTACCGGTTTTTTGCATGGCCACACCCAATGGAATCAATCCCGCCAGCAAAAAAACCACCTTCCATTCAATGGCCTCATAGGCTTCGCTGATGCTCAATACACGTGTAAGCACCATGCACAGGGCACCGGTCAGAAAAGCCATGGAAATGGGAAAGCCGACCATTGCCAGGGTAATGGCAAATACGAAGCAGCCTATTGCCGGCCACGCTTTTGACTTGTCTTTTTTATCCACATCAAACCCGGTGAGCACAACAAAATCAGTGCTTTCTTTTAGCCCCTTTATTTTATCCCACCTGCCATAAACAATCAGGGTATCGCCCGGGCGGATCTCCACATCAGAAAAGTCTCCATCCACCCTTTCTCCTTTACTGAACAGTATGATCGGTTCAACAGCGTATCGTTTTCTCAAGGAATATTCTCTGATACATTTTCCGGCAAGTTCTGAACCCGGCGGAATAATTACCTCGGCAAAGCCACTTACATTGGGGTTAAAGTCATCAGAGAAATAGCGTGATTCGGAGACGTCCTCAAGCTGAAAGTCTTTTGAAAACTGCTCTATGTTCTCAGCAGCACCCAAAACAGCAAGGGTTTGCCCTTCTTCGAGCCGGGTTTCACGCCAGGGGGCGTAAACCACATCATTTCCCTGTCCAATCCCCAGCAGGTTTACATGATATATATCCCACAAGCCTGCCTGTTCGGGTGTTTTTCCGACCAAAGAACTCTCTCCGGTAATAGAGAGTAATTTAATGCTGTGTGGTAAATTCAGTTTTTCCACCAGCTTTTCCTGCGCTGTTTTTCCCGTTTCCCCTGTTTTCTTCTGAGGTAAAACTTTATTTCCGAACAGTAAAAAATAACCTATGCCCGATAACAGGAGCACAATGCCGACAGGAGTTACGCTAAATAAGTTGTAAGCTTCATGCCCTTCACTTCTTAGCAGGTCGTTCACCAGAATGAGCGGGCCCGAGCCGACCATGGTAAGGGTTCCCCCAAGTATTGCTGCAAATCCTACGGGCATAATCAGCGATGAGGCAGGAATTTTTGTACGGCGCGAAACCTGCAGGATTCCGGGCAGGAAAAGTGCAGCCGAACCAATGTTTTGAATCAAACCCGATAGCAAACCTGTTGAAAGAGAAAGCAAGCCTACCAGGTTTCGTTTGCGGGTGCCGGCTTTGCTGATAATAACTTTTGAGAATTCATCCATGATACCCGTACGGGCAATCCCGCGCCCCAGTATCATCACGCTCAACATGGCAATGACGGCATTGCTCGAGAATCCGGAAAACATCTCCTGCGGATTTAAAATCCCGGTCCACCCCAGTGCCAGCATACAACCAATGGCAACAATGTCAATGCGGACTACATCGATTACCAGCATTATGGCTGTTACACCAAGGATTACCAATACGATAATAATATCCGAATCCATTATGTTCAGTTAAGTTCTCACCAGTGTTCACTAAAAGCTAACTGGCGTTCTGGTTGCCATAGCCCGCAAGAAAAGCAATATAACGATTTGCTTAAAAACGTGCAACACCAGGATGTCACAGCATCATTTTGTAACCAACTGTTCCTCAATTTAATTTAAGTGGACGGTAATGATAATTTCAGATTGAGAAAAGGTGTGATAATCAATTGATAAGTCGCCACGGCCATCAAATGATTCTCGAATTATTTCCTCAAAATCGCTTAAAATATTGCCTTTTGCAACCGCTTCTTCCATTTCTTCAATCGCTTTATCTCTAATGGTTTGTTGCAAATTCTTAAGTAATTCCGAACTTTGATCTGCAATATTATGTTTTAGAGTATTATTATAGTCAATTCGTGAATAGCCAATATACACTGAGGGTTTGTCGGCAACCCGCATCAAATGGCTGTAGTTCTCTGCCGTGCAGACTACAACGCAATTCAACCCTGTTTCGTTATTCATTTTTTATCTCATTCACTTCGCTGTCAATGGTTTTTATGTATAGGTTTACGCCGCTCTGTGACAACAGAAGAACAAAGTACTCTTCACTTCTGTTGTATGATTTCATCAAAGAACGAG
>SKUN01000099.1 GCA_007129945.1 Bacteroidales bacterium
GCCATGGTGGCACTGGACGACTGCAGTGCAATGGTAAGCAACGTGCCAAGCCCCAGAAACAGGAAGGTACTGTACACGCCGTAATCAGTAAGGTCCTGGATAAACTGAAACATCTGCGGGTTGGTATGAAGATCCGGAACCGATTCCTGGAGAAAATCCAGCCCGAGAAACAGCAGTGCAAACCCGAGTAAAATTTGCCCCATTGAGTTCAGGCGTTCCCGCGAGTTCAGCAGTAAAGGGAAACTGATCCCGATAAGGGGCAGTGAGAGAATAGATATTTTCAGCTTGAAACCCAGAAGCGAGATCAGCCAGGCGGTGGTGGTGGTACCGATGTTGGCACCCATGATCACTCCGATAGACTGCGTAAGGTTCATGAGCCCCGCATTCACAAAACTTACAACCATTACGGTGGATGCGGAAGATGATTGGACAAGGGTGGTTAGCAGGAAACCTGTAAACACGCCAATGAAGCGGTTGGAGGTCATTGCTTTCAGGATAGACCGCATGCGATCACCCGCAAATCGCTGAATTCCTTCACTCATTGTTTTCATCCCAAACAGGAACAAACAGAGGGATCCGAACAAAGTGAGAAAATCAAAAAAACCAAAACTCATATAATTGGTCTTTTGTTATCAAAAAAATAATCCGGGTTAATACGGGCAGCAAAGATGAGAATTTTTTTCCTGATGTAAAGAAAATATGACAAAAAATACTGCTTTTTTCCCTCCTTTTTACAAACCGGGAAAGAAAAGAAGTACCACCCATACCGGCAATGCTGAACTGCAGTCAGCTTCACCAGATGTCAGCAGCACCGGCCGTCAGCAACACCACTTAACAGGAAAAAAAAGGGGTGTACCACCCGGTGATACACCCCTGATCAATATCAGAAAGAAAGCCAATTATTTCACAAAACGGAAGTCTTTGCCGGGATACCGGGCGGTATCACCGAGCATCTCTTCGATGCGAAGCAACTGGTTATACTTGGCAATTCTTTCCGAGCGGCAGGCAGAGCCTGTTTTGATCTGGCCGGTACCCAGGGCTACGGCAAGATCAGCAATGGTAGTGTCCTCGGTTTCACCGGAACGATGGCTCATTACAGCCGTATAGTTGTTTTTATACGCCAGGTTAACGGCATCAATGGTCTCCGTGAGCGATCCGATCTGATTGACTTTCACCAGAATGGAGTTGGCCACATCACTGTCAATTCCTTTCTGCAGACGATTCACGTTCGTAACAAAAAGGTCATCACCCACCAGTTGAATTTTTGAGCCCATTTTCTTGGTCATCAGGGCCCAGCCTTCCCAGTCATCTTCGTCCATACCGTCTTCAATGGAAATAATGGGATACTTATTGACCCATTCTGCCCAATAATCCACCATTTGTGCGGGAGTAAGCTTGTCGCCGGTGGATTTATGCAGGTGGTATACATTCTCATCCTTCAGGAAAAATTCACTGGCGGCCGGGTCCAGGGTCAGGAAAACGTCCTCACCGGGACGGTAGCCGGCCCCTTCTATTGCCTGCAAAATAAGTTGAACTGCCTCTTCATTGGATTTCAGGTTAGGGGCAAAGCCGCCTTCATCACCCACATTGGTGGAGTAGTTTTTCTTTTTGAGCACGCCTTTAAGCTGGTGAAAAATTTCCGCACCCATGCGAATGGCCTGGCTGAAGGAGGATGCCCCAACAGGCATCACCATAAACTCCTGAAAGTCTACTGAGTTATCGGCATGTGAACCTCCGTTAAGGATGTTCATCATGGGCATGGGAAGGGTGTTGGCACTCACCCCGCCGATATAACGGAACAGTGGCTGGCCGGTTTCCTGGGCGGCAGCATTGGCCACTGCCAGTGACACGCCAAGGATGGCATTTGCACCAAGGTTTCCTTTATTGGGTGTGCCGTCGATTTGCAGCATGGTTTTGTCAATCAGCCCCTGATCGGTGACAAAAAAGCCCTTAAGCTCGTTGTTCAGGGTGGTATTGACATTGTTAACCGCTTTGGTCACACCTTTACCCAGGAAGACGGATTTGTCTCCGTCACGAAGCTCCACGGCCTCATGAACCCCGGTAGAAGCTCCTGAAGGAACTGCTGCACGGCCCATAAAGCCATTTTCAGTAATCACTTCAACCTCTATCGTCGGATTCCCTCTGGAATCCAGAATTTGTCTTGCATGAATATTAACAATTGCACTCATAATAAGTATGGTTTAAATGTGAACAGTCGTGATAACCTATAAAGATACGCATCCGTATCCAATAAAAAAAGGATAAAGCATACAAACACACTTCATCCTTTTTTATATTTAAAAAGCAGGTGCCGGCTTATTTGTCCTTCTTTTCAGATTCGTCCTCTTTCTCAGATCCATCTTTTCCCACAGACTTTTCATCTTTTTCTGCGGACTTATCTTTCTTTTCCGCACTTGCCCCTGGCTTCTTCTCTTCTTTTGCTTCTGCCTTTTCTTCTTTGACCTCAGGTTTTGCCGCCTCCTCAGGTTTTGCTGCAGCCTCAGGTTGTTCCTTTTTCGCCTCGGGCTTGTCACCGGCCGGCTTCTGATCAACTACCTCCTCGTTTAATTCAGGGGCAGCAGCTTCAGACTGCTCAGTTTGTCCTGCCTGCGGATCTTTTTTGGCTTCAGCTGGTTTTTGTGCAGGTTTTTCTTCATCGGAGGTAGCTTTTTTGCCGCCTCTGCGACCTCTCCTGGTCCGTTTCTGCTGAGTTTCT
The DNA here is from genome assembly GCA_007129945.1 of Bacteroidales bacterium. Lineage (GTDB taxonomy): Bacteria > Bacteroidota > Bacteroidia > Bacteroidales > UBA7960 > PUPG01. The sequence goes on from SKUN01000099.1 coordinate 2,717, forward strand.
TCATCAGTTTTCAGCATGGCGGTATTATAATCCACCAGCTCGATGAAACACATTTCAGCAGCATCACCCTTACGAAACCCTGTTTTCAGGATTCTTGTATACCCGCCGGGTCTGTCAGCGATCTTTTGCGAAACTTCGCGAAACAATTCACTGACAGCATTCTTGTTTTTCAGGTAAGAAAACACCGTACGCCTTGAATGGGTAGAGTCATCTTTTGACCGGGTGATCAGGGGTTCAACATACACCCGCAACGCTTTGGCCTTTGCAACGGTCGTGTTGATGCGCTTATTCAGGATCAAAGCAGTAGCAAGGCTAGACATTGTTTCCTTCCGGTGGGCCGCCTTTCTCCCCAAACTGTTAACTTTCTTTCTATGTCTCATTGCAGTTATTCCTTATCTAATTTGTACTTTGAAAGGTTCATTCCAAAGCTCAGGTTCTTCGATTTAATCAGTTCTTCCAATTCCGTCAGCGACTTCTTCCCAAAGTTTCTGAACTTCAGCAGATCATGCTTGTTCAGTGAAACAAGGTCGGCCAATGTCTCCACATCAGCGGCTTTCAGGCAGTTCAATGCCCTTACCGACAGGTCGAGATCCACCAACTTGGTTTTCAAAAGCTGCCGCATATGCAGGGAGGTTTCGTCAAACTCCTCGCTGGAAGCTTTTTCTTCTGTGTCAATGGTAATCTTTTCATTGGAAAACAGCATGAAGTGCAAAATCAGGATTCGTGCAGCGTCTTTCAGTGCTTCCTTGGGCGTAATCGATCCGTCTGTCAGAATTTCGATCACAAGTTTCTCATAGTCGGTCTTCTGCTCCACCCTGTAGTTCTCCACGTGAAAAGTCACGTTCTTTATGGGTGTAAAAATTGAGTCAACAGCAACTACGCCCACCACAGGGTTCAATCCTTTATTTTCTTCTGCCGGAACATAGCCACGCCCTTTTTCAATGGTAAGCTCCATGACAAGGTTTACCGAAGTTTCCATATTACAGACCACCACGTCGGGGTTCAGCACCTGGAAGTTCGACAACGAATCAGCCATATCGCCTGCCTTGAATTGCTCTTTGCCACTGATATTCACAGTAAATTTTTCCGAGCTGGCATCTTCCACCTGGCGCTTAAAGCGAACTTGTTTGAGGTTCAGGATCATTTCAGTAACGTCTTCAACAACGCCCTTGATGGTGGAAAACTCATGTTCCACTCCCTCAATTTTTACTGAAGTAATGGCAAAACCTTCCAGTGAAGAGAGCAGAATCCGTCTGAGAGCATTGCCAATTGTGATTCCATATCCTGGCTCCAACGGCCGGAATTCAAATTTTCCCAAGCGGTCGTCGGATTCAAGCATAATCACCTTATCCGGTTTTTGAAAAGCTAATATTGCCATTGGTTTCTGTTTTTTGTGTTGAAATAGTAAACAAACATTACTTGGAATACAA
>SKUN01000104.1 GCA_007129945.1 Bacteroidales bacterium
GATACCATGATCTTCTCTGACGGAGCCGGTGCAACGATTATTGAAGGAGTTGAAGAAGAGGAGAAAAGAGGCATCATCTCTTTTGCGGCGGTCAGTCATACCGAGGAAGAAGTCCATTATCTCTATATGGGAAAATCATACAACCCTGAAAGCGATCCTGATACAAGATATATCAAAATGGATGGCAGAAAGGTTTATGAGTATGCCATTACCCAGGTGCCTCCGGCAATGAAAGCAGCCCTTGACAAAGCGGGCATTGACGTAAAGGATATCCGGAAAGTGCTCCTGCATCAGGCCAACGAAAAAATGGACGAAGGGATTGTAAAACGGTTTTACAGGCAATACGGCATCCGGCCTGAAACAACGGATGTCATGCCCATGAATATTCAGGAGCTGGGGAACAGTTCTGTGGCAACCATTCCCACCCTGTATGACATGATCCTGAATCATGAACTCAACAATCACAAAATTGAAAAAGGAGACTACCTCATGTTTGCCTCCGTCGGTGCGGGAATGAATATCAATGCCATTATCTATAAACAATAAACCAAATTTTTATGCGATCACTACCAATCAACATCATTGCCTTACTAGGTTTTTTGATGATGTCTGCGGGTGCTTATGCCGCCGGGGATGCACGCCTGATGCGCTATCCTGACATCAACGGAAACCAGGTTGTATTTGTCTATGCCGGAGACATCTGGACAGTAGATGCCCGTGGAGGCGACGCCAGACAACTCACTGCCCACAAGGGCCTGGAGCTTTTCCCGAAGATCTCACCAGACGGACAATGGATTGCCTTTTCCGCCGAATACAGCGGCTCACGCCAGGTTTACGTAATGCCGGCAGAAGGCGGCACGCCCAGGCAGCTCACCTACTATAATGACGTAGGCCCCATGCCTCCCAGGGGAGGATTTGACAATGTGGTTCTGGGATGGACCCCTGACAGCCGGGAAGTACTGTTCCGCAGCAACCGCACACCATATGGTGACCGGATGGGAAAATATTTTACCGTCAGCATTAATGGTGGGATGGAAGAGCCTTTACCCATCCCCCATGGCGGGTTTGGCGTGCTTTCCCCTGAAGGGGACAAAATGGCATTTGCCTATGTTGACAGAGAGTTTCGCACATGGAAAAGATACAAAGGGGGAAGAGCCTCTGACATCTGGATCTATGACCTCAGGGAGAACACTTCCCGGCAAGTTACAGACTTCAATGGAACCGACCACATACCTGTTTGGTACGAAGACAAGATCTATTTTGCATCAGATCGTGACAAGTGGCTGAATATTCACAGTTACGACACCAATACCGGTGAGGTGGAGCAGATGACCTTTCATGATGATTTTGATGTGATGTGGCCTTCGGGTACAAACGGACAGCTGGTATATGAAAGCGGTGGGTATATTTATCGCCTGAACCTCGAAACCGGCCAACAGGAACGTGTAGTGGTAAACATCCATTACGATTTTGCCAATACACTCCCCTACCAGAAAAATGTCAAAGACAATATTCACAGCGTAGCGATATCCCCCACCGGAAACCGCGTGCTTTTTGACGCGCGTGGCGATATTTTCTCCGTACCGGCCGGGGAGGGTACCACTTTCAACCTGACCCGCACCCAGGGAGTAAGGGCAGTATACCCCCAGTGGTCGCCTGATGGCAAATGGATCGCCTATTATGACGACACCACCGGTGAATATGAAATCTACCTGCTTGAAAACACGGAAGGAGCTGAACCACGCCAGGTCACTTTCGGCAGTCAGGGATGGAAATATCAGCCGAAGTGGTCACCCGACAGTCGCTACCTGGTGTTTTTTGATCGCAGCATGCGCCTGCAGCTGCTTGATGCCGAGAGCGGTGAACTCAGAGAGGTGGACACGCCAACGGCCGAAGAGATTCGTCATTATAACTTCTCACCTGACTCCAGGTGGATCACCTATGCCAAAAGCAGCCGCAACGGACAGGGCGCGGTATGGGTTTATAATATTGAAGATGGTGAACCATTCCAGCTTACAGGTGACAAATACAGCGAAAGCAATCCTGTGTTTTCCAATGACGGAGAATATATTTTCTTTACCTCGAACCGCGACTTCAACCTCACCTTTTCTTCCTTTGAGTTTAACTATCTCTACAACCGGGCAACAAGGATTTACGCCATGCACCTGACCGATGACAGCCCCAGGCTGTTTGAGCCGGAGGAGACGCTGGAGCCCAATGGAAGCAATAACCAGGAAGATAATAACAACAATGGGGAAGACATCCATGTTATAATCCAAAGAGAAGGGGCTGACAGACGGGTGGTGGCATTCCCCATGAGCGCAGGCAGTTATTCCGGACTCCAGGCAGTCAAAGACGGGCTGGTTTATTTTGGTAACAGCGGCATGCGGCGCTACAATTATGTGGAACAGGAAGATCAGTCCATCATGGATGGCATTCGTACAGGTATTGTATCTGCCGATGAAAGCAAGTTCCTGTACATGCATCAGGGGAATTACGGGGTGGCAACCCTCGCTCCGGGCAGAAGCACCGACGAAGGAAGGCTGGACCTCAGCGACATGAATATGCGCATTGAGCCCCGCAAAGAATGGGAGCAGATATTCACCGACGGCTGGCGTATGTACCGCGACTTCTTCTACGTAGAAAATCTGCACGAGGTAGACTGGGATGAATTTTATGAAAGGTACTCAGCGCTGCTACCCTTCCTGAATCACCGTTTTGACCTCGATTATATTTTCGGGGAGATGATTGCAGAAACAAATACCGGCCATGCCTACGTAGACTATGGTGATTTCGAACGTGTCGACCGTGTTGAAACGGGACTTCTCGGAGCAGATCTTCGTCCCGACCATGAAAACGGGCGTTTTGTGATCAGCAAGATCTATGAGGGAGCAAACTGGGACAGTTCGCTGCGTTCTCCGCTCACCATGCAGGGTATTGACATTGATGAGGGTGCGTACCTGATCGAAATAGAAGGTTACGACATCACCACAGCACAAAACCCTTATAAATACCTGGAGAACAGGGTAGGTAGAAACACCCGCATCACAGTCAATGACAGGCCAACTGCCAGCGGGGCCCGTAGTTATACCATCAAACCGATCAGCAGTGAAAATGACTTGCGGCACCTGGACTGGGTAAACACCCGGCGTGCCATGGTGGACGAAATGTCTGACGGTCGCATTGGTTATATTTATGTGCCCAATACTTCAACTGAAGGAAATGAAGAACTTTTCAAGGGCATGTATGCCTATCATGACAAGGAGGCATTGATCATTGACGAGCGGTTCAATGGCGGTGGGTTCATTCCTGACCGTATGGTGGAGATCCTCAACAGGCAAACCCACGCCAAATGGTACCGGGCGGGGCTTGAACATCCGATGCGGACACCCGGGGTGGCCCATGACGGACCCAAAGCCATGCTCATTAACCAATTCAGTTCCTCCGGCGGAGATGCTTTCCCCTATTTCTTCCGCCAGCTGGATCTGGGCACCATTATCGGTACCCGGACATGGGGCGGACTTGTCGGTATGACAGGGAATGCCGGTCTCAAAGACGGCGGTTACATCGGCGTACCGCGATTCGGCATTTATAATGAAGAAGGCGAATGGATCATTGAAGGAATTGGGGTTTACCCTGACATAGAGGTGGTTGATGACCCCCACAAACTGGCACGCGGGGAAGATCCTTCCCTTGAAAAGGCCATTGAAGTGCTGCTGCTGCAACTTGAAGAAGAGCCGCAGAGAAGATGGCCTGTGCCTGAACAACCTGACAGGTCAGGATGGATTGAAATAGAAATTGAATAATCAGAAAGGATAACCGATCCCCAGGTTAAAAACCAGGTGATCCCGCCGCCAGTCACGGTCAAACAAACGAACATCATCAAAGTAACGACCGTTATCGGTGGCGGGATCCGCCAGGGGGATGGCAAAGTCAAAACGAAGGATAAAGAACCCTGCATCAATACGCAAACCAGTACCCGCTCCCAGGGCAATCTGCTTGTGAAATTGAGCAGAGTCAAATTGCCCTCCCGGCACATCCTCATCTTCATCAAGTCGCCATATATTTCCCGCATCCACAAAAAATGCGCCTTTAAACAGGTTTGTAATATCAAAGCGGTACTCAACATTTGCTTCCAGTTTCAGGTCACCCGTCTGATAAATGTTATATATGCCACCCCCGTCCGCGTCTGAAGAAAAGGTTCCGGGACCCAGGGTACGCGGATGAAACGCCCGGACACTGTTGGACCCCCCTATCACGAATTGTTTTACATAAGGAAGCATCGCTGAATTCCCATAAGGGAAACCGGCACCCGTATATAACCTGAATGCCAGCCGGCTCTTTTCTCCCAGCTGATGGTAATATCTGATATCCGCATCACCCCGGGTATACTGGGCAAATGACTGACCGAACAAGCCATGGGTTTCATCATCTCCCGTGGATACACCCAACACTTTATCCAATAACAGATGGGCCAGATTTCCGGACACATCCATATTGAACTGAATATACCAGTCATTGTCGCCCTCTCCTGACTTCAGCATAGAATTATAGACCCATCCGTATTGTCCTCCGATAATGAATTGCTCAAACAACCCCTGCCTGAGAATGGAGCCGTCCACAATAATACCTTCCATGTCTTCATTCACATCACTCAATGAGTAAAGGTTGAATTTGACAGGCTCCACGCGAAACTGAGTCGCCAGGTCACGATTCCAGACATATCCGAATCCGGCCTGCACCGTAGTCAGGTTAAAGGCGTCTGAGCGGCTCAGAAAATTAATCCCCGTCGAGATATTGGTTTTGGGAGACATCACCGGGCTTCTTGCTGACCAGCCGAAAGGAATTAAAAAACGGGGAAATCTCAGAGAGGCATCCAGTCCGAATTCCCTTGCTGAAGCGGATCGTTGCCCTCCAACCAGGGCTTCATAAGCAAAGTTGGTACTGATCTTTAATGCTTCCGCACCCCCGAGAAAATTGTGATTGGTGACGGAGGCAGAAAGGCCCGGGCCGGCGAAGTTATTGGATTTTGTGACCCCTTTCAACTCAGCCGACAAAGAACGGCGTTGCATGGGGGTGAGTAAAACCCGGACGTCCAGTTTGTGCTGGTCATCCGGCTGACGTGGGGAAAAACGCAGGTTAACAAACTGAAAGGTCCCCAGGCTGATCAGGTGATTCAGGCTGCGACTGTGGTCAGAGAGGTGGTAAAGACTGTCCGGAGTTAAAAACAGTGACCGCGTAATGGTCTCCGGTTTAAACTGCCCACGCTGATCGGTAAAGAATATCCCCTCTTCGAGTTTCAGGGTATCAGAAACCCTGTCAGGGGATCTGTTCATGTAATCTGCATTAATATGGATATCCCCGATGATGTAGGGACGGGTGGCAGAGGCAGGAACGTCCCTTTTGATGGTGGTATAAATATCTACCCGGCGTTCACCTGCTGTGGAATCTGCCTGAAAAAGGATGTGGTCCGGATGGAAATAAAAGAAACCCTCTTCCTTCAGTGCCCTTTCAATACGCTGCCTTTCCTGCCTTAATAATTCAAGGCTATAAAGTTCTCCGGGTTCGATGAGGCTTTCGTCAAGGTGCTGATTAATGGCATTTGCCAGTTGTGTGTCCTCTTCCACAGGATACAAGTCACCGAATCGATACGGAGGCTCAAGGAATACATAATAATCCACTGATATTTTCCTGCGACCGGTATCCAGCTTGTGCTGCACGTCGGAATCAAAATAGCCGAGATTATACAAGCGGTTATCGATCAATCGCATATTGCGCTCCACAGACACATCCCTGAACAACACAGGAGCCTCCCCGAGGCGTTCCCGCATCCAGTAACGCAAGCCCCTTCCTGTGGGCTCCCCGGATACCTGGTACATCCACAACCGAGGACGGAAAATAAAAAAAGAAGAATTGGGGATGGGCCGCAATACCCCCTGCAGCTCACTTTCCACATTCCGGTCATCCTCAATGTTTATTGACTCCTCAATGTGAATCTCCCCCCCGGTGTATAGTTTTTCTCCCTCCCCGAGGTTACGCAAGCCTGTGCAACCCCCGGCAAATAAGAGCATGAGCGCCGGCAATATATACCTCAAATTGCGCAACTGACCATATGCTATCCTGGTTATTACAGTCATTTATTTATTCATTATTATCAGCAGGACGAATTTCTTCCTCTTTGCGATTAAAGAGTTGCCTGAATGTATTGAATGTTTGTCTGAAGATTAAAGAGAGTCCTGTTTCCACAAGCTCTCCGTCATAAATATCCTGGTATTTCCTTTCCCTGTAGCCTTTTAGTGTAAACCTTCCGTCAGCAGTCAGTAAATACTCCACTGAAAAATCCCCTGCAATATCCGAAGGATTAACCTGCCGCCTGGTTTCATCCTCCAGTTCAATGTTACCTCCCGCAGTTATACGCAATCGTTCATCCAGAAAATCACGTGATACCTCCATCTGCAATTCGGTCCGCCCTGCTACCTGCCCATCTTCATAAGCCTCGTAAGAAGACAGATCAAAACTGATATCCACCCCCTTGATATACCTGTCTGAAAGCCGGTTCAGCTGCTGCGACAAAATACTGCTTGCACTGCTGCGCGCAGTCGAACTCAGACCCGGGCCTGCTCCCACAGCGGCCAGGGGGTTGTCCTGGATAAAATTACCCATGATGAGCAAGGCAAATACCTGCTTATTCAGTTCCGATTCGTTCTGATTCAGTTCATTCAAACGCGCCTGTAACCGTCCGTCCATAGCCCCCCGGTGCTCTTGCGGCAATCTGATCTCAAAACTGATCTGAGGCTGCATCAGGGCGCCTTCCATATTCAGGTATACTTCAAACGGATATTGTTGCCTTCGTGCCTGCTCCGGCTGATCCACACTGTGCGATAACAGCAGCTCAGCCGCTGAAGTACGCACACTGTAAACAGCAGAGATATTCACATCAGCCTCCAGGGGATCTCCCGTCCAGGTAATCTGGCCTCCACTGACAATCTGAAAGTTCCTGCGTATCACATCATAAAAGGTCATCTGATAGGCCCCGCCGGTCAGTTGATACCTGCCCGACAAACTGATACGACCTCCCGGATCTATCCCGTAGGTGACCAGGCCACCTCCCCTGAGTTCAAGCTCATCCCCGGCCGCTTCGTCAAGCACTAACCGTACATTTGTCCGGGAGTCAATTTCCACATTGACACTCAGATCCAGATTCTGAAAGGGGGATCTCAATGGCTCAGATTCAGGCTCGCGCTCCAATAATCCGGCAAATACACCATCATCAAAAGAAACAAACTCCACAATACCATCATCGCCAATGGCCTCCGGGGCCGACTGGGGCACAATAAAGGCAAAAGTTGACCCCTGGTTCAGCGACAATTGTCCCTCTATCACAGGTCTGGAAAGTCCTTCTTCCATATTCAGATCAGTGTCGATTAACAGCCGGCCGAAGAACAGCTCGTTTTCTCCCCTGGGAAGATCAAGGGCCAGAAAATTCCTGGATGAAAGAGATAGGTTAAACCGGATATCATCAAGGGAAGAAAAATCCACATACCCGTCGAGGGTTGCTTCACGGTTACTGGGATCAACCAGCGAAAACCGGTCAAAGCTGACCCGGTGCCGGTCAAACACAATGGTTTCTTCCGGTATGGTATAGGCCACATTCAGAAAAGCCACGTGAAAACCCACATCCTGAAACCCTATATTGCCCCGGATTTCAGGGTCTGACGGATCACCGGCAACTTCAAGGTTTCCTGAAACATTTCCACGCATATTGGTCAGTTCTTCAGAGACAAGTGCCTCCAGTGTGGACAATTCCAGGCTGGCCAGTTCAAGCTGAAGATCCAGGTGTGGTGGTTCAGCAACCAGATAACTGCCCTGCACATCCACCCTGTTGCCATACCCGCTGACGGAAGCTGTAACCTCAAATAATCCCGGATCCGGACTGATTACATCAAGACTCACATCACCGAGGGTATCCTCGCCAAATCCCATTTCATCCACGGTCAGCCCGGCAGTAAAGGTCGGATTATCAAATAAATCAAATACAGTAATGCGACCATTCAGCAGTCCTGTCGCCACAGGTGCGTCACCAATCAGGTCAAACGCTCCCAGGTTGATATTTTCCATGATGATTTCCAGGGGCGTGTGGGGATCATCCGGATCACTGCTTTGAAATGAAAACAATTTTCCCTCATTGCGCATATGTAAATTATTCACCCACAGTACCGAATTCCCCCAACGGAGAAAGTGATCCGGGTCTATGTGCCACTCCTGACGATTGATAACCGCTTCGGGGTCAAAAATAATCTCCGTCAGGGTGTCCTGTTGCCCGACCTGGCCGGACAAACTGAGCCAGTTTTCTGCATGCCGGTCATCAAAAGAAAGATCAAAATTGACCTTCTGATCCACGACCTTGCCTCCCAGTCCGAAATTGGTCAACGTGATATCCCCTGTTTCCAGGTGCGGGAGTCCCACATCGAAACTGAGTCCGTCCGGGTCTGAATCGACCCGGGCAGTAAAATCGCGGAAATGAAACCCGGAAATATGCATCTCGGGGATATCCGCATCAACCATAAAATGACGACTCCGGCCATCAAACTCAGCCATTATGTCAAAGGGCTCATAAGATGTCATCCCGGGAAACAGCAATTCAGAGATGTAGGGAGAGGGATTCATTCTGAAAGCCATCTCAAATGTGGCATATTCCAGGTCTGGATCATCGTCTTCCTCCAAATAAGTGCCCAGGTGGCCGGTTACCGCACCCGGAACCCTTGCCGGTGAGATATTCCCGGAATAATGGCCGTTTATCAGCGGGGAACTGACCTCCAGCAAATACTGATTGTTTGATTTGGAACTTTGGATGAGCAAGCTGTCCAGAGAAAACACCTCCCGGTCAAGCAGCACATAAGTGTCCTGCAGCCGTAAAGATCCCAGGGGAAAATCATCATCCTCCCTGAAGTCAAAATCTGCCAGCAAATGACTTTGCACCGCAATCAACTTTTCCGTAAAGCCAAGTTCACGGGCATTCAGGTGGGTTAGCTGCAAGTCCAGCTGGCCCGACTGAATTGCCTCATCGAAAATCATATCATTCATCAGGTCAAAAACAAGGTGTTCATCTTCATAAGCCATGCGAAGCTCTGTTTGTCCTCCTTCAGCCAGGGCATTTATATCCAGGCCTCGGTATACATAACCACTGTACCACACGGAATCAATCCGGCCTTCCAGGTCCAGATCCATTGTGGCAGGATCAAATCCTTTCCCTGTAGCAGCAAAAGTGGCCGAAATATCCCGAACCATTTCCCCCTGACCGATCACCGCCAATGGTTGTTCACTTATGAGCTCCAATGAGGCATCCCACAATGGCCTGTCATCCTCCTGTTTGTAGTTCAATGCAGTCGAAATGGTGGTAAAATCGATGCTGACATCAGCCTCTGCAGCAAAATCCGCCGGTCCTCCAGTAAAACTGCCCGAAAGCCGGAGCGTATCCGGCATTTCCAATCCCTTTGGGTGCAGGCTGTCAGGGAGGTAAGCAAGGAGTGATCCCGGACTGGCCTCCAGAAATATCTCCGGGATGTCAGCTAACAGTTGCGCCGAATCAGGCAGGCCGCGGACGCGACCCTGGAAACGGACGTTGAAAACAGCAGGTATATTCGCATACAGTGTTTCCAGCTGCAGGTCATTTACCCTGCCACGGGCAACCAATCCAAAGTTTACCGGTGAGGAAAGATCGCCATGAAAGAAAAACGCTAGTTCCGGGATAAAAGTAAGCAGGTCTTGTCCGATCCGCCCTTCGGGGAATCTGATATCCAGACGGTGATCACCCGGTATTTGTGACGGCAGTTTAAGCAGGGAAACTGATGACTGGAAATCACCTTTAAGCATGCTCCCCCCGGTTTCCAGTGCAAAATTTTCCAGCCGGCTGTCTTCTCCAAGGAAAATCCCTGCAGATAAATTTTGCAATAAAAACCCTCCGGATTCCTTACCGCCCAGATGTTTCAGATCCACAGCCAGTGTATCCGGAGAGACCATCAGATCTTCCAGTAGAAGTTCTGCATCCGAAAACCGGAAATTTGCCGGATCAAATCCGACTTCTTCAGGATTCACGGGTGGGTTAAGATCCTGCATCAAGAAATTGATCCCGGAAAGATGAATCAGGTTTGCCGTAACACTGACCGGCATGATCTCATCCCAGCGAAACATAAACAAGTCAGGAGATTCCCCGTCCGTAACCCGCGGTTGTGCCTCAGCCGGCACAAACTCCCCCCCGGAAGGCTGCCGTTTATCTCCGGAAGACTGCCGTATATCTGTGGTCCACCCGTCAACTATCAGCCTCTCAAGGGCGTAATGGGAGTTTTTAAGGTCAATCAGATCAGGGATCAGGTCAAGGGCTTTCATTTCAGTTAAAAGCAAGAACCCGCTTTCATCCTCATACTGAAAAGAAATATGGTCGGCCAGCAGCTGCCGGATCGCAATATCCGGCGGACCTGGCACGTCTTCAGCAGGTGGTTCGGCAGGGACCGACCGTTCAGAGGTTGTAAGCTCTACCGATAATTCTTCCAGGTGGGTCGTTCCTGTGTGGTATCGCATTAACTCCGGGTTCAGTTCATCAAGGCGGGTGCGGAAACCCCGAAGCACGACCCGGAGGTCAATTCCGGAAAAATGATCTGCAAAGCGAAACCGGATATTCTCCAATACCACATTCCGGACATTAAAATCCCAACTTTCCTGACTCCTGTCCTGGTCTGCCTCAACTTTACCGGATCCCTCCCCCTGTGCCTCCTGATTCCCTGAGAGCCCTTGTAAAATGACGGTATAATTGAACAGGCTGTCCGGCTGCACCCGTGTCATATTGACTGTTGCCCCGGATAATTGAATACGATTCACATCTATTCGTTTCCGCAACAGGGCCGTCAGCCTCAGATCTACCTGTAACTCATCTGCATAAATCAACGTGTCGCCCTGCAGATCCTCTGCAAAGAGACCCCGGATACTGACGGCCTTCGGAAAGCGGATGCCCACATGGTCCACGTTGATTGCTGTCCCGGTTCGCTCAGCAATGGTGCCGGTGACCTTATTGACAAGGGTTGTCTGAACCGCAGGAAATTGCAGGGCCAGCGAAATGAGCAACAACAGCAGGATTAACCCCAGGAGAATACGGAGCATCCAGCGCAGTATCCCGCGTGTCATTTTTCTCAAACGCCTGTTGGCAACCTCCCCCATGGGTAATTAACGAAGAAATTATTGAACAGAAAGCTATATAAAAATACAAAAAAAGCCGGAGCACGCCCCGGCTTTTTTTATAAATCATTACACCATATGTTATTCATGCCCCCGCATTGACATAATGTCGCGGTCAAACACATAGAGTCCGCGATCGCCAAGCAACTCGAGCTTATCGATGATCGCCTGTACAGAGGCTTCTTCTTCCCGTTGTTCTTCCACGAACCACTGAATCCAGTTATTGGTGGCATAATCCTTTTCTTTCAGTGCCAGCTCAACAATATCATTGATCGCGGCAGAAACCATCTGCTCATGCTCAAGGGCAGCCTCAAAGGCTTGTTTGACCCCCGGAAACTTCTTCGGAGGCTTGTCCACCTGGGGGATTTCTGCATGCCCGCCTCTTTCGTTGACGTATTTTATAAACTTCATCATGTGCTCACGTTCCTCTTCTGACTGAGCGTAGAACCATTCCGAAATACCATCAAGGCCTTCTGCTTCAGCCCATGACGCCATCGATAGGTATAAATGGGATGCATATACCTCTTTGGCAGTTTGTTTATTCAGAATATCCAGCATTTTTTTTGATAGCATAATGTTTAATTTTTTTGGGTTTATACTAAGTGATTATTGGTTTTATAAAAAGTAATGATCGGGTTTATACTAAGTGATAATTGGGTGTTTATTAAGTAATAATCGAATTTGCATTATGTGATACACGGGTTAATACCAGAAAAAAGGGTTTATGCCATTGAATAATTAATTAACAAATTTAGGAATTTATTGTTTAACCGTATTTTAAGATTATTTAGGAAAATAAATACCGATTTATTTGTTTGTGTCAAAAAAATATTATTACATTTGCGTATTCAAATACTGTTTTTCCTATATAAGCATTGTGAGCAAAATATTTAACATATCTGAAGCCGCTGCAATTGCCATCCACAGCATGGTGGTTATTGCAAGGAGCAATGTGCAGATGAACGTGCAGCAGGTTGCTGCAGCCACTGGTTATTCAAAAAACCATACGGCAAAAGTTCTCCAGCACCTCGCTAAAAACAGATTCCTGCATTCTGTGAGAGGGCCCAGGGGAGGTTTTGTTATGGGGAAAAAAGCAGAAGATATCTCCCTGATGGACATCTACAGCAGTATGGAAGGGGAACTTGAGGAAAGTCCATGCAAAATGGATTGCATGCATTGCCCTTTTGACCGGTGTATTTTCGGAGGGCTCGACAGAAAGTTCAATGAAGAATTCAAACAATACATGAATAATAAAAAACTGGCGTCAGTTTAACCAACATCGCCATTAACACAAATACCTAATTCAGACCGACTATGAAGCGTACCATTATTAAAATAGACGAAGACCTTTGCAACGGTTGCGAATTGTGCGTGGAAGGCTGCCACGAGGGAGCCCTGCAAATGATCGACGGAAAAGCAAGGATGATCAGTGACCTGTATTGCGACGGACTGGGAGCTTGCATCCCCGAGTGCCCGACAGGGGCCATCACCCTTGAAGAACGGGAAGCCGAACCTTATGACGAGATCAGGGTCCTGGAAAGAATTCTGCCCAAGGGTGAATCCACGGTGATGGCACACCTGAATCATCTGATTGATCACAACCAGGCTGAGTATGTACAACAAGGCATTGAATACCTGCAACAGCATGCACCACACATTGATTTATCAAAATTAAAATCCAACAATAACCACAAAGAAATGAACACGAAGGACGCAGTGAAAGAAGCGACCGCTTCAGTAAAGGAACACCTCGGCGGCGGATGCCCCGGTTCCAGGATGATGAATTTTGACAGCCCGCAAATCGGAGCAGAAAATTCATCCGCCCCCAACAACACGGATCAGCCCTCCCAACTCAGACAATGGCCGGTGCAGATGCACCTGGTGAACCCCCAGGCACCCTACTTCCAGAGAGCTGATGTGCTGCTGGCAGCAGATTGTGTGGCATTCTCAATGGGCGACTTTCACAGCAAGTATCTTAATGGAAAAGGCCTGGCCATTGCCTGCCCGAAGCTCGACCAGGGAAAAGACCTGTACGTTGACAAACTGGTCGGTATGATCGATCAGGCCGAAATAAACACACTGACAGTGATGGTTATGGAGGTGCCATGCTGTACCGGACTCATCCAGCTGGCGCAAAAAGCAGCAGATAAGGCGGGACGAAAAGTGCCGGTAAAAGCCATTACGGTCAGTTTACAGGGAAAGATCATTCAGGAAGAATGGATATAATTCACTAAATTTACAATTAATCACCCAAAAAAAGAGAAACTATGAGTATGTTTTGTTTTCAATGCCAGGAATCCGCAAAAAACACAGGATGCACCATTAAAGGCGTCTGCGGTAAGGAGCCCGAAGTAGCGGGGATCCAGGATGTGGCCATGTATTTCCTCAGAGGTCTGTCGGTGTACGCCAACATTGCCAGGGAAAACGGTATCACTGATCACAAGGTCGACCGTTATGTGATGGAAACCCTGTTTATGACCATCACCAACGCCAACTTTGACAAAGAGCGCTTCAATGAAAAACTCGTGGAAGGATTTGCCCTGCGTAATGAACTGATCAGAAAAATTCAGAACGCCGGGATAACAATCAACAGGGAACAGCTGCCCGCAGCAGCTTTGTGGGAGGCCTCCACACCGGAAGAATTTGAAAGTAAAGCCGGGGAGGTCGGTGTACTGCAAATGACGGAAAACGAAGACATCCGTTCATTGCGTGAGCTGCTGATCTATGGGATCAAGGGGATTGCTGCCTATGCAGAGCATGCGGACAACCTTGGTGAAATCAATAAAGAAGTGAACGCTTTCATGCAAAAAGGGTTGGCAGCTACGCTGGACGACAAACTGGGTGCAGATGACCTTACAGCCATGGTACTTGAATGCGGAAGCAAAGGGGTAGATGTCATGGCCCTGCTGGACAAAGCCAATACCGGCAAATACGGTCACCCGGAAATTACCAGCGTCAACATCGGTGTGAGGAATAATCCGGCCATTCTGATCAGCGGCCACGACCTGCGCGACATGGAAGACCTGCTGGAACAAACCAGCGGTACAGGAGTTGATGTGTATACCCACAGTGAAATGTTACCCGCCAACTACTATCCTGCCTTCAAAAAATATGATCACTTTGTGGGCAACTACGGAAACTCCTGGTGGAAGCAAAGGGAGGAGTTTGAAAAATTCAACGGTCCCATTTTGTTCACCACCAATTGCATTGTTCCTCCGCTGAAGAGCGCCACCTACGCAGACCGGATTTACACAACCGGATCTTCGGGCCTTGCTGGA
>SKUN01000117.1 GCA_007129945.1 Bacteroidales bacterium
TCAGGATAATGGAGGCCACCAGGCCGAGATAACCCAGCAGTGGATAATAATGGTCGAGCTCGTCTCCGGTGTTGTGGCCGACGATCACCCGCTTCAACGCCTCGATACCGATCAGGATAAAGAATGCCCGCACCAGGAACATGAATTGCGTGGCCTTGGTGCCCAGGAATATCTCCTGTGAGGAGGGTACTACGATATCTTTGGGGTTGATTTTTTGGTTGGTGACCAGTTTGCGGATCTCTTGCCCTCCGACAAAGAATGAGGCCATCAGGGCGGTGACGGTGACCCGGCTGCCCAGTCCGACAATGGGGAATTCAGAAAGTCCCGGAGTGGCCAGCCCGGTGGACACCAGGATCAGGCCCATCAGCAATCCGAAAACCACAATGATAAGGATGGGGGAGTACCGTGTGCCTGCCACGAAGGTGCGGGCCACCAGTACCATGCTGATCACCATGAGGAAAGTCAGCCAGAATTGATTCAGAATGTGAACGCTGGATAGTTGGTCCGAAATAGCTTCCATAGAAGAGAGAATGTAAGATGGTTGGTTTGGTTAAGATTGGGTCGCAAAAATACAAACTTCATCTTACATAGCCCGGAAAAATTTACAACCTCCTCCAGGGAGGGCCATTCCGGTCTGATGTGGCATGCTACTGTGACTGGTGTGGCAGGTTCCGGCAGTTAATGGGCCATATCCTCTCCGTTAACCGGGATCTTGATCTCATAGGTTTTGCCTGAGCTGTTGGGCAGTTCGTAGCGCCTGAGCCAGGGATTCATTTCGCGAAGGTCCTTGTAAGTAATATCGTGGGCAAAGGCGAAATCAACCAGGTCGTTGATGGTGGTATCTACCTCTAAGATGGTGTATTCCGGTTTCGGGTAAAGATCTTCCTCCCGGAAATGAAAGCCTGAGGAAGCTGGTTCCGACATGATGGTTTTCACCGCCAGGATGCGAAACATATAACGGGCGGTTTCTTCATTCAGGTGGAGGTCATAGTAGGTGTCGACCCGCTGGTTTTCCATAATTCGCCTGAGTCTGGCGTTGCCGATATTGTAGGCGGCGGCTGCCAGGGTCCAGGTGCCGAACCTCTCTTTTGCGTCCAGCAGATATTCGCAGGCTGCAGCGGTGGATTTTTCCACATGATAACGCTCATCTACGTAGTTGTTCACTTCAAGCCCCAGATCGCGGGCCGTACCCTGGAGTATCTGCCAGTAACCTGTGGCCCCGGCGGGGGATACCGCGTTCATCAGGCTGCTCTCGATCACGGCCAGGTACTTGAAGTCATCCGGCACCCCGTAATCTGCCAGAATGGGTTCTATAACGGGAAACCAGCGGTGTGCTCGCTTGAAAAACAGCATGGTGGAGGATTGCCAGTAGGTGTTGACCAGCAATTCCCGATCGAAGCGCTCCATGACCTCCAGCTGACCCATTGGCACTGATTCGCCGGCAAATTCAAGATCTTCGGGGTGTGCAAGGGCGTAGATGCCATATTGCTTCAGGAAGCCTTCATTGTAAGACCTTTCAGATTCTTCTGCTGAACGGGAAAATGTCAGCAGGAAAATGATAACTACGCCTGCCAGGGAAAGCAGTACAAAAAAACCGGAACGACGACACATAACAGCAGGTATAAAAACGAATGAATAATCCTTGTATCTCTTTATTGATGCTATATACAAAGGTAGTTATAAAAAAAATTGCCTCCATCCCGCCCTGCAAAAATTTGGCGAAAAGCCATCGTGCTTATATGAATAATGGATAATATCCGATATGACGGGTTCATTTTGATACATTTTACTCCGTGGCAGGTGTTTTTTTTGGATGCGCAGGGCAGAAAAACTTTATAAAGTATGCGGATTGATGAATTTTTGTAGTTTTGTAACCACTGAATAATTAACCGTTTAACGTAAAGGGAAAATATATGAATATCGAAGAATTAAAAGCAAAACGGAACATCCTCAAGGAGGTGAATTACAAAAAGACGCCTTTGAAAAGGGGATATACGGACAAGGTCCTGTATATAAATGTTGGTAACAATGAAATCAAGGATAAGGATGTTCCTGAACAGGTGAAAGAGAAGTTTGTGGGCGGTAAAGGCTACGGACTTCGTCTGCTCTGGGATGCCACCACCCCAAAGACCAAATGGAACGATCCGGAAAATGAGATCATTATTTCTCCCGGTCCGATTGCGGGGATCACCCAGTATGCCGGTGCCGGTAAATCGCTGGTGGTATCGCTTTCTCCGCAGACCGATTCTGTTATGGATTCGAATGTGGGCGGATATTTCGGCCCGTTTCTGAAGTTTTCGGGTTATGATGCGCTTGAGCTGCAGGGCAAGGCTGAAAAGGATGTGATTATTTACATTGATGCCAAAGGGGAGAAGATCGAAATCTTCGAGGACCCCGGTTTGTCCACCGACTCCCATATTCTGGGGGAGGAGCTTACCGAGATGTTTGCCG
Organism: Bacteroidales bacterium; assembly: GCA_007129945.1. GTDB lineage: Bacteria > Bacteroidota > Bacteroidia > Bacteroidales > UBA7960 > PUPG01. The sequence goes on from SKUN01000117.1 coordinate 2,452, forward strand.
ATGATGAGAAAGATGCCAAAAATATTGGTATCGTTTCTTCAGGTGCTGCGGCAGAGCATTCGCTGATCGGTATGCTCAACTTCACGTTTTATGATGTGAAGCGCAAGAAAATCCGCCTGAAGCAGGCCGGACGTGGCGGTATCGGTACCGTGATGCGCGACAAAAAGATCAAAGCCATCGTGTCTCGCGTTGAAGGCGTGACCGGTAACATGAACAATGTGGCTGACCTGGAAAAGATCAAGGAACGCGGCCGTCGCTTTAACCGTGAGATGCGTGAACTGGATGACCATCAGTGCCAGATGCGTAAAAAAGGTACGGCGAATATTGTCAATGTGATGAATGACTATGACCTGCTCCCGGTACACAACTTCAAATATGGAAGTCATGACGACGGCCTGAAGATCCACTCGGATGTGTTCCGTGACAAATACTTTACCCAAAATGTGCCCGATGGTTGCTGGATCGGTTGTACCATGTCATGCGCCAAAGGTGTGGATGACTTTCCGCTGAAAACCGGGCCTTACAAAGGTGACAAGGTGATCGTTGACGGGCCGGAATATGAGAATGCGGCCGGATTGGGTGCCAACCTGGGCATCTTCGATCCTGAATATATTATTGAAGCCAACTTTTATTGCGATACTTATGGTATCTGCACCATTACATGGGGTACGATCGTCGCCTTCATTATGGAGTGCTATGAAAATGGCATCCTGAATAAGGAGCGTACCGGTGGCCTTGAGCTGAATTTCGGCAACAAGGAGGATTCACTGGAACTGCTGCATCAGCTTGCCCGTGGCGAAGGCTTTGGCAAGGTGGCCGGACTGGGTGTCCGGAAGATGAAGGAGATGTTCATTGAGAAAGGCTGGGGCGATCCCCAATTTCTCAACGACATTGCCATGGAGAACAAAGGGCTGGAGTACTCCCAGTATGTGTCTAAGGAATCCCTGGCACAGCAGGGCGGTTATGCCATGACCAATAAGGGTCCGCAGCATGATGAAGCCTGGTTAATCTTTATGGATATGGTGAATAACCAGATCCCGAGTTTTGAGGACAAGGCAGAGGCACTGCACTATATGCCAATGTTCCGGACATGGTTCGGTCTTCAGGGGCTTTGCAAGCTTTGCTGGAATGATGTGGTTCCGGAGAGTAACGCTGAGGCCGATGAGCCCCATAAGATCCCTGAGCACGTGGACAACTATGTGGCCATTTACAAAGGGGTCACCGGAAAGCCATTTGACAAGGAAGAACTGATCCGTCAGAGTGAGCGGGTGTATAATTTCCAGCGTGTATTCAACCTCCGTCGCGGATTTGGCAAACGGATTCATGATGCCCAGCCTTATCGCGCCGCAGGCCCTGTGACCGTGGAGGAATATGAATCCCGTGCCGATCGTTACGACAAGCAACTGAAGGAGGAGGCCGGGTTTGATCCCGCCGGTAAATCAACGGAGGAAAAAATGGCTGCCATGCGCAAGTATCGTGAGCAGCGGTATGAAAGCCTGGTGGATGCGGTGTACAAGCGCCGTGGCTGGACCATGGACGGTATTCCGACCATTGAGCACCTGAAAGACCTGGGCATGGATCTGCCCGAGGTGGTGGAAGAGGTGCAGAAGCATTTGTAGTTGCAGTTCGATTCAGAAGCTGATGCGTTGTGACATTTTGCCGATTAGCCATTACA
>SKUN01000016.1 GCA_007129945.1 Bacteroidales bacterium
ACGGAAGGAGATCCCGATTTTTATGCCGGGTCACAGAACTTCTGGAAATGGTGGGCTGTTTTTATGTACAGGTATGTAACCATCCTCCAGCTGGTGGTCATGGCTATATTTTATAACCTTTTACTCCTGATACCCGGGGTAAATGAACTTAATGCGCTATTGTACTGGGCCCTGCCTGCAATATTGGGGACCCTGCAGCTGTTCTGGGTCGGGGTTTACTGGCCGCATCGCCTGCCGCATACGGCTGAAATGGGAAAGCACAAGGCAAGAACCCAGGCAAAGAATCACACCTGGGCCATGCTTAGCTGTTATTTTTTCGGTTATCACAGGGAACACCATAACAACCCACGGATCCCCTGGTGGCAACTGTATAAAGTCAAATAATCAGGGTGCTGTCACATTTCCGGCAGCCAAATATTCGCAGCAGGAACCGATTTCCTGACCGGCAACAGCCCCGGTCGGGCCGGTATGTGAAACCGCCTGACTTTTGCGGATCGCAGGGATCAGATTTCAGAAAGACATTTCGCAAGGCTGTCGCGCCAATAAGGAATCTGAACACCGAAATCCTTTTTAATCCGGCCTTTATTCAGTACACTGTAATGGGGGCGCGCAGCCACCACAGGCATCTCAGCTGTGGTAACCGGAATAACCCGGCAGGCAGATCCTTTCATTTCCAGAATAGCGCGGGCAAAATCATACCAGCTGGCCACTCCCTCGTTGCTGTAATTGTAAATTTCGCCGCGTATACGGGGTGGAAAAGCAGGCAGCAAATCCAGGATGGTTCTGGCCAGGTCCTGCGCGTAGGTAGGCGTGCCAACCTGGTCGTAAACCACTTTAAGCTCATCTTTTGCGGAGGCCTGACGGAGGATTGACTTCAAAAAGTTATTGCCGTGCGAAGAATAAAGCCAGGAAGTGCGAAAAATGACCGACCGTTTGGCATTGAACAGGACTTCCAGCTCACCATCCAGTTTACTCTTCCCGTAAACGGACCTGGGATTGGCAGAATCACCCTCGGTATAAGGGCGACATCCTTTGCCGTCGAACACATAATCCGAGGAAAGATGGATCATCAGCGCCCCTGCCTTGCCGGAGGCTTCGGCCAGATGACTGGCAGCTTTGGCGTTTACAAGGTGTGCGCTTTCCACATCGGCCTCAGCCTGGTCAACACCCGTATGACCGGCACAGTTGATCAGGCAGTCTATGCGCTGATTTTTAAAGAATTTCCGGACAGCCTCGCCATCCGTCACATCCAGAGAGGCCCTGTCAGTAAATAAAAACCGGTAGTCTGAATAATGCTCCGCAAGAGATTGCAGTTCCATGCCAAGCTGACCGCGGCTCCCGGTAACCAGAATTTGCATAATTCCACTATTTTAGTCAAAAGACGAAAATAAAACAATTTTATGGATATTGGGTTTATTCTGTTAAATTTGGGTGATCGCCATTTAACGCTTGTATATGCCCGACACACCAATCGAAAAAGAAGTTTGGGACAGCAGCAGGAAAGCACTGTTCATCAACCTGGATAACAGCATTTACGGGTCTTTTGCAGAAATTGGCGGAGGCCAGGAAGTGGCCAGGTGGTTTTTTCAGTCCGGGGGGGCCTCCGGCACTGTTGCCCGTACGGTCTCAGCTTACGACATGAAGTTCAGTGACTACCTCTACGGTAAAAGCCGGGCCGGACGTTATGTTTGCGAAGAGCGGCTGGTACAGATGCTGGATAAGGAATACAGCAGTCTGACCGACCTTTTAAAAGACCGGGGAAGCAACACCCGCTTTTTTGCTTTCGCCAACACAGTGGCTACCCTGAATTACCGGAAAGACAACGAGGCCCACGGTTGGCTGGGAGTCCGCTTTCAGCTCCGTCCCGGATCAGCTCATAATGAAGTGATTGTCCATGTAAGGTTGCTGGAAAATGACGGAGTGCAGCAACAACAGACCCTTGGCGTTCTCGGGGTGAATCTCATCTATGCCTGCTATTACAATTACCAGTATCCAAATAGTTTTCTGCAGTCTTTACTTGAAGACATTTCCCCAGATCGCATCGAGATCGACATGATCAGTATGCGGGGACCGGAACTGGATTACGTCGACAACCGGCTCCTGGCTGTTCAGCTGGTGAAAAACGGCATGACTCCAGCCGCCATGTTTGACCGTCACGGCCAGGTACAGCAACCGGCTGATATGCTTTACAAAAAAAACATCATGGTGCTGAGGGGAAGTTTCCGTCCGATTACCCATGCCGGGTTTGACATGCTGAAAAACGGGTTTGCATTGTTCAAGGAAGAAGTGGGATACCGGAAAGAAGATCTCAATACCGAGGTAATCTGTGAGATCACGCTCAACAACCTTATTGAGAAAGGAAGTTTTGATGAGCGGGACTTCCTGGACCGGGTAGACATTCTCAGCGGGATGGGTCAGAATGTGATGGTTTCCAATTTCCGGGAGTTCTATAAGCTTGCGGGCTGGTTTCAGCGATTCCGCCTGTTCAATATCCGCATGGTAATGGGTGCACTTACCTTTAAGAAAGTGCTGGATGAAAGGTATTACAGGGAACTCAGGGGAGGAATCCTTGAGGCATTTGGCCGGCTGTTTACGGATAACCTGAGGGTTTATGTGTATCCCGGGCAACAATCGCCTGAATCCCCGGTACTGACACTGTCTGACATCCCGGTAAACGATAACGTCAGACATCTATATCATCATCTTACAGATAATCAATACATAATGGATATCCCGGAATACAGGAAAGAGGTTTTGCCCTGGTTCTCACACATCGTACTCCATAAAATCAAAAACAATGATCCTTCCTGGGAAGAAATGGTACCGCGGTATGTGTCCGCCTTCATAAAGAGCAAACGCCTGTTTGATTATGAGCCTTCGGAGTAAAATACCGCATGATCAGCGGTTCAATATTTGTATCTTTGCAGCAAAATCTGGCATAAGACAATGATAGAGAACTATTCGGAAGATACCATCCGCACCCTCGACTGGAAAGAGCATATCAGGCTCCGTCCCGGCATGTACATCGGAAAACTGGGTGACGGGGCCTCACAGGATGACGGGATTTATGTCCTGATCAAAGAAGTGATCGACAACGCCATCGATGAGTTTGTCATGGGGTTTGGCAAAACCATCGAAGTCATCATTGACGAGCGACAGGTTACCGTCCGGGATTACGGACGGGGTATCCCCCTTGGAAAGGTCGTTGATTGCGTGTCAAAGATCAATACAGGGGCCAAGTACGATAGCAAGGTCTTCAAAAAAACTGTGGGGCTGAACGGGGTCGGCACAAAGGCGGTTAACGCCCTCTCCCATTCCTTTACCATCGAGTCGATCCGTGAAAACAAGGCCAAAAGGGCCGATTTTTCATTGGGGAAGCTGATTAAGGAGGAAGAAACGGAGGCCGTAAAAAAACGCACCGGAACCCGCGTCACCTTCGTCCCAGACGAGACCATTTTCGGGAAGTTCCGCTTTATTGATGAATATATCGAGGAGTTGCTCTGGAACTATGTGTTTCTGAACCGCGGTCTTACCATACTTTTCAACGGCCGTAAACTGCAGTCTCAGAACGGGCTGATGGATCTGCTTTCCAGACAGATCGACAGTCCGGTATGCTACCCCATTATTCACATCCATGAGGATGAACTGGAGTTTGCCTTTACCCACAGCAACAGCCAGTACAGTGAGGAATACTATTCTTTTGTAAACGGCCAACACACCACCCAGGGAGGCACCCATCAGGCTGCTTTCCGGGAAGCGCTGAACAAAACCATCCGTGAATTCTACAAGAAAGATTTTGATGCCAACGACATCAAGACCTCCATCATGGTGGCAGTGAGCATTAAAGTCCAGGAACCGGTGTTTGAGTCTCAGACCAAAACCAAACTTGGCTCGCAGCACATGGAGCCCGGCGGCACCACCATCAGGAACTATATCGCCGATATTTTAAAAAGGCGCCTGGATAATTACCTCCATATGCATCCCGAAGTGGCAGAAGCGCTACTGAAAAAAATACTGCAATCGGAGAAGGACCGTAAGGAGATGGCCAACATCAAAAAACTGGCCAAAGAACGGGTTAAAAAAGCCAGCCTCCATAACAAAAAATTGCGTGATTGCAGGG
>SKUN01000116.1 GCA_007129945.1 Bacteroidales bacterium
CGGTATAATTGATATCCCCGAGGGTGAAATATTTCATGGAAAACGCAATGGTCTGCAGGTCATCCAGTCTGCGATACCCGGTAAGGTAGGAAAGGTTGATGTCCGGGACCAGCGAACGCAACCAGGGCGTGTAGTTCATCGCCAACCCGAAGTCCTGTTCCATAAACGCATATTTGGCCGGATTCCAGTGCATGGAGTTGATGTCGGGGGCAGAAGACACACCAGCATCTCCCATCGCACCGGCACGGGCGTCCGGGGCGATCATCAGAAAAGGGACGGCGGTGGTGATTGTATTCACCCGCTGACCCAGCACTTCACGATAATCCTGGGCAGTAGCGGTTTGGGCAGCTATCAGGATCACACACAAGGCAACAGTAGCAGTGAAAAAAGATTTCATTGATTCTCGATTTTTGATAAACAAATCTGGCTGTAAATTACACCGCGGAGCCGGCCATATCCTCAGGTATCCCCCCGGTTAGCAAAAGTGCAAATATAACGATTAAAAAAAAAGCATATTGCCTGCCTTTCCTGAATTATTTTCTACCTGCCCGCTATTGCCTGAGCAGCAATAATTTTTCCGTTTGAACTGCCCGCTGGCCATCCGGACTTTCCAGCGTCAACCGATATAAATACAACCCATTGGCCAGGGGACGGCCGTCATTGCTTACACCATCCCACCTGATCGGCTCAATCCTGAATCCGGGTGAACTGACCGTACGGATTATCCGGTCAACCAACTGTCCTTGCAGGTCAAAAATATCAATTTGCACATCCAGCTCACTGAAAGCCTGGTTGTGATTAAAGGTAAACCAGGTTTCCGTGGAAAAAGGATTCGGATAATTCATCAGGTCATTCAGGGTAAGCCTTCCGGCAGAACCCACCACAAATTCGATGGTCGCCGTGGCGGGGTTATTATGCACATCCCACGCCCTGAGCGTCAGACTGTGGCGACCATCTTCCAGCCCGTAAAACGGATAAACCACCTGCCCGCTCTGGTAAGTATCCGTATCTGCCTCATAATAGCTGTTGAGCCGTATGGGTTCGGACCGGTTATCGTTCAGGAAAGCCACGATGTCGTGCCCCACCCTTCCGGTTACATTGATTCCGCTTTCATCAGATAAAAAAGCGAGCAGTATGGGATTCTCATTCGTATGGTCACCCGACACGAAGTTGGTATCGTTCATAAAAAGGCTGATCTCCGGCCCGTCATAATCGGGCTGAAATGAATCCAGGGTTCCTCCTATGGTAAAATCGCGGTAATACCCATTTCCATCCGTATTGCCGTCATCCAGGTAATAACTGATCTTACCCTGCCCGTAATCATAGGCAATGTCTTTGGGAACCACAAACCGGAAAGAAAAATCCCCGTCTTTTACACTGGCCATCCCCCTGTAAAGAATGGCATTGCGCACATTGAATTCAGCCTCCATACTTCCGGGATTGTTACCCAGGGTCTGGTAAGCGTTTTTTTTGTCATACACTGTCGGAAACAATACCCCGTTATAGCCTGCCAGTTTGTTTCCCGAACCGTCTGCCACATACCCGCTGACCTCCACTTCCTGGAAGGCACGAATGGTATCCGGCATTTGTTCAGTCACCACCCGGTACTCAGGATAGGCCATCTGCATGGAGGGATCTCCCAGCAAAACAAAATTCCTCAGCTGCATGGGTGTTGAACCACCGCTGCTCTCCCGTTTGGCAATCCTTATCAGGTCACCCAGGCGATGGTGTTCCCCGGCATCATTTCTTTCAAAGATGTGCTCCGTAAAATTACGGTTCAGGACCAGGTTTGATCCTGACCAGGCCAGGCGGGTGGTGGTATACAGGGCCGCTGAACCTCCTTCTGGCTTTAGCACGATGCGCACGCCGGCTGAAAGATCTTCCGGATCAGGCTGGTCAAAACTGCTGAAATTGCAGGTAGCCGTCATGAACACCGGCATGTTGTATTTATTGTTCCAGGTGGAAATATCGTCAAAGGTGAGCACCCTTTGCTGAGCCAGTCCGCGCACCCCTCCGTGCCCGATATAATTGATCATCAATGCCCCTTTGTTCACTCTTTCATTGATGGCCCTGTTCACTTCAGGATAACGGGCCCCTCCTGAAGTAGTTTCAAGCTGATAAGCATCCAGGTAAATCTTATCCACATTGTAAGACGGATGATTGTTCCGGACAATATCGGACAACAATTCGGCATGGTTAAAATGGGTATTAATATCCCCGTCGTCTGCTACAAACACCATGGTATTCCGCCAATCGGCATAATTCGATATTACCCCCGTATAATCGAGGCTCCTGGCATCAGGTGCCATCCCGGGCACACGTTGCTCGTATCGAAGAATTTTATCCACCATCACCTCTGCTTCCTCCGGGGTGCGGACAGGGAGCCTCCCTATGCCGATATCAAGCACCCCTTCCGCTCCCTCTCCTTCGTGGTCTGCCAGCAATCCGAAATAATCATCGGTCATGTAGGAGTTACGATGGGCCAGGGAAGCTTCACTCTGGTAGGTCGGGATCAGGTTGCCCCCGTATCCCAGAAGATCCTTATTGTCCACCGTGCCATTTCCGAAAAGCAAAAGATATTTTGGCAGTTCTGCAGGCATTGCCGCCCGGTCATAGAACATTTTCATAAAGTTGCGGATGGCAGAAACGTCGGCCGCTCCTGACGAAAATTCATTATACACCTGTTGCGTAGTAACCACACCCACAGAAAGTCCGTCGTTTTCGCGCCGGAAGGAAGCCAGGCGCTCAGCCTGATCAAGCATCTCCGGGGCAACAACAATAAACATATCATGAGATTCCATCCCGTGCAGGTTTTGATTGGGCACCTGACCCTTCAGAGAGGGCTCAAGGAATGAGTTGCCATTGAAAGCGATCATCTCGCGTAAGCTATCACCCGGGAGCCGGAACCGCAACTCACTGCCGTTGAGGGTGACATCCTGTTTCCGGATCCGGAACCTGTCACTGACATCCCACACAGTAACACCAGCTCCGGCATTCTCCAGGACGTATTCGAAAATATGCCCCGGGCCCAGTTGACGGGTGTGCCGGAAGGCCATCTGGGGTCCGCTGAAAACAAGGTTTCTGGATGCATTGATCCGCAGGTATCGAAGCCAACCGCGGGTACCGGTAGCCGGCCGGCTGTACGCCAGCCTGACAGACACCTCCCCTGAGGCATCAGGAGAAAAACGAAGTACACCTTCTGAAGAGCGGGCCTGAAAGCCATTATAATCGGCCGGATTGATAGAAGCTACCTGTATTTGCGTTTCTTCTCCTCCGGCCGAAATGGTAAAATGGGACGGTACAGAAGCCCGTGCAGCCACCTCAGCCTCCACCACAACTTCTGCCCCGGGCTTTTGTGAGGGAAGGTCAAATGAAAAGTGCTTCGGGGCCGAAGAGTTAAAACTTTCTCCGTACCAGACCCGACCGCTGCCGATGATATTTTCCGACTCCTCATGGTGCAGGGCATAATCATGAAAACTACGGATGGTATGGGTTGCCGCGGTCTCTATTGCGGGCTGTGATTCAATGCGCTTACCCGGACCGTTATCAACAGTGATAAAATAGCAGCTTTTTTCAGTGTAAAGATTTTTCTCGTGGCGGAACAGCTCCTCCTCATCATCCCACTCCCAGCTGTCGGGTGATCGTCCGTAAAAAAGAATATAGTCATCAGGGCCGAAGGTACCCGTGGCGTCACCGGATACATAAATGGCATTTTCTTTCAGGTCGTCTGCCACAGATACGTGATTTGCTTCCGGGAGCATGCCTGAACCGTTACCGAATAAACGAATATGTTCTTTCTGAACAGAAGACGGGTTGATCCCGAGTTGCTCCAGGTCTTCATAACCCAGTTTGAATATTCCGGTTTCATCCACACACACACGGTACCAGCTGCCATTATTCAGCACAGATTCGTCTGTGTACGATCCGGAATATCCCCCTTTAATCTCGGAGTCATATTGCTGACTATAGGTCAGCGTAAAAGACAATAACTTTTCATAGCTGTCATCGGCCGCATCGTAACGAAAGGGGTAAAACTGCAATGTACTGAACCGCTGCTTTCGTGTACTTAACTGCCCCGGCTGCAAACGGATGCTGTCCTGCCTGAAACCGGCTTTACGCAGGATCTCATCCTCATATTGGCTGACGGCAGTATACGTCTTATTTTGAAGTTCAAAATGATGAACAAAAAATGGGACCTCAGCGCGTACCCGGTGACTGAAAACCGGGATTTCAGGCACGGTATCGGAAAAAACAGCACCGTCGAAATAGAGAACCTCCATGTGGGCTGCCTCGTTAGCCGGAAATACCTGCACAGGTTGCCATGACAAATGATGGCTGACTGACAGTTCTGAAGCGATACTGCCGGCAGGCAACACGCCGGTCGCCCAGGCTGTAATCACTATAAAAAACACCTTGTAAAGATTCATCAGGCAGTTGAAAATTAATGAGCTCAGTTCATAAAAAAACGTGAAAGCGGGGATGATATTTTACCCGGGGTATAAACACAACCAATCAGGATGCAACCCTTTGTTCACATTTGGCGTAAACACTTTCAGATGTATTTCATGAAGCTGACACAAAATTAGCAAAAACAAGCCTGAATGCATACTTGTTTCTGATCCTTTGTCGTTGTATCAGGGCATCGCAATAATCAAACTACAAATGAAGGGAACTCTTTCCGGCTTCCTCTTTCTTATAATGATTTTTCTGTGGGCACCCGTAAACCAGGCCCGTGGCCAGGATCCGGTTTTCTCACAGTTCTTTGCCGCTCCTGTTTACCTGAATCCTGCATTTGCCGGTTCAGCTTCCTGCTCCCGCATAGGCATCAATTACCAACACAGGCAATACGGATCTGAAACTTTTCCCACCGCTTTTTTGTCTTATGACACCTTCATTGAAGCCCTCAGTGGCGGAGTGGCACTTTCAGCAACCACCGACAACCCCTTTGATTATTATACGCGCAACAGCATCAGCGGGGCATATGCCTATCACCTGCAGGCCGGTCGTGAACTCAGCATCCATTTCGGTCTGCAGGCCGGCTACATACGCAATGATGTCAACTGGGGCAGACTGGAATTTGCGGATCCCAATGAACCTTCCCCGGAGAACAACTGGACACACGGGGTTGATTTTGCCTCCGGAATACTGGCTTTCAATGAAAAATTCTACGGTGGAGTTGCCGCACACCACATCAACCGGCCAAACATGAGCCTGTACAATGACGCCGCTTCACGACTCGGCATCAAATACACGGCACATGCCGGTATGTACCTGGAGCCGGATATGGGAAGCATACACAGAAGCACCCGAAACTATTTCTTCTCCCCGAATGTTATTTTTCAGGATCAGGGAGTGCATACGCATATGAGCTTCGGCCTGTACGCAGGCGCTGAGCCGTTGATGGCAGGCATGTGGTACCGGCAGTGGATCAATACCCCCCTGGAAAGCAATAACAACCTGATTTTCCTGCTTGGCATCAAACTGGAAAATTACCGCATCGGCTACAGTTATGACCATTCTTTTTCTGCTTACGCCGATATAATGGACGCTGTACATGAGATAAGTATCGCCATACAGTTTAACTGCGATCAAAGAAATATCGGACGTCGCATACTAAACTCTCCAACTTTTTAGTTATTTTTGTACGCGCAATATTTTAGATAAATGAATATGCATATGACAAGGACTCTCAAAAACAGGCTCCCGGTAGCTCTCACGCTTCTGGCATCTGTAGCATTGCTTTCTTCATGTGGTCTTTTCCCAGGTGACACCTCCAGCAGAACCACCGGCTGGGCTTACAACGACCCGGAAACAGGCGGGTTTGAAGTAAGTCCCCACCAGGAACAGGAAACCGGGCCGGGGCTTGTGTATATTGAAGGCGGCACCTTTGTGATGGGCCGCACGGGAGAAGATGTCATGTCCGACTGGAACAACATTCCCCGCCGGGTAACGGTAGCTTCCTTTTACATGGATGAAACCGAGATCACCAACCTGGATTACGTCGAATACCTGCACTGGCTGAACCGTATTTTCGGAGAAACACACCCGGAAGTTTACAGGAACGCACTGCCTGATACCCTTGTATGGAGGGATCCCCTGGCCTACAATGAGCCTTACGTGGAAAACTACCTCCGTCATCCGGCCTACAGCGATTATCCGGTGGTTGGGGTAAGCTGGGTTCAGGCCGCCGAATACGCCTCATGGCGCACCGACCGGGTCAACGAATGGATCCTGGTTCGGGAAGGAATTCTGGACTGGAATCTGGATGAACAGGAAGGTGCCAACCACTTTAACACAGAGGCCTATCTTGCAGGACAATATGAGGGACTGGTCCGTGAAGGGATGCGTGACCTGGATCCCAGGGGAGACGGCGAACGCCGCGTACGCTGGGAAGACGGACTATTGCTGCCCAGGTACCGCCTGCCCACCGAAGCTGAATGGGAGTATGCTGCTTTGGGGCTGATCGGTGCCACCGAAGATGAAAGAATCGCCAACCGGCGCATGTACCCCTGGGAGGGCAGGCATGTAAGAAGCCCCGAGCGGAGAAACAGGGGAGACTTCAGGGCCAATTTCCAGCGGGGACCGGGAGACCTTTCAGGTCTGGCCGGTTATCCGAACCCGGGTGGAGACATCACCATGCCGGTACATTCTTTTGAACCAAACGACTTCGGTCTCTACAATATGGCAGGAAATGTCAATGAATGGGTAAAGGATGTTTACCGCCCACTGTCACACGAAACAGTGGCCGACTTCAGACCTTTCCGCGGAAATATTTTTGAAACTGTAGTCAGGGATGAAGATGGAAACATAATGCTGGACGACAGGGGACGCGTGACAAGGGAACCGGAAGAGGTCGACGATACCCGGTGGAATTACCGGCAGGCAGACAACATCAGTTACAGGGACGGAGACCGGATCTCTGCCGTTTCGGAAGATCAGGACGTTTACCCGCCCGGATCAACCCTTATCAGTGATTCCTCCAGGGTGTACAAAGGAGGCAGCTGGAGAGACCGGATTTACTGGATATCTCCGGGAACCAGGCGCTATATGGATCAGAACGCAGCTACCAACGACATCGGGTTCCGTTGTGCAATGGATAAAATCGGCGGAGACCCCGGGAGATAATTATTACACATTTCATGATATTCAACCCCGTTTGCCACGGTAAATGGGGTTTTTTTAATTGAATTACCCTACCGGCCATGGAAGACGGGATTATCAGCCACCTGCTTGAACTTGTGGATAAAGGCCATCGCATTTGCACCGACAGCCGTAAGGCAAAGGCGGGCCACATTTTTTTTGCACTAAAGGGGGAAAATTTTGACGGTAACCGCTTTGCTGAACAATCCCTTCAGTCAGGATGCAGTCTGGCGGTCATAGACAATCCCGGTTACAAGACGGGAGAAAAATGCCTGTTGGTGGAGGATACGCTACTGACACTGCAACTCCTTGGCAAGGCCCGCAGACGCCGAATGGACATTCCCCTTATCGGAATCACCGGCAGCAATGGCAAAACAACCACCAAAGAGTTGTTGCAGGCCATTCTGTCCACACGTTTTTATTCAGCCGCCACAAAAGGGAATCTGAATAACCATATTGGTGTGCCACTAAGCTTACTTTCCTTTCCCCCTGAAGCAGATTGCGCCATCGTCGAAATGGGAGCCAATCATTCGGGAGAAATTGCCGAACTATGTGAAATCGCGATGCCCACACACGGGCTGATCACCAATATCGGCCAGGCACATTTGGAAGGCTTTGGTTCTGTAGAGGCGGTGGCCAAAGCCAAAAATGAACTTTACGCCTACCTTGACAAAAACAATGGCACCCTGTTTGTAAACCACGATGACCCCAGGCTGAAAGAAATGACCCGGGATATGCAAACCATTCACTACGGGATGGCAGGGGACAACCACTGCAGCGGGAAAATTATCCGTTCATCCCCGGCACTGCATATACACTTCAGGGTAAACGAAAATTTCGGAGCGGCAAAGCAAGGGATCCAGGGAGAGGTAAAAAGCAGCCTGACCGGAACCTATAATTTCGAAAACATATTGGCCGGTATCACAGTCGGATTGTATTTCGGCGTTGAACCGGAGAAAATCATCCGGGCCATCGGAGATTATGCACCGGAGAACCACCGGTCACAGATCATTCAAACCAGCCGGAACACCGTGCTGATGGATGCATACAATGCCAACCCAAGCAGCATGGACGCAGCCCTGAATAACTTAGCGCTGTTTAACGACCGTCCCGGGGCCGTTTTTCTGGGCGATATGCTTGAATTGGGACCGGTTGCAAAAGAAGCCCACCGCAGGGTTATGGACAGAGTGAAACAAATGCAGATTCCGCTGCAGGTTTTCGTGGGGAAGCATTTTGCCGCCACCTGCGAGGCAGAAGAAAACACCCTGGTTTTCAACCATGTAAGTGATGCAGTTGAATGGCTGCGGAAAAATCCCATCCGGGGATATAACGTACTGGTAAAAGGGAGCCGGGGCATACGGATGGAAAAACTCCTGGAATATTTATAATGATGGAATATCTGGTAACCGGGATGATGTCGGGCACTTCGCTGGATGGGATGGATCTGGCGCATTGCCGGTTTATTCTGAATGAAGGGCAATGGAGCTATAAGATCCTTGCTGCGGAAACCGTTCCCTACCCCGACGAGTGGAAAAAAAGCCTTTCCGGTGCCCCGGCTTTGAATGGAAGACAGCTCTATGCCCTGCATGTTCGCTATGGCAGATATGCCGGGATAATGGCGTATGATTTTTTCCGCCGGCACGGCATCCGGCATACAGACCTTCTGGCCAGCCACGGTCACACCGTCTTTCATTGCCCGGACCAGGGATATACCTTTCAATTGGGCCATGGCCCATCCATGGCTGCTGCTGCAAAGTGTACCGTGATCAATGATTTCCGAAGCATGGATGTGGCACTTGGCGGACAGGGAGCTCCGCTGGTTCCTTTGGGCGACCAGGTTTTATTCAGTGATTATCAGTACTGCCTGAATCTGGGCGGTTTTGCCAATATCTCCTTTGACACCAGGGACGGCCGCAGGGTTGCTTATGACATCTGCCCGCTCAACTTTGTGATTAACCGGCTGGTGAAAAACAGCCGTATTCCTGTCACAGCCAGGGCCGGTGAAGCAGTCCGGACCCATGAATTGGAAAAACGCTCCCCAACCAACGAATACCTTAGCCAGGATACAGACGGTGCCATCGCAAAAGAGGGCAAAATCTACCCGGAACTGCTCCAACGGCTTAACAACCTGTCATTTTACCATCAGAACGGGCCGAAGAGCCTGGGAGAAGAATGGGTCAACCTTCACATATGGCCGCTGCTGGAGCAATATAAAATTCCTCTTTCCGACTTGCTGCATACCTTTTACCGGCATGCAGCCTCCCAGATCGGCAATCAGCCGGGAACAAATCCGGCAAAACTGCTGGCCACAGGGGGCGGCACCTGGAATCGTTTTTTTATGGAGTGCCTGAGGGAAAGCCTTCCTCCCACTACAGAACTGGTGATTCCAGACAAAGAGACAATCGACTTCAAGGAGGCCCTGATTTTTGCATTCCTGGGCCTGCGTTGTCTGAGGAAAGAAATCAATTGCCTTGCAGGCGTAACCGGTGCTTCCAATGACTCAATTGGTGGCAGCGTTCATTATTTCCAAAGCTGAATCTCTTTTTATTTTCTTATCTGATGCTTTTCATTAAATTTGCGGCTTTAATCCAAAAAAGTCTGCAATGAATATCTATCTGCTGATCATCGTAGCCTACTTTGCTTTCATCACCCTGATCTCATTCCTGACAAAAAAAGTGGCCAGTCGTTCGGCCGCCGATTACCTGGTGGCCGGCCGCAACCTTGGCATGATAGCATGTGCGGTGGTGGTGGCATCGGAATGGCTCGGAGGGATGAGTACAATCGGAGTCAGTGAAAAGGCTTTCGAAACCGGCACCATGCAACCCATCCTGTACAATATTTCCACCGCGCTGGGAATGATCATCATCGGATTCACTGTGGCCCGGCATTACCGCGACAATAATGTACATACGGTCAGCGAAATGCTTGAGAACTTGTTTGGGCGCAGAGCAAGAACCGTATCCGCCATTGCCTTCCTTTTGGCCTATATCACCCTGGCTTTTGTTCAGTTGCAGACATGCGCCAGCGTCATTGCAGCCATGTTTGAATTCAGCAGAATCGGTTCTATCCTGATATCGGCGGCCATCATTACAGGTTACACATATATTGGGGGCATGCACGCACTGGCACTCACAGGCATCATCCATGTTGTCGTAATGTTTTTCGGGATGGGCGTGGCTACTTTCATTGGAATCAGTGAGGTCGATGGCTTTGCAGCCCTGCAAAGCACCCTCGTGGAAAACGGTTCACCTGAGAACCTGTACAATCCTTTCAGCGGAGGCCTCGGATATGCATGGAGCCTCATATTGGGCGGCGTACTGGGAGGTATGGCCGGGCAGGCCAGCATACAGCCCATATTTGCTGCACGCACTGCCGCCACAGCCAGAAAGGCAGCCATTCTTTCCTCCCTGATCATTGCACCTTTCGGGATCATGGTGGCGCTACTGGGGCTGGTTGTCAAAACCGGGCAGGTATATGACATTACCGCTGCCGGTCCGTTGTTCGACCCGGCCATCGGGGAAGCAGGGGCCATCGATCCCAAACTGGTCCTGCCCACACTGATGACCACCCCGGAGTTCATCCATCCCGTACTCGGAGGGATTGCACTGGCAGGGATTCTGGCAGCCATCCTGTCTACGGTAGGACCGGTAAATTTTGCCGTGGTGACCATTGCCACCAAAGACATCTATCACGGGCTGATCAACAAAACAGCGGTAGACAAAAGCCTGATTCGCACCGCCAGGCAGCTGGTGATTATTATCAACCTGGTAACCATTCCACTGGCTTATTACGGAACGGGCGCCATACTGGACACCGCGTACATCAGCTACGGCATCAGGGCGATCGGAGCCATTGTGATCATCATGGGCATCTACAAACGTGGCTGGATACGCATTGAGGGGGTCAGGATGGCCTTCATCGGCGGAACAGTTGCTGTGATCGCCAATATCATTGCCAAAAATATTGGCCTTCCGGTAATTGAAAACACCTATATGGCCATTGGCGCCGCGGTTGTTTTCATAATTATTGGTAATATTGTGGGCAAGGGGAAACCGCAGAAACTTCCCTCAGCCAAGGATGATAAGGCGGAATAAGTGATTCCGTCAACGATTCAATCGATTGTAAGTCAGGATAATGATATGAGTGACCAAAAAGACATAAGCCGTGACACCCCGCTGGCCGGGTTGAAAGTGCTTGAACTGGCCAGTGTGCTGGCAGGGCCCAGCGTGGGGATGTTCTTCGCAGAACTGGGAGCCACCGTCCTGAAAGTGGAAAATGTAACCACAGAGGGCGATGTGACCCGCAAATGGAAATTGTCGCGTGAACCTTCCGATACAGATATTTCGGGTTATTTTTCCTCTGTAAACTGGGGGAAAACATCCTTCGCCGTCGATCTTTGTCAGGAGGAAGGCCTGCAAATTATTTACCGGTTAGCGGCCCAATGCGACATCATCCTGGTAAGCTATAAACCGGGGGATGCAGAAAAACTTAAAGTAGACTACGCAACCCTCAGGGCATACAACGAAAAACTGATCTATGCCCACATAACCGGTTATGGCCCGCACAATCCCCGCGCAGGATTTGATGCGATTATCCAGGCCGAAAGCGGATTTACCTATATGAATGGCGAGCCGGATGGCCCGCCCACAAAAATGCCGGTGGCCCTGATGGATGTGCTGGCCGCCCACCATCTCAAGGAAGCCATTTTAATTGCCCTGCTTTACCGCGAACGAACAGGCAAAGGTCAGCATATTGAAGCCTCGCTTTTCATGGCCGGACTGGCATCCCTGGCCAACCAGGCCACCAACTGGCTAGTGGGAGGGGCCATCCCCGAAAGAATAGGATCGGATCACCCGAACATTGTACCCTATGGTACTATTTATGGCACCAAAGATGGTAAAGGGATCGTAATGGCTGCCGGCACCGATAAGCAATTCCGTCAGCTTGTCACTGTATTGGGCCGATCCGAACTGGGCACTGACCCGCGGTATGCCAAAAACCAGGACAGGGTCAAAAACAAAGAGGATATCAATGGCATTCTGCAATCCCTCATCGGTCAGTACGACCGGGAAGAAATACTCAGCCTGCTGGGGGAAAAACGTATCCCGGCAGGTGGTGTTTTCAACATGAAGGAGGTATTTGAGGTGCCCGAATCCAAAGATATGTTGCTGGAGGGAGATTATAACGACGGGATGCGTATTCGCGGGGTCAGGGCTGTGGCTTTCCACAGTGAACACAAGATGAGCTGTGACAAACTTTCCCCGCCGCCGCACTATGGTGCACATACCCGCCACATCCTTAAGGATTGGCTGGATTTTGAGGACAATGACATCGAACAGTTAATCAGCAAAGGAGTTGTTTATGCACGAAAAAAACAGCAATGACCAGGTACTGATCGACGGATCACGACTGATCATAGAATCGCTGGCAAGAGCAGGAGCCGATGCATTCATCGGGTATCCCATTACCCCGGCAAACCTGCTTTACCTTTATGGTAGTCAGCGAATGGAAATGATGCTCCCGGCACCGGATGAAATCACCACGGTGCAATGGATGGCAGGTTTGTCTGCAACCGGAAAACTGCCGGTAACCGCCACCTCCTTCCCCGGGTTTGCCCTGATGACCGAATCGGTCAATATGGCCTACATGATGGAACTGCCCATGGTAATCGTGTTGGTGCAAAGACTGGGGCCGGCAACCGGCACAGCCACCTGCGGCGCACAGGGCGATTTGTTGTTGCTCAATGGCGTACTTTCGGGCGGACATCCCATTCCCGTGCTGGGCACAAGCAGTTTTGAGGACTGCTGGTCATTGTCAGCCAGGGCTCTGGAAATCGCAGTAAAGCAACGTACCCCGGTTATTCTGCTCACATCCAAAGAGGAGGTGATGACGCAGAAAAGTTTCGACATCAGCAGGCTGGAAACAATAAGCAAAGTGGAAAGGAAGTGGTATGACAAAGACTGCTGCGATTATAAACCCTATAAACCAACCGGCCTGGTTCCGGATTTTCTTCCTGTGACCCAGGCTGAGCATCAGGTCAGGCTGACTGCTTCGACCCATGACCAGGATGGCATTCTTCAGCATTCATCACCCGAAGCACTCGCCAACACCAGGCGGCTTGAAGAAAAGATCAGGACCACCATGAAAGAGGATTACCTGTTTTACCACCTGGATCACCAGGAAGGGGCTGAGAAACTGGTAACCGCTTATGGTATATCGGCAGCTGCAGCCAGAGAAGCGGTGAGGAAGATGCGCCGGGAAGGGAAAAAAGTTTCCTTGTTTATTCCAAAAACCTTGCTGCCTTTACCACCAGCTTACGGGGAAATACTTTCCGGTTACAGGCGGGTGGTCATCGCCGAAGAAAACATGAATAACCAGCTTGGTTCCCTGCTTTTTGGGCAAAAAATGCCGGAAAATATTCGCTTTGTGGGAAATTTGGGCAAAATGATCGCCCCGGAAGAAATTGAAAAGGAGGTAATGTCATGACGGGATCTATGATAAAATCACAGAATCTTCCCTATTGCAAGGGATGCGGCCACGACCTCATCGCCAGAAGCAGCACGGAGGCGCTGGAGAGACTGGGTTACAACCCGCTGGATGTAATCGCTGTAACCGACATCGGTTGTCACGGGATCATCGACAAATGCCTGAACACCCATACCGTGCACGGGCTTCACGGACGTTCCGTGGCCCTGGGGGCAGGAATCTCTTTCGGAACCGGGAATCAAGACCAGAAAATTGTTGTTTTTGTCGGAGATGGTGGTACCACCATCGGCCTGCAACATATCATGGAGGCAGCCCGGCTTAACCTGAATGTGACTGTGGTGGTGCATAACAACATGTTGTACGGGATGACAGGGGGGCAAAGCAGCGGACTGACTCCCCGGGGGTTTTGCACAACCACTTCCTTCAAAGGCAATCCCTTTACCGGTTACGATATTTGCAAACTGGCACATACGGCCGGTGCCCGTTATGTTTCCAGGATCATGGGCGTAGGAAACATCACCGAAGCCATGATGAAGGCATTTGACCAGGAAGGGTTTTCCCTGGTTGAAGTAATGGAGATTTGTCCGAGTTACGGCGTAAAACTTAACCCGCGCCGCAAGCTGAAGGAAATTGTCAAAGAATCAGGACGGGAAGTCGGTGAATGGACCAATGACCTCCCGCCTTTCACGAATCAACAGGAGGATAAGACGGCAAACCTGCTTGACAAAACTCCGGTGATTGCAACATCATTCAAGCATCAGCTGCAAAAACCTTATTCGCTGATAATCAGTGGTTCAGCTGGCGAAGGCGTGCAACTGGCAGCGAATATTTTTGCCAAAGCTGCCATGAGCGCAGGCTTACACGCCACACAAAAGGGAAGTTACCCGGTAACCGTGGGTGTCGGATTTTCTACAGCGGAAATCAATGTGTCGCCGGAAGAGGTTCTTTTTCATGGGATAAGCATCCCGGATGTGGCCTTAATTACCTCCTCTGATGGTCTGCAACACAATCGTCTGCGCATAGAGCGCATGCAGCATGGCAAGTTGTTCATCGATTCCAGCCTCACCCCACCGAAAACAGGAGCTGAGGTCATCCGGCGGGACTTCAGGTCTGTGGGAGCCAGAAACGCAGCCATACATGCCATTCTCTACCTGTGCAGACAAACCGGGATACTGGATGAATCCTCCGTGTACCACATAATTCAGGAGGAGGGGAAAGCAGACAAACTGCCGGTGGATAAGATCAAAAAAGCCATGGAGTCTTAAAACTGTCATGGATCAGGTCAGGCAAAGGACTCTTCCAGGCGGTTCCGAAGGTTTTCCAGGTCTGATTTTTTGCCTGAGTCTCCCGTGGTATCGTATGATGCTGCCAGGCTGTTCAGCATTCGCATGAGTATTTCCAGGTCAGTACAGGGCCGGAAAAATTCAGGCAGGGGCTCAAAATCCAGTTTTTTCAGGAATTTGTTGATCTCCCTGGCAGAGAACAGATCGCCCCCGCTGAACGCATTGATGTAAAAAAGGGGCACATCCTCTTTGACTTTCATCCGGGAGGAATCCAATGTTTCCCCCATATAAGCCAATACAAAATGTTCCGGCAGGTTAATCCCTTTCACGGGCAGGTCAAGGCTGCGGGCCACCAGCATATACAAAAGCCCCATACTCAGCGGGCTGCCCTTTTTGGTTTTCAACACCCTGTTAATCAGCGAATTGTCAGGGTCATGATAATCCTCGAGGTTCCCCTGAAAACGATGAATGCCATAAAACACATGGTTGAATACCTTTATCTGTTCCAGGGCCGTAAGATTTTCATTGATCTCCAGCCAGACATCCTGGCGTATATTGCCAATTTCCCTCCTGATTTCAGAATCACAGATATCCGGATAATTGTAACGGCTCACCGATAACCAGGCCGACAACAGGTCCTTTTCCGGGCTTGCTGCCCAGGCAAATAAATCAGCGGAGAGTTGCTCATAATGAATTCCATTTTTAATTGATGTAATTCGTTTGCGCAAGTCCTTGTCCGGCTTTTTGTCCGGCATATTGACTTCCGCTTCCTCAATAAAAGGAAGTGCATCATACCCCATCTGAATAATTTTCAGGAAAATTTCCCGAAAAACCTCCGGATCCGGATCATCGATCATGCTGATCAGGGCCTGAATTTCACGTTCTCTGGCATCTTGCTCCATCCCGATACTCTAACAGATGTATTATGAAACCAACCTGTCCAGAACCATTCGGATCATCTGGTCGACGGCGGTTTGGTAATCCTTGCTGTACGTTTTACTGACCCTGTTGGCAATCACCGTACATATGGTCAGTGCCTGGTGACCCAGCAACCTGCTCAGGCCGTATAATGCTGATGTCTCCATTTCAAAATTTGTGATGGCTTGTCCCTGGTACCTGAATGTTTCAATGGTTTCATTCAGATCCGGGTAGGAAAGTGGAACCCGGAGACTCCGCCCCTGCGGCCCGAAAAATCCGTTCGCGGTGGCCGTGATCCCCGACCGCAGGCCTTCAGCAACCTTTCCCATCAATGCATCCGAAGCTTTAACAATGTAAGGATAAGGCAACTTATCATTCCATGAGGTATGTTTTACAAAAGCATCAGACATGGCATCCTCAGTGACCCCTTCGTGGAGGTAAAAATGCAGCAACCCGTCAAACCCAAGCCCGTAGGCTGATGCAACAAAACTGTCAACCGCTATATCTCCCTGCAGTGCCCCGGTTGTCCCGAGGCGGATCAGATTCAATGACCGGGGTTCCGGCTTAAGCTGACGCGCAGGCATATCGATGTTGACCAGGGCATCCAGCTCATTCATCACAATATCGATATTGTCGGTGCCAATACCGGTGGAAAGCACCGTAACAGGTCGCCCTTTAAAGGTCCCTGTATGGGTCACAAATTCCCGGTTTTGCACCTTGTGCTCAATAGTGTCAAAATGACGGGAAACCGTGGTGACACGGCCCTGATCTCCGACCAGAATGACGGTATCAGCCACCTGTTCAGGCAACAATTTTAAATGATAAATACTTCCGTCAGGGTTTACGATCAGCTCCGATTCCTTGAATTGTTTCATATAACTTCTGCAGTTTTACCATATGGTCAGGTAAACAAAAATATCAATAATTAAAGTAAATACCTAAATACTTTTACTCCCGGATTATCATTATTTTTGGCCAAAAAATGATGGATGCCTCAATCATATCTATCGGAAATGAACTGCTGACCGGGCAAACGGTCAACACCAATGCGGCATGGATCGCATCCCGGCTGAACCTCGCCGGATTCGCAGTCAGAGAAATACAGGTTGTAGGGGATGAGGAATCCGAAATCCTTCGCGCCATAAGCAGTGCCGCTGAACATGCCAGCCTTGTGCTGATCACCGGAGGGCTGGGCCCCACCCGCGATGACATCACCAAACATGCACTCTGTCAATATTTCAACTGTTCATTGCAGGAGGACCCGGCCGTGCTGAAAGATATCCGGGGATTCTTCCGGCGCAGAGGACTGGAGATCACCGAACTGAACCGCCGTCAGGCCCTGCTGCCGGATAAAGCCACCGCGCTCAGAAACCCCGGTGGAACGGCCCCGGGTTTGTGGTTCCGGCAAAACAATACCACTTTTATAGCCATGCCGGGAGTCCCCTTTGAGATGAAAGAAATGATGGATCACCAGGTGATCCCTGCCCTGGAGAAACAGGGCGGAAAGCAGTTCATCATCCACAAAACAATCCTGACCCAGGGAATCGGGGAATCCACGCTGGCTGAATTGATTGCCGTGTGGGAAAGCTCACTGCCGGAAACGATACAGCTGGCCTACCTGCCCTCACCCGGAATTGTCAGACTCAGGTTGACGGCCCAGGGCGATCGGGAGCAAGTGCTCAAACGGCTCATTGACCAGAAGGTGGAAGAGCTGCATCTGATCATCCCAGAATTTATATGGGGCTATGATGATGACACCCTGGAAGGTATAACGGGAGAGATACTCAAACAGCATGGACTCAGGCTGGGAACCGCTGAGAGTTGTACCGGTGGTTACATTGCCCACCGGATTACCAGTATCCCCGGAAGTTCTGAGTGGTTCAACGGCTGTATTGCAGCCTATGCCAACCTGGCCAAAGAAAAGTTGCTGAATGTCAGTCCGGAACTGATCCGGAATCACGGGGCAGTCAGCAGAGAAGTAGCCGAAGCCATGGCCACGGGCGCACAAAAAGCATTAAACTGCCACTATGCCATTGGCATCTCGGGTATCGCAGGCCCCGGAGGCGGAACTAAGGAAAAACCGGTGGGTACTGTATACATTTCAGTGGCCGGCCCTTCTTCCGTAATCAGCAGGAAATATCAGTTCGGCGATAACAGGGAAAGAAACATCATACGTGCAGGAAATGCAGCACTCGCCCTGCTCAAAGAAAAAACGGAATCAGACCTGAGAATAGCCAAATAAGCAATATATTTGTTTCAGATCAACCAACGCAATCACCAATTCAATCAACCGGGCCATGATGCAAAGAAGTAAAATCACCACACTCACCGAGTTTATCATCCGAAGACAGTCGGAGTACCCTCATGCAAAAGGGGCACTCACCCGATTACTGAATGACATAGCCACCGCAGCCAAAATTGTGAACAGGGAGATCAATGCCGCCGGACTGGTCGATATCCTGGGCAGCATTGGCAGTGAAAACATCCAGGGAGAAACCCAGAAGAAACTGGATGTGTTTGCCAATGAAACATTCATTACCGCGCTGAAAGGAGGCGGCGAATGCTGTGCAATCGCTTCGGAGGAGAACGAGAAAGTAATCTCTTTCCGTGATGACTTTTCCGAACTGGGGAAGTATGTGATCGCCATCGACCCTCTTGACGGAAGCAGCAACATTGACGCGAATGTTTCCATAGGCACCATCTTTTCCATCTACCGCAGGGTTACTGAAGTGGGCGGCGGCACTGAAGATGACCTTTTGCAGCCGGGCATCAACCTCGCCGCAGCAGGATATGTGATCTACGGATCATCGACTATGCTGGTTTATTCCACCGGCAAAGGAGTCAACGGTTTCACCCTGGATCCTTCCGTCGGCATATTTTGCCTCTCCCACCCGGATATGCACTTCCCGGAAAAAGCCAACATTTACTCCATTAATGAGGGAAATTACATTTATTTCCCGGAAGGGGTGAAACAATACCTCAAATATTGTCAGAAAGACGACCCGGAAAGTTTCCGGCCTTATACTTCACGCTATATTGGTTCACTGGTTTCCGACTTTCACCGGAACCTCATTAAGGGAGGAATTTTTCTTTACCCCGGTACAGCCAAAAAACCTGAAGGTAAACTCCGGCTGCTTTACGAATGCAACCCCATTGCTTTCCTGGCAGAACATGCGGGCGGAAAAGCGAGTAACGGTCAAAAGCGGATCCTTGAAATTGAACCCAAAGGACTGCATCAACGGTCACCTTTTTTTGTAGGCCCCAGATGGATGGTTGAAAAAGTGGAAGGGTTTTTGCGGGAGGCTGGCGAAAACAATTAACACCGTGCTGAATACCGACAAGTTTCTGGAACTCTTTTCGCAGGATGAATCATTCAATGCGCTGCTGAATTATTTAAAGCAGAAAGCGCCTTCCGGGGCAAGCCTTAAAGGAATGGCCGGATCATCCGCGGCCGTTCTGGCAGCAGCTGCCGTCAGGAAAATCAACAAGCCTTTTCTTTTTCTCCTTTCTGACAAGGAGGAGGCAGCCTATTTTTTCAACGACCTGGAGAATTTACTAGGAGAACGGGACGCCGCCTACGAAAAACGAAATAGTTTTTTCTTCCCCTCATCCTATAAATCACCTTTTCAGTCTGATGAGGAGGACAACGGAGGAATTTTACTCAGGTCAGAAGTGATTAACCGTTTGGTTTCCAATGGCAAAAAAACCATCATTGTTACCTACCCGGAAGCCCTGTGTGAAAATGTCGTTTCACAGAAGGTGCTGAAAAAAAATCTGCTGAGCATCCGGAAAGGAGAACAGCTTTCTGTGGATTTTCTGCTGGAAGTGCTCCTGGAAGAGGGATTCGAACGTGTTGATTTTGTGGTGGAACCGGGTCAGTTTTCTGTCAGGGGAGGCATCATCGACGTATTCTCTTTTTCCAACGATTACCCCTTCCGTATTGAGATCATGGGAGACCAGGTGGAAAGTCTCCGGACCTTCAATACTGAAAGCCAGCTCTCGGTGGAAATACAGGAGAAGATCAGCATACTCCCCGACATTCATGCCATGTCAAAGGAAACCCGGCATACCGAATTTTTGCTGAATTCCATGTCACCTTCCACTGTTGTATGGAGTGAAAACCTGGAACTGGCAACAGATATCATCCATGAAGCTTTTGTGTCAGATAAAATTGCTGAGCCCCGGTTTATTCCTGCAGAAGAACTGCTCCGGGAGATCAACCGCCGCCTGCTGGTGGAGTTCCACAGGCCGGCGGCTGCGGGGGTCAGTGATTCTGCATTCATCTTCAACTTTTCGCCCCAGCCAAATTTCAATAAGCATATTGAGCTGTTAAGGAGTAACCTGGAAGAGAATACAGCAAAGGGGCTGCAAAACATTATCCTGTGCGACACACAGAAGCAGGCCGAACGCATCCGGACCATATTTGAAAGCATCAGGGAGTCCGAAGACGGCATCCTGAATTTTCAGCATGAGATTATGCTGATGACCCTCCACGAAGGGTTTATTGACCATCAGCATAAAATAGCCTGCTATACGGATCACCAGATTTTCGACCGTTATCACCGTTACCGCATCCGTGATAAATTCCCTGGGAAACAAGCCCTCAGTATTAAAGCCCTCTACAACCTGAAGCCCGGCGACTATGTGACCCACATCGATCATGGGATCGGCATTTTCAGCGGACTGGAAAAGATCGAAGTCAACGGGCGGTTGCAGGAAGCCATACGCCTGATCTATAAAAACGAAGACATCCTGTATGTCAGCATACACAGCCTGCACAGGGTGTCAAAGTATACAGGCAAGGAAGGGGTCGCTCCTTCCCTGCACCGGCTGGGTTCCGGCGCCTGGAGTAAGCTGAAGAACAAGACAAAGAAAAGGGTCAAAGATATTGCCCAGGACCTGATTGCCCTTTACGCCAAACGGCGGGAACAAAAAGGACATGCATTCTCTGCCGACAGTTACCTTCAGCATGAACTGGAAGCATCTTTCATGTACGAAGACACGCCGGATCAGGAAAAAGCAACCCTGGATGTCAAAAAAGACATGGAATCCCCCTGCCCGATGGACAGGCTGATTTGCGGAGACGTGGGATTCGGAAAAACCGAAGTCGCCATCCGGGCTGCCTTTAAAGCAGTAACAGACTCCAAACAGGTTGCCGTCCTGGTACCTACCACCATCCTTGCCCTGCAACACTACTACACTTTCAGGGAACGGCTCAGGGACTTTCCGTGTACCATTGATTATGTGAGTCGTTTCCGGACAGCTTCTCAGAAAAAAAAGACCCTGCAGGGAGCCAAAGACGGCAGCATAGACATCCTGATCGGCACACACAGATTGCTGAGCAAAGATGTCCGTTTCAGCGACCTGGGGCTGCTTGTGGTTGATGAGGAGCAGAAATTTGGTGTCAGCTCCAAGGAAAAGCTAAAACAGCTGAGGGTTAACGTCGACACCCTGACGCTGACAGCCACCCCCATACCCCGTACGCTCCAGTTCTCATTGATGGGTGCCAGGGATCTGTCTTACATCAACACCCCACCGCCCAACAGGTACCCCATCATTACAGAGCTTCATGTATTCAATGAAGACCTGATCAGGGAAGCGGTCAATTACGAAATATCAAGGGGCGGGCAGGTTTTCTTTGTCCACAACCGTGTGCAGAATATCGCAGAGGTTGCTGAGATCATCAGGCGAAATTGCCCGGATGCCCGAATTGCCATCGGTCACGGACAGCTCGACGGCAGCCAGCTCGAAAAGGTCATGGTGGACTTCATCCACGGGGCCTATGATGTGCTGGTTTCCACCACGATCATCGAGTCCGGGCTTGACATTCCCAATGCCAACACCATCATTATCAACAATGCCAACCATTTTGGCCTGAGCGACCTGCACCAGATGCGTGGCAGGGTCGGCCGGACAAACAAAAAAGCATTCTGCTATCTTCTCTCTCCCCCGATGAGTACACTGACCGAGGAAGCCAGACGCAGACTCAAGGCCATTGAAGAATTTTCCGAACTGGGAAGCGGCTTTAACATCGCCATGCGTGACCTGGACATCAGGGGAGCAGGTAATTTGCTGGGAGCCGAACAAAGCGGGTTTATCAGTGAGGTAGGATTTGATACGTATCACAAAATCCTTGACGAAGCCATCAGTGAACTAAAAGAAAATGAATTCAGGGATGTTTTTTCCGGAAGCGGCGAAAGTGCGGAAAGAGAAAAGCCAGTGAAAGAGTGTCAGCTTGAAACCGACCTTGAACTTATGATCCCCAGCGATTATGTGTCCAACATTGAAGAAAGGCTGCAACTGTATAAAGAGCTGGACAGCATTGAATCCGATGCGCAGCTTCAGGTGTTTGCCGGAAAGATGGAAGACCGGTTCGGGCCGCTGCCTGATCCTGCCAAAGGCCTGCTGCAGGTAGTAAGACTCCGCCGCAAAGCACAGTCAGCCGGCTTTGAAAAACTGATCCTGAAAACGGAGAAAATGATCGGATATTTTCCGGAGAGCGATCGCACCGGTTATTACCAGAGTGAAGTATTCGGACAGATCCTGCAATACGTGCAGAACCATTCCCGTCAAAGCCGGCTGAAAGAGATGAACGGACACCTCTCCCTTACCATCAAACACGTAGGCACCATCGAAAAAGCCCTTGAGATCATTACAGATCTTTCAGAATCTCACTGATGTCCTTCTTGACTTTTTCCGCAATATGATCTGCTTTTACCGGGCTGTCACTTTCGGCATAAAGACGAATGACCGGTTCTGTGTTTGATAACCGGAGGTGGACCCACTCCCGGTCAAACCATATTTTTAATCCGTCTATCCTTTCTGTGGGTTGACGGCTGTATTTTTCTCCCAGTTTCACTATGATGGCAGGCAGGTCAACATCTGCAGATAGTTCAATTTTGTTTTTAGATATATAAAACTCAGGATATTGTTTTTTCAGCCTGCTGCAACTGAGTTTGCTTTTGGCAAGCAGGGTAAGGAAGAGCGCGATCCCCACCAGAGCATCCCTCCCGTTGTGCAGCGCCGGGTATATCACCCCGCCATTTCCTTCTCCGCCGATCACGGCATTCTGCTCCTTCATGGCTGCCACCACATTTACCTCACCCACGGCAGAGTAAAAATGCTTGCCGCCATGTTTGGCAGTTATTTCAGCCAGTGCCTGTGTGGAAGACAAATTGCTTACCGTATTCCCCGGGGTATTTGACAATACATAGTCAGCCACGGCAACCAGGGTATATTCCTCCCCAAACATTTCTCCATCTTCGGAAACAACGGCCAGCCTGTCTACATCCGGATCCACTGCAAAACCCAAATGGGCTCTCTCACTCACCACTTCAGAAGAAAGACGCTGCAGGTTTTCCGGCAATGGTTCCGGATTATGCTGAAAACGTCCGGTAGGGGAACAATACACTTCAACCACACGTTTTACCCCCAGTGCCTCGAGCAGCAACGGAACAGCCACACCACCGGATGAGTTGATCCCGTCAACCACAATGGTAAACCCGGCATCCCTGATGGCATCTGTGTCGACCAGTGGGAGGTCCATTACCTTCTCTATGTGCATCTCCAGCAGGGTATCATTGGCCAGGTACTTACCCAGCTTATCCACCTTTACAAAATCAAACGTCTGCAGGTCCATGAATTTGTGCATCTCCTCCCCTTCAGCGAAAGTCATAAACTCTCCCTTCTCATTGAGCAGCTTGAGTGCATTCCAGTTCATTGGGTTATGACTGGCGGTAATGACCACACCCCCCTGAGCACCATGATGCAGCACCCCCATCTCAATGGTCGGGGTGGTCGAAAGCCCTGCATCAATGGTATCGATGCCCATCGACTGAAGTGTGCTTACCACGATCCCGCTCACCAGCGGACCGGAGAGTCTTGAATCACGCCCGATCACGACCTGTATACGATCAGTTTGGTGTCTTGACCGGAGCCACATACCATAGGCACCTGTAAACTTCATGACATCTGCCGGTGAGAGCCCCTCACCCGGACGTCCGCCAATGGTGCCACGGATACCGGAAATAGATTGAATTAAAGCCATAGTGTATATAATAAATTTGGGAGCCCAAAGTTAATAATTATAAAGTTCATCCAGGTTTAACGTCCGGCGTTTTTCTTTAATGGCTAAATTTGTATTGCGAAAATTCTCTCACAACAACATTCCCGTGAACAGGATCACCATTTATAAATCCGTACTGTTTCTGACTGTGATACTGTTATTCGGCAGATGCATGCCGGCCAGGCACCTGCCTGAGGGTGAGTATTTGCTGAGCCGTAACAATATTGAGGTGCATGATGCGGATGTTGACAACCATGACCTGAGAAATTACATCCGTCAATCCACCAACCGGCGCGTTTTGGGGATATACCGCTTTCACCTGAATGTTTACCAGCTGGCAGATCGCGGCGAGGGGAACCGCCTGAAACAGTGGATGAAAAACACCATTGGAGAGCCTCCGGTCATTTTCGATCCCATTGCGGCGGAACAAACCGCTGAGCAATTCAGGCTTTTTCTCCAGAACAAGGGGTATTTTAACGCTGAAACCGATTATGAAGTTGAACTCAGGGGGAAAAGAGCCCTGGTTACTTACAAGGTCAGAGGCAATCAGGGCTATACAATTCGCCGCATTGATTACAATATACCTGATTCCCAACTGGCAGATTTTGTGTTTGCCGACACCCTCAATTCGCTCATTAGCAGGGGGAAACGCTATGATACGGAAGACCTTCAGGAAGAAAGGCAACGCATTACAAGACAGCTGAAGGATGTGGGGTTTTTTAATTTTTCCAGAGACTATGTTTTCTTTCGCGTAGACAGTACTTTGAACAGTCACCAGGTAGACCTGGAAATACTCATAGAAAACCCTGCAGGTCGTGGCAGAAGTTTTACCAGTGAAAGGGATGACCGCCCCCATAAAAGACACAGGATCAATGAAGTTTTTGTCTATCCTGAATACACACGTCTGCAGCCCGAACAAGCCTTTACGGACACAACCCGCTTACAAATAAACGGCAATGGAGACAATCCGGTGTATACCTTCCTGCACAACGGTGAAATGCGGATCCGCCCCAACACCATCGCAAATAACATTTTGCTGGAACAGGGAGAATATTACAGCCTCAGCCAGCATGAGCTGACCCACCGATACCTGGCAGGCCTGAGAAACTTCCGGTACATCAATATGCAGTTTGAGGAGATACAGGAAGACTCCCTTCCAGACAGCCTCGGATTACTGGATATGCGGGTAGAGCTGACACGTTCCCCCGCAAATGCTTTTACTGTGGAGGCCGAGGGGTTGAATACTGCCGGGAACCTGGGGGTGGCCGCCAATTTTTTGTTTCAGAACAGAAATGTTTTCCGGGGGGCGGAAATGCTGAATCTTCGCCTTAAGGGAGCCCTGGAAATGTCGGGAGAATCAGGAGATACAGATGTTTTCAGGCGGCTGCCCTTCAATACAGCAGAAATGGGTGCCGAAGTGTCCATTGATTTCCCAAAATTGCTGTTTCCGATTCCCATGGAGCGGCTCTCAAGGACTGCCCGCCCCCAAAGCACTATTCTTACCGGGATCAACTACAGGCATCGCCCCGACTACACCCGTTACATACTTAACTTCAGTTATGGGTTTCAATGGAGTCAGGACAATCGCCGCCAGCACCAGCTGACACCTCTCGAGATCAGTTCCATCAAGATCTTCAACGACTCCATCCTGCAAGCGAGGATCCCTGAAGCCAACCCGTTAATCCTGAGCAGATACAGGGACCACCTGATCGGAGGGCTGAAATACAATTACATCTTCAACACCCAGCAAATAGACCGCCAACAGAACTTTATCTATTTCAGGGGCAATTTTGAATCTGCCGGAAACCTTATGCAGCTTGCCGCAAGACAGCTGGATGCTTCTGTAAACGAAGAGGGAAGCTACACAATGTTTGGTATTCCTTTTGCCCAGTATCTGAAAGCCGATGCGGATCTCCGTCTTTACCGTGTATTTGATGAGAACAACACCCTTGTTTTAAGGCTCATGGGGGGCATCGGCGTTCCGTACGGCAACCTGGATATAATGCCGTTCATCAAAAGTTATTATGGTGGAGGTGCCAACAGTGTCAGGGCCTGGAGCATCTATAACCTGGGACCCGGCAGTTACGAATCTGCCGAGACATTGCGTTTCGACAAATACGGCGACATTAAACTGGAAGCCAATATAGAGTACCGCTTCCCTGTGTACCGTTACTGGAAGGGGGCTCTTTTCATGGATGCAGGCAATGTATGGTTCCTGCAAAGAAATGAGCAATTCCCCGGCGGAGAGTTTAACGCCGATAGTTTTTATAACGAAATGGCCATCGGAGCCGGGTTGGGTGTAAGGCTTGACTTTAACTTTTTCCTGATCAGACTTGATGCAGCTTTCCCGGTCAGAGACCCGGGGATGAATCCCGGAGAACAATGGATCGGTCAGTTCCCGGGATTCAGTGACTGGAACCTTAATCTGGGTATTGGATACCCGTTCTGATATGCAACAACCTGACATTATTCGCAGGGTCAAATCCGCATTCCCTTACCGGCAAACAAAAGACCAGGCGTCTCTGACAGAACATTTATCCGCCTTTCTGACTGACAGCGATCCGGCGTCTATGTTTTTACTGAAAGGCTATGCAGGAACAGGAAAAACCACCATTGTCAGCAGTCTTGTCCGGGTGATGCCCGGGTTCAGCCTAAAAACTGTGCTGCTGGCTCCCACAGGAAGGGCTGCAAAAGTACTGGCCGGATACGCCGGTAAACAAGCACTTACCATCCACAAAAAAATATACCGGATTCAGACCATGGGAGATGGTTCCGTGCAGGTTGTCCGGCAGGAGAACAAACACAGCAATACCATTTTCATTGTGGACGAAGCTTCAATGATTCCCGGGTCATCCGCCACAGAACAGGGTAGCTTATTCGGCGGATCGAACCTGCTGGATGATCTCATTGAATATGTGTATAATCAACGGAATTGTCGCCTGATATTCATCGGTGACACGGCCCAGCTCCCTCCTGTGCGCTCTGCGGAAAGCCCGGCGCTGAGCAAAACCTTTCTGGAGAAGCATTACCAGGTCCGCATCAGGGAATACGAACTCAGGGAAGTGGTCAGACAGGCCAAGGACAGCGGCATCCTGCACAATGCCACGAAGCTTCGTTATATGCTTTCCGAAAACACAAACGGATTCCCGCCATTACAAACAGGCGAATTTAAGGATGTAATCCGTGTACAGGGTCAGGAAGCAGCGGATGAAGTTGACACAGCTTACCTTTCAGGGGGGAAAGAACAGGCGCTGATGATATGCCGGTCAAATAAACGGGCCAATCTGTATAACCAGCATATACGGCAAAGGGTATTGTTCATGGAGGATGAGATCAATGCAGGAGATCTTCTCATGGTCGTCAGGAACAACTATTACTGGTTGCCTGAAACTTCAGAAGCCGGTTTTATTGCAAACGGTGATATCATTGAACTCACCAGGATCCAAAGAACCGAAGAAATATACGGATTCCGTTTTGCTGATGTAACAGCGAGACTGACAGACTATCCGGACATGCCTGAAATAGATGTTAAGCTGATGCTCGATACATTGCAATCGGAAACACCGGCCCTTCCCGCACCGGACGCCCGAAAACTTTTCGACGCGGTAGCTGAAGACTTCAGGGACATCCCGAATCAGAGAACAAGGATGTCAGCCATCAAAAAAAGCCCCTATCTCAATGCGCTTCAGGTTAAATACGCTTACGCAATGACCTGCCATAAGGCCCAGGGCGGACAGTGGGCAAACGTATTCATAGAAATGGGTTACCTCCCGGACAAAAAGCCGGATACCGAATACCTGCGTTGGCTGTATACCGCTTTTACCAGGGGAACGGAAAAAGTCTTTCTGCTGAATTTCGCAGATGAGTTCTTCGCCCCTGACTGATACTGTTTCAGTGCTCGATTCCCGCCCGGGCATATGATTTTTCACACGATTGTATGAATTGTTATGAAACAATGCGAGAAAAGATAATTATCTACCAGCTCCTGGTGCGCCTTGCCGGAAATACCGTCAGCAGGAATAAACCATGGGGAAGTATCAGGGAAAACGGCTGTGGAAAGTTCAATGATTTGTCGGATCGCTTTCTGAAGGAGATTGCCGGATTGGGTGCCAGTCATATCTGGCTGACGGGGGTGCAGGAACATGCCAGCTGCACAGCATACCCGACGCAGCAAATTCCTGCCGATAATCCGCTTGTGGTCAAAGGACGGGCAGGGTCGCCCTATGCCATACGCGATTATTACGACGTATGCCCCGACCTGGCCACGGAGGTGGATCGTCGCATGGAGGAGTTCGAAGCATTGATCGGGCGTTGTCACTCAGCCGGTCTGGTCCCCCTGATCGACTTTGTGCCCAACCACCTGGCGCGCCGGTATCACAGCGATCGTGCAGAAGGAATAAACAGGCAATTCGGCCGGCATGACGACAAAGGTATTGCTTTCGGTATTGACAACAATTTTTACTACCTGCCCGGACAGGAACTCAAATTACCGGAAGAAGTATATCAGCACCCCACAAGCCGGGAAGTGTTTCCTGCCGGTTATGAGGAAATTCCGGCTAAAGCCACAGGGAATGATTGTTTTTCTGCCGCTCCATCCTACAGCGATTGGTATGAAACAGTCAAGCTGAATTATGGCATTGATTACAGGGACAAAAACCCGCCACCAACCGGCAAGATTCCTGACACGTGGCGTAAAATGCTCCAGGTCCTGCTGTTCTGGGCAGGAAAAAATATCGGAGGATTTCGCTGTGATATGGCAGAAATGGTGCCTTCCTCCTTTTGGGAATGGGCCATTGGAAAAATCCGGGAACATTTTCCCGGCATATTGTTCATTGCCGAGATTTATAACCCGGCGGCTTACAATACCTATCGCAAAGCGGGTTTCGATTACATCTACGACAAGGCAGGGTTCTATGATTGCATCAGAGATATTATGACGGGCAAAAAAGAAGCCGGGGCCCTTACCGGGGTCTGGAAATCCCTTGACGGATCAGACGGCGCAATGCTTCGTTTTGTGGAAAACCACGATGAACAACGGATCGCTTCCCCCCATTTTGCAGGGAATGCAAGTGCAGGAATACCAGCCACTGTTGCAGCGGCATGTATGCACCAGGGTCCTCTTATGATCTATTTCGGACAGGAGCTGGGTGAAGAAGCCCGCGGCACCATCGGTTTCAGTGGAGACGACGGAAAAACCAGCATTTTTGATTATTGTTCCGTACCTGCCTTCCGGCAATGGTTCAGCAGCGGAAAGTGTGCCTGCGGAAACTTGTCCGCTGAAGCAACCAGGCTGAGGGAATGTTACAAAAAGATCCTCTCCCTGTGCAGGCACCCCGTAATCAGCAACGGGAATTTTTACGATCTCATGTGGGCCAACACGGAAGCAGACAAACACCTGTATACCTTCATCAGGTGGGACGCCCGGCATACCTGGATTATTGCATTGAATTTTTCCGGATCAAAATCCATTCGTGCAAGAATACGAATCCCGGATCAATTCAGAACAATATCCGGCCGGAAAGACGCAACGACCTATACTTACAATCTCTTGTTTAATGGCGGGACATCACATCCAATCAGCCAGGAGGAAATTGCTGAATCAGGTTTGGAACTGATTTTGCGCCCCTACTCAGCGAAGATTATCGACATAAGACCAAAGGCCCGGGCATAACTTTTGGCTACTTTTAACGAAAAAAAATTAGATACTTTTTTATTTATGCTTATTTTTGTCACACACAGTTTTAATCAAACCCCAAACCAACAGTTATGAGATTAACAAAAATTAACCTGAGTGCTGCAAGTAAGTACTTCATGGTATTCTTTATTTCGATGATGCTCATGCTTCCATTTTCCCTGATGGCACAGGAAGAAGGCCAGGAACAACAAGAAGAAGAAGAGGAAGAGGAGGATCCATGGGCGGATGTGGAATTTCAATTTGAAGATGAAAAGTTGCTGGCATTTTTCGATGCAAACCAGGAGATCAGTCAATTGCAAAGGGATACCCGGGAAGAGATAGCCGAACTGACCCAGGAGCATGGTCTGAGCCACGAACGCTTTCAGCAAATCGCCCAGGCTGCGCAGATCGGTCAGATGGATGCTTTCTCCAGTGAAGAGGTAGAGGCTTTCAATGAAGTGGCCCCGAAAGTTACGGAGATGCAGCGGAATATGCAGGGAACAATGCAGCTGATCATTCAGGAACATGAGCTGGCCATGGAGGATTACAGGGAGGTGCTCGACGAGTTTCGTCAGGACGAACAATTGAGGGAATATATTACCTACCTTGCAAGAGAACGTGCCAGAGAGAAAATTCTGGAGGAAAGAAGAAGGCAGGCGGAAAAGGAGCTGGAAGAAAAGAAACAGCAGGAACAAAACCAGCAGAATCAGTAAAGAGGATTCCGGCAGTAATAAGCGTGCCGGTCAGTATCAGACAACCTCTGAAACTACAAAAGTACTGCCACCCACAAATATGAGGTCCCCCGGAAACGAATCTTTTCGGGCTGATGTGAGGGCCTCTTGAACTGTATCATAAGTCTTTCCACGAAGACCAAAAAAGCTGGCATCCAAAGCCAGCTTTTTTGCGTCAAGCCCACGCATCACAGAAGGCTTGCAGAAATAATAAACCGCATCGGGCGGCAGCATTCTCAATATTTCTTTACGCTCCTTGTCCTCCACCATGCCGAACACAATACGCAATTGATCATGGGGTAAAGACCGTAATTGGGTAACGATCCGCCCGATCCCGTCCATGTTGTGACCACTGTCACAAATCACCGTGGGATTTGTCATAAGCTGCTGCCACCGACCTGCCAGTCCCGTATTGGCAATCACCTTCCGGAGGCCTTTCCGGACAGCATTCTCCGACACTTTGCTGCCATCGGGAAGCGTAAGCACCTTCATGGCCTGGAGTACGGTCAGCATATTTTCTGCCTGGTAATCACCCATCAGGTCAGTCAGGTATTGGTGCTTAACCCCCAGGTGTTCCACTTCCATTGCCCGCAACTCCAAACCTTTTCCCACCTGCACAGCGGAACCTGTGACCTTGAAATGATCAGGAGCAACAAACAAAGGCACCCCCCACTTAGCTGCAGCAGACTCAAATATGTCTTGGATTTCTGTTTGTCGCCGACCGATCACCAGGGGTATCCCCTGCTTGATAATCCCTGCTTTTTCCACCGCAATATCCCTTGGTGTACTTCCCAGGAACTGCATATGATCCAATCCGATATTGGTAATGATGGTCAATACGGGACGGACAACATTCGAGGAGTCAAGCCGCCCTCCCATCCCGGTCTCAATGACGGCAATATCAACCTTCTGCCTGGCAAACCAATCAAAAGAAAGGCCCATGGTCATCTCAAAAAAAGAGGGGTTTAACCTGTCAAAACAGGGCCGGTGCGCTGCAACAAAACCGCTGACCGCATCCCGGGGGATCATTGACCCGTTGATTTTGATCCGTTCCCTGAAATCCTTCAGATGAGGAGAAGTGGCCAGTCCGGTTTTCAGTCCCTGTTCCTGCAATATCGAGGCTATCATGTGGGAAACCGACCCTTTTCCATTGGTTCCGGCTACATGAATACTGGGAAAGGCCTGCTCCGGGTTGCCCAGGTATTTACAGAATTCAATGGTGGTATTAAGATCCGCCTTATAGGCTGCAGCTCCGATACGCTGATACATGGGGAGCTGATCGAAAAGGTAGTCCAGGGTTTGCTGGTAATCCATTTAATTAAGCCGGATAAAATTATAGGTAATGGTACCCCGCTGCTCTTCGGGTGCATCAGCCTGCAGATCAAAACGGGCCCGACGGGCAGCTTCCTCCGCAAGACGGTGAAGGCTTCTGTCGGTGGTTGTCGTTCCTCTTGCACCCGCCTCTGCACGAATCACCTGCCCCTGGCGGTTAACGGTAACCTGTACAACAACACGACCGGTAGCCTGCGTTGTGTATTCAGGTAAGGGCAAATAATTTGCCTGCCTTCCTGCCAGGCTGTATTCGATACCCCCCTGGCCAACGCCATCAAAACCCACGGTGTCCAGCACGCCTTCAACCTGTCCCTGGTCACCCCGCTCCCCGGTTTCACCCTGATCACTGCGTTCAGTGCTTCGCTGATCCCTGCCCGGGAACAAAGCCCTGGGGTCAACCTCCGGTTCAGGCTCCTCTTCCACCTCTTCTGTTACTTCCTGCGGATCAGTCACGGGATCCTCCCGTTCAGATTCCACTTGTTCCTGTTCAGTTTCCGGATCAGCCACTTCATCCGGCAACGCCACTGCCTCTTCGGCTTCCTGTGTCACAATTTCCTCGTGTTCAGAAGCTTCGGAGGCCGGAGGTGATTGAGGTACAGGGGTCGGAGCTGCCAGTGGTTGCCTGTCACCCAGCCCTTCATCTTCGTAACCAAGTGCTACAAGCACACCATAGTCATCGGGTTGGGGCTCGGGAGCCGACAAACTAAAAAGCAGGAAACACAGCAGCAGCACCCCATGAAAAATGAAGGTACCGGCCAAAGCCCTGTTTCTGTCTTTTTTTTCTGACGTTTCCATTAGCGTCTGTGTGGTTGTGTGGCCAGAATAACCCTGTAACGGGTTTCAAGCTGTTGATTAAGTTCCTCTACAGCATCAATTACATTCACAATATACTGCACAGGCACTGAGTGGTCTGAGCGGAGTACAATGGCCGCTTCCGTTTGTCCGGCCAGCCTGCTTGTAAGACCTGTTTTCAGCAACTCAATATCCACAGGGTCCTCTTCAAGGAATAACTGCCGGTCGGCATTGAGGTAAACCGTTACGGTCTGGTGTGCCACCTGCCTGCTGTCACTGGAAGGCAACAACAACTGTATAGCACTGGGCGCAACAAGTGTGGATGTGAGCATAAAAAAGATCAGCAGCAGGAACACCAGATCCGACATGGAAGCCATGCTCCACTGTAAATTCCTCGTATTTCGTGCTTTAATTGCCATATTTCAGAAATTAAGAGGCCGGTTCGTGTAACAAATCCATGAATTCCGTGGCCCGGGCCTCCAGCATAAATACAACCTTTTCGATACGGGCCACCAGAATATTATAACATATAAAGGCAATAATACCAACCGCAAGACCCGTCATGGTTGTTACCATGGCCTCATAAATACCACCGGCCAGTAGACTTACATCAATATTCGGGCCAGCCATGGCCATGTTATAAAATGCACGGATCATCCCGATCACCGTGCCAAGGAAACCCAGCATCGGTGCCGCCCCGGCCACCGTAGCCAGTACGGCGATGTTTTTTTCCAGTTTGGCAACCTCCAGTTTTCCCACGTTCTCAATGGCTGCATTAATGTCGCTCAGCGGCCTCCCGATCCGGACAATCCCTTTGGCGACCATCCGGGCAATGGGTGACTGGTTATTCCTGCACAAAGACTTTGCCGAATCAATACGCCCGTTATGGATAAAATCCCGGATGTTATTCATAAAGTTTGTCTCTTCATTGGATGCACGGCTGATGGCAAAATAACGTTCAATAAAAATGTAGATCGCCACAACGGACAATATAGCCAGGGGGATCATCACAATACCTCCCTTGAAAACAAGGCTCCACAAAGACAATGTTTCCTCAGCCGGGACAGGTGCCTGGGCCAGGGTGTCAACAAGTTCCTCTTGCACAGCCTCCTGGGCCTGAACTAACATCAACATCATAGATAACATGGGCAACGTTTTTTCGTAAATTGTTTCTAGTTATAACAGATAAAGGACGTAAATATTTTACGCCATGCAAATATAGTGAATTAATCAACCTTCAGGCAACATCTTCAGTGCATGAACGCGGGTTAATTGAAGAAATTTCATTACCTTTACGTTTCAAATTTCAGTATATAAAATAGAAAAGATTATGAAGAAAATTCAAGTAGCAATTAACGGATTTGGCCGTATCGGACGATTGACACTCAAGGCGGCCATGGAGAAGGACAATATGGAGATCGTTGCTGTGAACGACCTGACGGACAATGCAACCCTGGCACATCTTCTGAAATATGACTCGGTACACGGAAAGTTCCCCGGAGATGTATCCACCGAAGGTAACGACTTAATTGTCAATGGAAATAAAATCAAGGTATATGCCGAAAAAGATCCGGCAAGTTTACCCTGGAAAGACCTGGGAATCGATGTTGTGGTGGAATCAACCGGCGTATTCAGAGACAGGGAGAACATTGGCAAACATATACAGGCAGGTGCCCGCAAAGTTATCCTTTGTGTGCCCTCCAAGTCGGCTGACGATGTGGATGCGACCATTGTGCTGGGAGTCAATGATCACGACCTGAAAGAAGATCAGGAAATCTTTTCCAATGCTTCGTGCACCACCAACTGCCTGGCCCCTGTGGTAAAAGTTCTGAATGACAAGTTCGGCGTAAACCACGGGTTGATGAATACCATCCACTCTTATACCAATGACCAGGTTATTCTGGATGCACCCCACAAAGATCTTCGTCGTGCGCGTGCAGCAGCGATGTCAATCATTCCCACAACCACAGGTGCAGCCAAAGCTGTCGGGCTGGTAATTCCCGAACTCAAAGGAAAAATGGACGGGTTTGCCCTGCGTGTTCCCACACCCGACGGATCGATTGTTGATCTGACCTGTGAACTGTCAAAGGAGGTCAGCAAAGATGAGGTCAACCAGGCGCTGAAAGAGGCTGCTGACGGACCAATGAATGGCATCCTTGAATATTGTGAAGACCCGCTTGTATCCACCGACATCATCGGAAACAGCCACTCTTCCGTGGTGGACTCACTGCTTACCCAGGTGATCAGCGGAAAATTCGTCAAAGTAGTATCCTGGTACGACAATGAGTTTGGTTATGCCAGCCGGGTAGTTGACCTGATTCAAAAGGTCGGCTGATCCCATAAGCTGACACACCAATTTGAGCTGCCCCGTTCCCGGCGCCAATCAAGGCGCAGGTAAACGGGGCAGCTTTATTTCAGGTAAGTTCATGCGGACTCGCCACTTACCGGGCAGCGTAAAACAAAAAGCTGCCCGGACAATGTCAGCTACAATTTTTCTTATAACTTTGGAGGATAAATGGGCGAACCGGCCAACCGGACACCACATTTTAATCATTTGAGAACCCAATAATGATAAAGAAATGACAAAAAGACTCTTATTGATCAGCAATTCAACCAATTACGGTGAAGAATACCTCGCTTATACCAAAAACGAGATCAGCAGTTTTTTGGGCAGGGAGGTCAGTGAAGTATTGTTTATTCCCTATGCCGGAGTAAGTATTTCATGGGATGATTATACCACCAAAGTAGAGAATGTATTTCTGAAACTGGGTTATGAGGTCAAGCCCATACACAGGGCTGAAAACCCGATAGAGGCCATTGAAAATGCCCGGGCCATTGTTGTGGGCGGAGGCAATACCTTCAACCTGGTTGACGTGATGCATAAACTGGGCATCATGGATGCAATCAGAAAGAAGGTGGGTACAGGCACCCCGTATATCGGATGGAGTGCGGGCAGCAATGTGGCATGCCCATCTCTCAAGACCACCAATGATATGCCGATCGTTCAGCCGGCCAGCTTTGAAACCCTGGGGCTGGTCGATTTTCAGATCAACCCCCATTACACGGACGCCATTATTCCAAACCACAACGGAGAAACCCGCGAACAAAGGATCAGGGAGTTCCTGATCGCCAATCCCGAAACCCTGGTAATCGGGCTGAAGGAAGGGACCATGCTCCGTATCGATAAGGGAGATATCAGTTATATCGGCTCGAAAACGATCAAGGTGTTCCGCAAAGATGAGCCGACGCTGGAATTTGATAAAAATGCCGCCCTTGACTTCTTAAAGTAATTTTTCAACCATCAACCAAATGAAAAAAATATCTGTTTTTGCAGTGTTGGCAGCAATGCTGCTGATTACAGCCTGTGGAAGCCAGGTTTCGCTGCGAACCGGCCATGTGAGGACCATGGAAGCCGGTGATCCCGGCAAAGGCATATACTATGCCCTGCCGCGCAGTGTTGTTGCAATAGATGTGGAGGTTACACAGACAGTAAAAAAACCCGGACCCTATGCGGCTTATGCAGAAAGATACCTGGGCCTGAATGAGGTGATTTTTTCCCCGGCCACCAGTTATGAAATCAGCAGGGTTTCCATCAACGGGTATGCGGAACCTGATCCGAATCAGATCTATTATGTGGCACTTCAGGATGAAGAAGAACAAATCCTGTATATGTCGCTGACTGAAGAAGGGCTGATCGCCAGTGTCAATCGTAAATTTGACAATGAGGATTTTCAGTCCGGTCTGAGTGAAAGTACAGATTATGGTTATTTCGGCAGCGATGCCACATTTAACTACTTCATTGATACCAACCTGAAAGAACAGATCGATACAGTGATAGAACATGTCCGTATGGACACCATCACCGTGCAGAGACAGACGCTGAGACGCAGCTGGGTGGAAAAAGGTGAGGAATTGCGTGCCAGTGAAGTAGCCGATTATATTCTGGAAATCCGGGAAAAAAAGTTTGACCTCATCAGTGGCTTCCAGGAAATCAACTATTCGAAAGAAGCCCTGGCGTATATGTATTCGGAAATGGACAAGCTTGAAAGTGACTACCTTGACCTTTTCACAGGCATTACAGCTTCACAGACAATCAACTACAGGTTCATTCACACCCCGGAAAAAGACCGCACCGACATACGGCATACCTTGTTTCGCTTCTCTCAGAATGAAGGGGTGTTACCGGCGGATGAGAATGCGGGGGGAGTCCCGGTAACCATTGCCTATCAGCGGAGTCATACCACTGACGAACTAAACCGGCAAATCAGGGAATCCTCGGAAGGAAGCAGGAGAACTGTTGCCGGATTTCATTATCGTGTCCCTGAATATGCCAATTTGCTGATCTATACCGGCAATGAGAAAAGGGCCGAAACACGCATGCAGATCAACCAGTTTGGTATTGTAACAAGTCTGCCCCCCGGAAAATCCACCATCGAATTTTATCCCAATACCGGCTCCGTAAAGTCAATTGGTGAGCCGGACGGAAATGAGGACGACAGTAACTGATTCTTTTTTGCAGAACCGGCATTTTGGTTTTCCGGAAAAAATCATTCAAACACCAGACAGTATGCAATATTTTATCATTACAGGTGCCAGTAAAGGCCTGGGTGAAGCTTTGGCCATTGAACTGCTTGAAGAGGGCCGTCATTTGCTCTGTATCTCACGCAATGAAAGTGAAAGGCTGAAAAAAATGGCCGCCGCAAAAAACACCCGGCTGGATTTCTTTTCATTTGATCTTTCCCGGACTGACCAGATTCCAGCCATTTGTGAGCAATTATTTGAAAAAATTGACACCCGGGCTGCCAGCGGATTATACCTGGTCAATAACGCGGGAGTGATTCAACCCGTCGGACGGGTGGAAGATTGCCGGCCGGAAGATGTGGATTTTCATATGCGGGTAAATCTTTTGGCTCCCATGCTGCTTTCGGCAGAATTTATCCGCAGGAGCCAGAAAATGAGGATTGAAAAAAGAATATTGAATATATCCTCCGGGGCAGCACAAAATCCGTATTATGGATGGAGCAATTATTGCACAGCAAAGGCAGGGCTTGACATGTTCGGTCAATGTATCTTCGCCGAACAGGAAGGCGAATCCGACCCGGTAAAATCAATGGCCATTGCACCCGGTATCATCGATACAGATATGCAAACTACCATACGCGGCACAGATGAACGAGCTTTCATCCATCGACAGAAATTCGTGGAACTCAAGGAAAGCGGACAACTTACTCCCCCTGCCCGGGCGGGAAAAAAGCTTGCACAAATATTGTTGTCTGACCAATTTGAAGACGGTGCCATTAAAGATATCAGGGACAGCTATTAACATAAGATGGATAAAATAGACCTTCAGGAATTTGAGTTTCAGCTCAATATAAGAAACCTGCGCATTGAAGATTTCGAGCAACTGGTCAATATGCAGAAGATATGTTTCCCCGGCATGGAAGTATGGACCCGGGAGAACATTGAAAACCAGCTGACCAGGTTCCCGGATGGTCAGGTAGTGATCGAAATTGACGGCAGACTTGTGGCTTCCTCCGGCAGTCTGATCATCGACTCGGAAGACTTTGACATGAACATGTCATGGGATGAGATCTGTGATTATGGCAACATTGGCACCCACAATCCTGAAGGAGACACACTCTATGGTACAGAGATCATGGTTCACCCTGAGTTCAGGGGCATGAAACTGGCCACCAGGCTTTACGAAGCAAGAAAAGATCTGACCAGGAGGTATAACCTGAGACGGATAGTTATCGGCGGCAGACTGCCCGGATATAGATCTTACAAAAACAAGCTGAACATTACTGAATATGTGGACCGGGTGACCAGCCGGGCCATTTTCGA
>SKUN01000077.1 GCA_007129945.1 Bacteroidales bacterium
CTCCGGTGAAACCCGTTCAGGCTGAGTTCCCGGACTTTAAAGGTTGGTTGTCCGCCCCGGCCCGTGTGCAGGGAATTTGGACCATTGCGCCGAGTGAAAAAGCGTATTCCCAGGTCCTGGCTCCATCCCTGTTCGGGCTTCAGGTCCGGATTGCCCCCCG
Source organism: Bacteroidales bacterium (assembly GCA_007129945.1). Lineage (GTDB taxonomy): Bacteria > Bacteroidota > Bacteroidia > Bacteroidales > UBA7960 > PUPG01. The sequence goes on from SKUN01000077.1 coordinate 161, forward strand.
GCATCCAGTATTTGTCGTTCATGGTAGGCAGGCGGTAGTTTTTTCCGGCATTTGCCTTGACAACTATCCGTGGGGTGGCCTGCCATGAAAGCCCAAGGGAAGGGGCAAAAGGAGCTGTATGGTCATTGGTGAATGATTGCCGGCCGCTTGCCAGGAGCTGCAGTTGATTGCTGACCAGGTCCCATCTGAGCGATCCGAAAATTGACAACAGCTGATCCTGCTTTTGTTTCGCATAGGATTCGGCTTCTGCCTGTACCCATTCTGTTTTGACGCCGGTGTTGGCCGTGATGTCCGGTGAAATGGAAAATAAGGCTTCTGCCTCCTGTACTATAGTTTGTGAGGAGGAGCGGCTTGCCTGGTTAAGGCTGTCGCGGTACAGCAGTTCTTCGTCAAAATAACCTCCCCGCCAGGTGAAACTGATGCGGTTCAGGTGGAACTGCCATTGCCCGGTGATCCTCAATGCATTATCTTCCTGGTATGCCCCGGTGTGTGCGGCCATTGCAGCGGGCGGGATGTGGCGGTTGTTTTGCTGCCACCACCAACGGAGTACTCCCCGGCTGCGCGCGCCGGGTGAAATATATGTTTCATGTAACAGGCCATATTGCTGCAATGCAGCGTGTTCCTGGATGAGGGTTGGTTCACCCTGTAAATAGGTGTTCCTGTAACGGTATTCATTGTCGGAGTTTTTGTGGAACACCCTGAGGCGGGAGGCGATATTTTGCCTGCCCCCGAACAGGTCAAGGTACTGCGCCGTTTCACCCATGTCTGAAGCGGAGATTTGGGCTCTGGCAAATGAACTTCTTCCCGAAGGCCTGTTATTGTTCAGGTGGATTGCTCCACCCATGCTTCCGCTTCCCCACAGGGCACTGCCACCCCCGTATTGTACGCCGGCATCGTCGGTAAAGAATACCGGAATGAGGGCGAGGTCTGTTTGTCCGGTGGCCGGGCTCTGAAGGCTGAACCCGTTCCATACCAGGGCCGTTTGTCCGGCTGACCCACCCCTCAAAGAACTGGTGGCAAGGATGCCCGGTCCGTAATTCTTGATGAAAATGCCCGTCTGCCTGGACAATAAGTGGTCAAGTCCGTTCTGGCTGTACCGTGCCAGTGCCGTACTGTCAGCCTGAAGAATACTGTGGCCGGCACTGAAAGTGCGGTACCTGGGTGCGGCCACTTCCGTCTCATCCAGGTGGATTAATGTATCGGCAGGTTGGGTGCCGCCAAAAACCCCCATGGGTAAAAATAAGAGGAATATGATTAGCCGGTAAAAGGCGATTTGCCAGTAATACATAGATGATTACTTTTTTCGTGGCACCAGCGCACTGCCAAATATAATTGGCTGCTTACCGGGATGCCCGGAACTCAATTATTGGAAACAGAAAACATCAATGTAACAGACGGCGAAATATGATCGCTTTTTTCCCGAAAGCTACAATTACTTGATGTGTGCAGGCAGGTCTTCTGACTTACTCCATGTTTATCGCCTTCCCGCCCGAAACGGCAGTGGCATTGGGGTGATAAACACGAATTTAAGGAGCTTACAGCAGCGGGAACTGTTCAGGACTCTCACCTGATTCCCTTTTCATCCGGGTGGTCCGAAAGGACTCCGGTAACCTGTACGTTTGCAAATGTAGAAAAATATTGTAACAACTTGTTAATTTTGTCACTGAAATCTGTTTAAATATGGTCTTATATGGTTCTTTTTATATATTTGCCAGCAGTTTCCAAAATATGTTATAATGCCAGGTAAAGATTGCCCCAACTACATCAATTGTCAATTAATCAATAAAGAGGACGTTTTGCAGGATAAAAGCCAGCAGCGGCAATACATCCGTGATTTTTGTCTGGGCGGGGATGAAGCATGGGGCCGGTGCAAACGCTATATGACCAAACAGGAGCTTAATTTTTGTCCCGATTTTGTGTTGCCCGACAGCCCATGGTCTCCGGACGAAATTATGGATATTTTTGAGGAGCGTGAAATGGGTGACTTCAGTGAATAAAAACCTGAATTGTATAAATAGTTGTAATTATGCCAACAATAGAAATTGAAGGAAAAACATTTGAAGTGGACGGGGATGGCTTTCTGGCCAACCCTGAAATCTGGAATGATGAAGTAGCCGAACTTATTGCAAAATATGACGGCATTGAAGAAATGACTGACAAGCATTGGGATGTGGTGAAGATTATCCGCGAGAATTTTGAAGAAAAGGGCATGGCCCCGATGATCCGTGTCATTTGTAAAAAAACCGGGTTAAAACTCCGTGAAATTTACCAGCTTTTCCCGTTGGGTCCTGCAAGGGGTGCCTGCCGTGTAGCAGGGTTGCCCAAACCGGATGGTTGTGTATAAAACGATGCTTATGTATTGGTTTGAGTGGATTGCCCTCGGGGCTCTGGCGATTTGCCTGGCCGGGCTGGCTTATCATGTGATAAGGCTGATCCGGCTCGGAATCCGGAAGGATTATTCGGCCCGCGCAGGCAGCACCGCGGCGGGAGTGGCTTATTCTTTCATCGGGGGAATGGATCCCAGGAATAAAGAATCAGCCTACCTGAATCTCCCCACTTACGCATCCGGGGTGATATTTCATATCGCCGTATTTGCGACCATCGTGCTGTTTTTTCTTTTCCTGACGGGGGTTAACCCGGGGCATTCAGCCAGGCTGATTCTTTCCGTGGTGGCTTTTTCTGGTGCGGTGACCGGCACCGGGATGCTGATTAAGCGAATGACCGACAAAAAGCTCAGGTATTTGTCCAATGCTGACGACTATATTTCCCTTTTGCTGGTGATTGTTTTTCTGATGCTGGCCGGATTCACCTTATTATTTCCGGTTGTATACCCTGCTTTTATGCTGGTGAGTGCTTTGCTGTTGCTTTATATGCCTCTCGGAAAACTAAGGCACGCCGTTTATTTTTTTGCTGCCAGGATCCATCTGGGGCGTTTCTATGGTTGGCGGAATGTGTGGCCGCCCCGAAAAGCATGATTTTTTATGGAAAAAGTAACCAGGGATAAAATAAAAGCCGGGTTGGAGGTGTTCAGGCAGCTGCATGACAGTCAATTGCTGACGCATTTGAATAGTTGTGTGCATTGCGGCCTTTGTGCGGATTCCTGCCTTTATTACCTCACCATGAAGGATGAACGCATGATCCCTGCCAGCAAAGTGGATGTGGTAGCCTCTGTGTATCGCCGCTATCATACCCTTGCAGGCAGGGTGGCGCCCCGTCTGGTGAATGCCAGGGAGCTGGATGATGACACTGTGGAGGAAATGGTGGACTTGTTGTTTGGCGCCTGCACCATGTGCGGACGATGTGTCAAACATTGTTCGATCGGGGTGGATATCGAATATGTGGTGCGAATGGGCCGGGAAATGTTATCCAATATGGGATATGTCCCGGCTTCTTTACAGGCAACCGTGAATGCCGCCCTTGAAACGGGCAACAATATGGCCATCCCGGAAGAGGAATTTCTGGATACCATAGAGTGGATGGAGGAGGAGATGCAGGATGAGTTGGAAGACCCTGAAGCGGAGATTCCCATTAACAAAACCGGGAAAAATATATTGTATACACTGAATCCGCGGGAGCCCAAGTTTTTCCCTCTTTCCATATCGGCCATGGCCAAAGTGTTTTATGCCGCAGGTGAAAGCTGGACCTTATCAACCGGCATGTATGATGTGACCAATTATGCTTACTTCTCCGGCAACACGGAGCATGGAGCCATTATCGGGTCCAGGATCTACGAAGAAATGGAGAAAATGCAGGCGGGGAAACTGGTGCTGGCTGAATGTGGTCACGGAACCAGGGCCAACCGCTGGGAAGCTCCGAACTATTTAAAAAAGGCCTTCCCTGAAACCCTCAGCTCAGTTGAGCTGATTGCATCTTATCTTCGTGAGGGAAGGATCACGCCCGACAAGAGCCTGACAA
>SKUN01000186.1 GCA_007129945.1 Bacteroidales bacterium
ACATCGTAATCTGCCGGATCAAACTGATCGAGGGGTTTGATGTTGCCACGGGCAATGCGGGCAGCCTCCACCAGCACATTGCGTTTCTCTTTCATTTCTTCCCCGTTAAGATGGTTTACCACGTGATGCTGCTCCATATCCGGGGCAAACACATCATATTCCGCACCCTGTTTTTTGATGGCATACATCGACAAGGTTGCCTCATGAATTTCCGCGCCGTCATAAACGCCGTTTCCGGACAGTATAACTGCAAATTTCTTCATTGTATTGATGATTTGATTATACATTCAGGATCAATACCCAAATATAATCAACTTGCAGGAAAAGTCCTAATCAGGGAAGATCTGCCGGCAACGATAAGATATATAAGCCTTGCGGAGCCGCCCCTTTGAGCCGGTGCTGAACAAAGAGCCGGTGCCCTGTAAGAAAACCGGCCCCTGACGAAAAGTCGGACTTTACTTTACCTGTTAGCCGGCCCCCGACGAATAGCAGGCGCTGAACAAAGCTTCTGATGCCCGGGTAAAGAATCTACTCGTATCTAAGAGAGGTTACCGGATCCTTTTCCGCAGCCTTTTTGGCCGGCATGTAGCCGAATACAATACCGACGGTAGCCGCCACCCCAAATGAAATGACAATGGAGGCCAGTGATACAATGGTCAGGATGTCAGTAAAGTGCATGATACTTCTTGAGAGGGCGATCCCCAGAAAAATACCAATGATGCCCCCAGCCACACTGATAAACGTAGACTCTGAGAGGAACTGGAAGACCACATCGGTCTTTTTGGCCCCGATGGCCAGCCGCACACCAATCTCCTTGGTCCGCTCCATCACAGAAGCCAGCATGATATTCATAATGCCGATCCCCCCTACGATCAGGGAGATGCCCGCAATGGCACCCAGTACCACGTTGAAGATCTCACGGGTACGCTGCTCCTGTTCAAGCAGCAACTCCGGGATGATTACCTCAAAGTCTTCCACATTGTTGTGTCGCCTGTAGAGCATACGCCGGATCAGGTCTGCAGATGAAGACAACTGCCCGGATTCTGCCACCTGCACCACCACCCGGTCGAGCTGATGGTAATTCTGGTATTCGACAGCTTCCCCGTTCCCGCTATTGCCGGAGATCACCACTACACCTCCCCGTCCGCGACCTCCGCGCCTGGACATCTGAATATCTTCAATATTGATGGCTGAGCGGTCACGAAACCGGAGCAACATGGTCTGGACCGGCGTATAGATCACATTGTTAAACTCACTTACCCCGAGGTTGGCTGCTGCATCCTCACTCACCATCCTGTCTTCTACCACACCGATTACGGTGAGCCAGTTGTTTCCGGCCTTGATCTGTTTTCCGACGGGATCCGTATTGCCAAAAAAGATCGCACGGATGTTGTTGCCAATGACAGCAACCGGAGCGCCTTCCTCCACCTGTTCTTCCGTAAACATTTTACCCCGCGCCAACCCCAAAGAAAACACATCAAAATAGTTTGGACTGACCCCGGCCACCCGGACAGGGCGACGGATACCGTTGGCCATGGCATAGGCACTGATTTGCACCTCAGGGCTGACCCGCTCCACGGTGGGGACAATACTTTTGATACTTTCCACATCCTGCAGGGTAAGCCCCGGCGAAAACCGACCCGCTTCCTCTTCAGGCCGGCCCTCTTCCGCGTAAATCGGCCTGATAATGATATTATTGACCCCCACCATCTTCATCTGCTCAAGGATCTCCTGCCGGGCACCATTTCCGATGGCCAGCATGGCAATCACGGCAGCTACCCCGAAGATAATCCCAAGCGCAGTCAGGATTGAACGAAAGCGGTTGGCAAAAACCGACTCCAGGGCGATATTCAGGTTATAGAAATATTTTTCCAGTAACTTCATGACACAGCAGTTATAAGGTGTTCAGACGAATGTTGTCAGGATCAGGCGGTACGGTCAGATATACCCTGTCACCCTCTTCCAGTCCTTCCCTGATGATAATCTGATCATCATTACGGATACCGGTAATCACCTGCTGCTTGAACGGACGATCATTTCTGTTCACAAACACATAATTGATTGTGTCAACCGCATGAATCCCCTCGATGGGGATGTAAAGCACATCTTCTTCCACATGGGTAATGATGGTATTTTTCGTGGTCATGGCCGGACGCATAATGGTATCGGACTCATTGATCTGGATCTTCACTTCGAACACCCTTGCATCCTGGTTGGGCCTTTGCTCCCCGATATTGGCCACTTCAGTCACATAACCACTATAAGTCTTATCCGGGAATGCATCCACAATTACCGCAACCGGCTGATTAGTCCTTACCTTACTGATATCAATTTCATTGACATAAGTCCGGGACATCATTACAGAAAAGTCAGGCAGCGTCGCCACGGTATTGTCCCAGGCATTGATCTGGGAACCAACCCCAAAGCGGGTTCCATCCCAGTTTCGCCGGTATATGACCATGCCATCCTGCGGGGCATAAATCTCAAACTCCTCCATCACATCCAGAATCTCCTGGTAGCGGCGGCGGACCTGGTTCAGCGAGGAAGTGATCTCCTGCATCCTCGCATCTGCCTGCTGCTTGCGTAGTTCATAATTTTCCTGTGCCTGGTCATACGCACGCTGAGCCTGCTCCATGCTGATTTCGGCCTGACGGATGGTAGCCGGAGGCTCATACTGGGACTGTTCCAGGCTGATTTTGGCCTCTTCATAGGCAAACTGAAGGTTAATCAAGTCGTTGCGGGCATTCCGCAACTCCATGGTCGTGTCGAGCTGAGCCTGGGTGAAAGAGGTTTCCAGCTGCTCCAGTTCCGTTTCCCTGTCAAGGATACGATCACTGATCTCTGTACGATCGAGCGTCGCCACCCAGTCTCCTTCCCTGACCACTGTGCCCTCGGGTACCATATCGGCGATCTGGGCATTGTTCACCCGGACCTGCCGCAAACGACCCGGCCCCATAATGTCTGTGGAGTTCTTTGCTTCCAGCTCGCCACTGGTATACACGCTCACATCAAAATCACCGCGTTCAACAGGCACACAGATCATCTCCGTTGCCACCCCTTCATCACGCAGAAAATACCACAATGAAGCCACCAAAACGACCCCAATGCCGATCAGAACAAATTTTTTCTTCTTCATAATAATACCCGGATAAAAAACCAATAAGTTAGAAAAGCCACTGTTAAACAGTTCGTAAAGTTAATTGTTCGCACAATACATATATGATAGATAAATCAAAAAAAATGCCAATATTTTTGGCTGCCCCCACCGTCTTCATGGGATGAAAACGGTGGGCGTTGCCCATATCTGTGGGACGAGGCTGGCCAGGTTGTTGGTTCACGGGGGCTTCGCCCCCCTGGTTGTTGGTTCTCATGGACCAGGTAATGGGGAAGCTGCCAATGGCCAGGGAAACGGGCGAGGCAGTTGTTGGTTGTTGGTTGACCCCGATGGGGCGTACACTCGTAATAACAGGCATTGATCGTTTATTATTGTGCCTCAATCAGGACCGCACATATTGTGATTTACATTATGGATACAACCCTAACTCTATTAGACGCTGGTAATTATATTTGGTTTAATGACCAAGAAAATTTTTTTGGATTACCCTTAAAAATAATCCAACCCTATACCGCCTGGCCCATCCTTGACCCGCAGACAGCTTTCACAAACCATGGCCCATGAGAACCAACAACCACTCGGGCCATTTCCCCTCCCATCGGCAACTTTCACAAACCACGGCCCATGAGAACCAACAACCAACAACCCCGTGGCTCCGGCCACGGTTAACGGGCTACCGCCACAGCTCTCATCCCATGAGAACCAACAACCAGAGGCGCGCAGCGCCGACTAACCAACAACCGGAGGGGGCGTAGCCCCCGACTAACCAGAGGCGCGCAGCGCCGACACCCTTATACAATCACCCACGCCGGGCAGTGATCCGAATGTTTCACTTCCGGCATGATCCCTGCACTCTGGAGGTTTGCCACGAGATTTTCGCCCACCATATTATAATCAATGCGCCAGCCCAGGT
>SKUN01000011.1 GCA_007129945.1 Bacteroidales bacterium
AAATGGACACCACGGATGCGGACGCTTCCCTTTTCCTCAAGGTCATTTGCCATTGCCCGGGGTGAAAGACAGGCGATTAATTGTTGCATGATATATTTAAAACCTAAATATAAGAATTAATCCTGAAGATTCAATGTTTATGTCCTCACCGCTGCGCCCTTTGACCCTAAAGAAATCCTGAATTTCTGTATCTTTGTGGTTCTCAAACTGAATCAAAAATTAACTTCCGGTTATGGCCAAAGGAAGAGAGTCCAAACCGCATATCGGGATCTTCGGGCGGCGCAACAATGGCAAGAGTTCGCTGATCAATGCGCTGGCACAGCAGGATATTGCCATTGTGTCGGATGTGCCGGGCACCACCACTGACCCGGTGCGTAAGTCAATGGAGATTTTTGGTATTGGCCCGGCGATCCTGGTGGATACCGCCGGCATTGACGACAGTGGTGAGCTGGGGCGCAAGCGGGTGGCCCGGTCACTGGCGGCCCTCAAAACCGTGGATCTGGCCATTTTGCTGGTCGCCGGAAATGTGTTCGGCCAGGAGGAGGAAAAGATGGTGGAGGCATTCCGTAAGCAGGAGGTGCCCTTCCTGGTGGTGCATAACAAATCAGATTTGGCTCCCCCGGACCCGTCTTTTGGTGCTGAGCTTCAGTATAAATACGGGGTAGAGGTGCTGCCGTTTTGTGCCATCGACCCCGAAAATCTGGAAGATCTCATTGAAGCCATCCGCAAGGCGATGCCCCGAACAGCCTACATGGCGGATTCGCTGCTGGGTGACCTGATTGCTGCGGATGACCTGGTGGTTCTGGTGACCCCGATCGACAACGAGGCGCCGGAAGGCAGGCTGATTCTTCCGCAGGTGCAGGCGATCCGCGACATCATTGACAATGATGCGGTATCGGTGGTGGTGAAAGAAACGGAGCTGGAGAAGCTGTTGCAAAGGTTGGAGCCACGGCCAAAGATGGTGATTACCGACAGCCAGATGTTTAAAAAAGTGGATGCCATTGTACCCAAAGACATCCCGCTGACGGGTTTCAGCATCATGCTGGCCCGGCATAAAGGGGACTTCGTTCATTATCTTAATGGAACCCCTAAAATTGATGAACTTAAAGACGGTGACCGGGTTTTACTGCTGGAGTCTTGTACCCACCAGGTAGCTTGCGACGACATCGGGCGGTTCAAGATTCCGAATTGGATGACACAGCATACAGGAAAAGACCTGGCGTTTGACGTGGTGGCGGGGCTCAATGACCTGCCACGACCTGTAACAGATTATGCACTGGTGATCCAGTGCGGAGGCTGTATGATCACCAGGCGGCAGCTCGTGGGGCGGTTGCAACCGGCCACCGAAGCGGGGGTGCCCGTAACCAATTACGGGATGGCCATCGCCTGGCTCCACGGCATCTACCAACGCGCCATCCAACCATTCATGAATCAACCAACAACCAACAACCAACAACCGGAGGCGCGAAGCGCCGACCAACCAACAACTGGAGGGTGCGCAGCACCCGACTAACTAACAACCAACTAAATATGTCCATACAGGATATCCTCACAAAACCCACTTTTACCAAATCTGACCTGGTCACCCTGTTATCGGCCGAAGGGGAGGAGCGTAAAGCGCTTTTCGCCAAAGCAGCGGAGGTGAAGGAGCAATTTGTGGGCAACAAGGTATATTATCGGGGGTTGATCGAGTTTTCCAATCTGTGCGGCAAAAACTGTTACTACTGCGGTATTCGTGCGGGCAATAAAGATACCCACCGGTATGAGGTCACTGAAGAGGAGGTGCTGGAAGCCGCCCGCTATGCCTGGGAGAACCGTTTCGGCAGCCTGGTGATCCAGGCCGGCGAACGGAGCGGGGCCAATTTCGTGAACCGGATCGAGGACCTGGTCAGGAAGATCAAGCAGATGAGCAACGGGGAACTGGGCATCACCCTATCGTTGGGTGAACAGACCGAAGAGACCTATCGCCGCTGGTTTGAGGCGGGTGCCCACCGATACCTGCTGCGCATCGAGGTGAGTAACCCTGCACTCTATCATCAATACCATCCCAAAGATAGGACCCATGATTACCAGGAGCGGCTGAATGCCCTGTACCTGCTTCGAAAGGTGGGTTACCAGGTGGGATCCGGGGTGATGATCGGTCTCCCTTTTCAGACGATGGAAGACCTGGCCGATGACTTGCTTTTTTTCCGTGAGCACGACATCGATATGGTGGGGATGGGGCCGTACATTGAGCACGAACATACCCCGATGTATGCACATAAAGACAGGCTGATGTCCAAATCGGAACGCTTTTATCTCAGTCTGAAGATGGTGGCGGCCCTGCGAATCATGATGAAAGACATCAACATTGCGGCCACCACCGCCATGCAGGCCCTGGACCCCATGGGGCGGGAGAAATCAATCAGGGTGGGGGCCAACATCATCATGCCAAACCTGACCCCGTCGCGTTATCGCGAAGATTACCTGCTGTATGAAGACAAGCCCTGTACCGATGAGGATGCCGAAGAGTGCAAGCGCTGCCTGGAAGCCCGCATCCACATGGCAGGCGGAAAGATCGGGTATGGCGAATGGGGTGATTCAAAGCATTTTTATAAAAGAAATAAGGATGAAAAATCCTGAGAATATCAACAATTTATTCTATCCTGGTGTTAAATATTTAGCAACTTTGCCAGGCAGGCATCCCGGTTTTTGGATAATGAACCTGTAAATAAACCGGAAATGAATGCCCTGGGTGACCGATGAGTGCCCAAGGCAGCCAATGAATGTGCGGGCTAATCCATGAATATCCGAACCATACAATTTACCTAAAATATTTTTGACAGATGAGGCATACAGATGAAGTGAAAAGACCTGACACGGAAGTGCTACCCATTACCGAAGGTGTAAAATGGATAGGGGTGATCGATTACGACATTGTTACTTTTGACGTGGTGATGACCACCGATTACGGCACCACGTACAATTCTTATTTCATTGACGCGGAGAAGAAGGCCCTGGTGGAAACATCCAAGGAAAAGTACTGGGATACTTATCTGGAAAAGCTTCGCAAGGTGACGGATCCATCGGAAATCGAATACATTATCCTGAATCATACGGAACCGGATCACAGCGGCAACCTGTCCAACATGCTGGAGGTGGCCCCCGGGGCCACGGTGGTGGGTACCCGTTTGGCCATCAATTACCTGAAGGATTTTATGGGCCGGGATTTTAAGCACATGGTGGTGAAAGATGGCGATACCCTTGACCTGGGCAACAAGACCCTGCGTTTTATCGGGGCGGCCAACCTGCACTGGCCCGACAGCATGTACACCTACCTGGAAGAGGATAAGCTGCTGTTTACCTGTGACTCGTTTGGCTGCCACTATGCCCATCCGGATATGTATGACGACAAAGTGGGTGACTTCAGTGAGGCCTTTAAATATTATTTCGATGTGATCCTCAAGCCGTTCAGTAAATTCCTGCTGAAGGCCATCGAAAAGATCCGTCCGTTGGAGATCAATGCCGTGCTTACAGGCCATGGACCCCTGCTTATCAATGACTGGAAGAAGTGGGTGGACCTGTCGGAAGAATATGCCAAAGAAGCTTTGGCTACCCCGCAGAAAGACCACGTATTTATTCCTTACGTGTCAGCCTATCACAACACCGGAAGGATGGCGGAGGCCATCGGTGAGGGGATTAAAAGCCAGGGGGATTTCACCGTGGAGGTGAGGGATATTGAGACCATGCCCCTGGGTGACCTGGATGCAAAAGTGGCCCGGAGCAGCGCCCTCATTGTGGGTTGTCCCACCATCAATCAGAATATTCTTCTGCCCATTTACAAGCTTTTCGCGGTAATCAGCCCGATCCGCGATAACCGTAAGGTGGGTGGCTCTTTCGGTTCGTTCGGCTGGAGCGGCGAAGGAAAGAAATTAATTAATACAATGCTGGCTAATCTGAAACTGGATGTACAGGGTGAAGGCGTGTTTGTCAAGTTCACCCCACAGGAAGATGAACTTGCCCTGTGCCGTGAATACGGACAGCAGATCGGGCAGCAACTGCAAAAGAAACAATAGGTTTGATGCAATTGATCCAAAGGTTTTTACAGCTGTTTGTGCTGGTTTTGCTGGGGAGCATCCTCTATGGGTGTACCACCGGTTTGCAACTGGCCAACCGGTTTGTGCTGGAAGAAACCAACATCCATGTGTTGCTGGATCCGCCACCTGCCCTCAATAAAGTGTTTTTATCCGATGCTCCCGGCGAAGGCCCGGCTCCCGGCGAAGAAGTGAACGATACCTTGCCGGATCCGGAACCCGTTCCGCGTTTTCTGGAAGAGGTGGAGGACTCAGTCTATATTGATTATTTTATGGATGCGCTGCAGCACCGTCTGGAGTTGCTGTATGTGAATTGGTACGGGCCGGGTCAGGAAGAGGAGTTCAGCCGGCAGGAGGGCAAGAAGTACATTTTTGATGTGGCCCAGCTGGAATTACTCGAATACATTGATTATGAAGCTTTTTATGCGGAACATCGCGGTGGTTATCACAGAGACAGTGTGCAGATCACGGTGCTGGAAAACAGTGTGTGGTTCGAATTCAGGGAGGTGAACGGAGAGGATCCGGAGGATCTGGATGAACAGTTGCTTTTCAGCCTGCATGCCACCAGTGATTATGTGGAAGGACGCTTTGTGCGTGACCGCAGTACGGGCGACATCCGACTGGATTCGGAAACTTTTCCCCTGACGCGGAACGATGTGCTGGACCTGGCCTGGTTTGCCGGAGAGCAGAACGCGGAGAATATCTTCAACCACCTGCTGAACCGCTATGTGAGGCAGCAGCTTGACTATGAACTGGTTTATTACCTGTATTACGATATGCAGGATCACCGCATTATCGAAAGGGAAGACCCGCCTTTTATCCGGATGGATTAACGGGCGTTCCCGCCGGGCTGATCGCGCCGTCCGCCGGGCCGACCGCCCCGCTCGCCGCTGTAAAAACCGTGGTGGCCATTGTGAGAATGGGGCCGCCCGCCGCCGGCCGATCAACCCCCGCCATACCGGGTAAAGGGCACGGTATCCTGTGCGGCAAAATCACCTTTGATGTATTTGAAATAGCCGGCAATGGCAATCATGGCAGCATTGTCTGTAGTGTATTCAAACGGAGGGATGTATACCTCCCAGTTCCCTTGTTCAGCTTCGCTGGTAAAGGCAGCCCGCAGCCCTGAGTTGGCTGATACCCCGCCGGCCATGGCCACATGATAGATGCCGGTTTCCTTCACCGCATTTCTCAGTTGTTTCATGAGGATTTCCACGATGGTATGCTGGATAGAGGCCGACAGGTCAAAGGTGTTCTTTTGGATGAAATCCGGGTCTTTTTTCAACGCATCCCGGAGGAAGTACAAAATAGAGGTTTTCAATCCGCTGAAACTGAAATCCAGTCCCGGGACTTTCGGGTGAGGGAAGCGAAATTTAAGCGGATCCCCTTCTTTGGCATTCTTGTCGATCAGCGGTCCGCCCGGGTAGGGCAGTCCCATGATCTTGGCCGCCTTGTCAAAAGCTTCCCCGGCCGCATCGTCAATGGTGTTGCCGATCACTTCCATCTGGTAAGGGCTGTGAACCTTTACAATCTGTGTATGTCCGCCCGAAACGGTCAGGCAAAGAAAGGGGAAGGGAGGTGTTTTCTGGCGGTCATCCTCAATGAAGTGGGCCAGGATGTGGGCATGCATATGGTTGACCGTGATCAGAGGAATGCCCATGGCCAGGGCGAAAGACTTGGAAAACGAGGTGCCCACAAGTAGTGAACCCAGCAATCCCGGACCATTGGTATAAGCTATGGCACTGACCTGGCTTTTTCGTATATTTGCTGTTTGGATGGCTTTTTGGATAACCGGTATAATGTTTTGCTGATGTGCCCGTGATGCCAGTTCCGGCACAACTCCGCCGAAATCTGTATGAACTTGCTGGTTGGCAATAAGATTGGCAAGGATTTTGCGTTCTTTTAATACAGCTGCTGATGTATCGTCGCAGGATGATTCGATCCCAAGAATGTATGTATCCATATTGGCTTTCACAACAAAAAAGTAGCTGTTAAATCTTAGGGGGGCAAAGGTATCAAAAAAACACGTAAAATAGTTCTGTGGGCACTCGCTGTATTGGTCCTGCTACCTGCTCTTCTTTATGGGCTGCTCCAGAGCCCCTCCGTACAGACCTACCTTGTTGGTCATCTTACCAATTATCTTTCCAGAGAGCTTGAAACGGAAGTTCGTGTGGGTGCTGTAGACATTTCCCTGTTTCGGACCGTGATCCTGAAAGATGTTTCCGTAATGGATAAAGACGGGGAACCCCTGTTTGTTATGGAGTACCTGAAGGGTGATGTGGATAAAGTGTCTTTCCGCCGACGGGAGCTTAGCCTGAGCCGGCTAGAAATAGATGGTGCATTTGGCGGTGTTTATAAAAAGGCAGGGGAAGAAGATTACAACTTCCGCTTCCTCGTGGATTATTTTTCTGACGAACTCGGCAACGGACCCGGTCCCGGCTGGGATGTCAGCCTGGCGGCTCTGACCCTGCACGATATTTCATTCCGGCACCAGGATCCCAATGCAAATCCCGTCCGCAATAATACCTTCGATCCGGCCGATTTTCACATTGAAGACCTTTACCTGGCCATTGAAAATATACGTTCCTCCGGTGAGATGGTGGAGTTTAACCTGGACTATTTGCGTTATCGCGAATCTCGCGGGTTTCAGCTGAACTACATGTCCGGCAATTTTGCCATCGGATCAGACAGGCTTGCAGTTGAGCATTTTGCTTTTCGTACCCCCGGCAGTGAGCTGGCTTTTGACATGATGGTGGAGCATAATGGTTTTGATAGCTTTCGGGATGTGTTGGCCGGAAATGGGTTTAATGTGAAGATGCAACCCTCCAGGCTGGATATGCGTGACCTTGCCCACCATTTCCCCGCCTTTTACGGGGCAGATCAGCTGGTGTCGCTCAGCGGGGAGTTCACCGGGCGGGCTGATTCGCTTATGGGCCGTGGGTTGTCAGTAGCCTATGGAGAGGCTGCCTTATTCCGTGGCGATTTTAATCTGAATCTTCTCCCGGATTGGCCGCATCTTCGGATGGATGTAAGGGTGGATGAGTTTAGCGGCAGAGCCGCTGCCATCAACGACCTCAGCATCCCCGAAGAGATGGAGTTCGATATTCCGCAATTGCCCGACTTTTTGGAGCGTGCCGGCCAATTTGCATTTTCCGGATCGGTGATGGGGGATCTTGCCGGGTTTGAAGCGGACGGCCGCCTGCGTAGCGATGCCGGGTTGCTTTATGCGGATGTTCTTTTTCACCGGGATGATCCGGAGCTGCCTTATCGCTATAAAGGAACTGCAGAAGGAGAACGGATAAGTGCCGGTTTGTTGCTTGGTAACGCTCAATTGCCCGGACCCATGGATATGTATGCCCGTTTCAGCGGGTCGGGGCTTTCGCTGGAAACCGCTGATCTGGTCTTTGACGGAGGGGTGACCGCTATAGATTTCCGGGGTTATACCTACAGCAATATCATGTTTTCAGGCGATCTGATTCAGGAAAAGTTAAATACAGCAGTTTCGATTACTGACCCTTACCTGGAGTTCGATTTTTCAGGGATGGTTGACCTCGGACCGGCAGTCCCCGAGATGGGTTTTCAGGCGGTTTTTGACCGCGCCAACCTGACCCGTCTGAATATTTTCCAGCGCGACAGCCTTTATGAGTCGGTGCTTACGGCCGGGTTGGAAGTGGATGCCCGTTTCGGATCGGTTAACCACATGGAGGGAGAGGTACTGATCAACAATATTCGCTATACGGAGGATCCTGTTTTTTCGGAACATTTTCCGCAAAGCGCTGAGTCCAGGGTTTACCGGACCGATGATATTTACCTCAGCAGTGCCGTGTGGGCTTCAGACAACAGCCACCTGAGGGTCAGATCTGACTTTCTGGATGCTGACATGCACGGGAAGATCCATTTTGAGCAGCTGGGGCGTTCTCTCCGACACCTGGCCGACGAATTTCTCCCTTCCCTTGAAACCGCCCGTGGGTTTGCTGCACTCCCCGACAGCCTTTCCAGTGACCTGAACTTTTCTGTTCGTTTCAATCATACCGGGTTGCTTTCTGAATTGTTCTTTCCCTGGATTGAAATATCTCCGGAGGCCTGGATTAACGGAAGATATGATGTTTCCGCCCAGTCACTGAAGCTGGATGCGCAGGCTGATATGCTTACCCTGGGCGGACGGCGTTTTGCTGACTGGGAGCTTGAAGGGGAACGTGTGGAGGAATCTTTCCTGTTGCAAAGCACAAGCCGGAAGCTGATGTTGTCTGACAGCATTCACATGAATAACTTCTCTTTTGATACTGCTTTTTGCCGTGACAGCATTATGCTGGATCTCACATGGCGGTCGGATAACAACGGGGAGGAAAACCACGGGCAATTAAGGGGGGCAGCCTGGATTTATGACCCCCAATACAAGGAGTTCAGTTTTTATGATTCCCATGCTTTTATTGACGGAGACCTGTGGCGTATTGCCCCGGATAACCAGCTGATTATTAATTCGGCCCGCATTGATACCCGTAGGATGCGTTTCTATCATGAAGATCAGTATGTTGAGGCCAGCGGGGTGCTCAGTGCTGATCCCGATGACCGGTTGGTGTTATCATTTGCCGGCTTTGACCTTTCTTACAGTGACCTGCTGCTTGGAGAAAGTAACTTCGAGTTTGACGGGACGATTGACGGATTTGTGTCGGTTACGGCTTTTTATCAGCCGGTCAGTATCGGTACGGAGCTTCATGTGGCGGACTTTACGTTTAACCGCGAATGGCTGGGAGACCTTAACCTTCACAGCTTATGGAACAACGAAGAGGAGGCTTTTGAGGTAGACGGGGCCATTGTATCCGGGGAAAACGGAGTGATTCACGAACCCCTGGTTGTGACCGGCAGGGTTTATGCCGGTGACAGGGAGGACAATTTTGACCTGAACATTGACCTGAACGATATGACCATGGCGATCTGGGGTCCTTATCTGGGAAACTTTGCAGAAAACTTTCACGGTGAAGCTACCGGCAGGCTGCGGATGGATGGCCCGTTGTCCGGACCTGAACTGTCCGGGAACATCCACCTGGAAAATACCGGGCTTTACATCCCATACCTGAACACGAGTTATCATTTCAGCCATGAGGTCGAATTCGGGAAGGATTATTTTCGCTTTGAGAACCTGGTGCTGCAGGATACCCTTGGCAACACCGGACTGGCCACCGGTTCATTTATGCATCAGAATTTTTCTGATTTTTCACTGGATGTGAGGCTCCGGCCCGAACAGATGATCATTTTTAATACCGGGCCCCGCGACAATGCGTTTTATTACGGGACCGGCTTTCTGACCGGTGTTGCACATCTGCATGGTCCGGTCAACTTAATTACCATGGATATTACCGGACGCACCAACCGTGGAACCCGGGTATTCCTGCCGCTTAACTATACCGGAGAGGTAAGAGAAAGTCATTTCATTTCCTTTGTTTCTGAGGAGGCAACCCGGGAGGGCCCGGCTTTCAGGCTTCCTCCACGCCCCGGGGGGATGGCAATTAATTTTGACCTGGAGGTGACGCCCGAGGCGGAGGTGGAACTGTTGTTTGATGCCCGCTTCGGTGATATTATCCGGGGGAGGGGGTCCGGTGACCTGAAGCTGGAGGTGGCACCCGAGGGAACCTTCAACATTTATGGTGACTATGTGATCGAAGACGGAGAATACCTGTTCAACCTTCAGAGTATCATTAATAAACGTTTTCGGATCGAACAGGGTAGCAGCATTGGCTGGACCGGGGACCTGAACGATGCGGACATGGATCTTCGGGCGGCTTACCGGCTTCGTACCCCGCTTTATGACCTGGTGGCAGGCGAAGGTGTTGACCCCGATGTCGCCGACCGTTACAGGCGACGCATCCCGGTGGAGACCATTCTGATACTGCAGGATAAATTGTTCAATCCGGCCATCTCCTTTGATATTGAAATACCGGGAGGTGATGAGGGTACCAGGGAGATGATTGAAAGGATGATCTCTACAGAACAGGAGATGAACAGGCAGGTGTTTTCGTTACTGGTGCTGAACCGCTTTTTGCCTACAACTGCCGACCAGTACAACACCGCTTTGGGTTATGGGGTGGGAAATACTTCTTCGGAGCTCTTGTCGAATCAGCTTAGCAACTGGCTCTCTCAGATCAGTTCTGATTTCGATATCGGGATCAATTACCGCCCGGGCGATGAGATCAGCAGCCAGGAAGTGGAGCTGGCACTTTCTACCCAGTTTTTTGATGACCGGGTGATTTTAGACGGCAATTTTGGCGTGGCCGGAAACCAGACGGCCACGGGCTATGCGGCTCAGGGAGCGAACCAGATCATCGGTGATGTGAATGTCGAGGTGAAGATTACCCCTGAGGGAAAATTCAGGGTAAAGGCATTTAATCGCTCCAATACGTTTGATATTATCCATACCAATGCTCCTTACACACAAGGGATCGGGCTTTTTTACCGTCGTGAGTTTGACGGTCTGGGAGATTTATTCCGCAAGACAAGGGAGCCTGAAGATCTGCCCTTTCTGCCAGCGGTTACATCCGGTTCGGATGAGGGAACTTCAGTTGGTGCAGAGGAATCCGGTGAGAATAATTAAACTTTCCAGGCACAGGCACACGCAATTACCGGGGCAAAAGCCCTGCAACTACCGGGACAATCCTAAAACAGGTGCCCCATTTTTTTTCTCTTGGTATCCAGGTACACCCTGCAGTGATCTGTAGTGGCTACAATGATGGGCACGTTTTCGGTGATTTCGATGCCGTATCCGATAAGCCCTGTTTTTTTCCGCGGGTTATTGGTGATGAGTTTGATCCTGGTCGCCCCCAGGTCTCTGAGTATTTGTGCTCCGATGCCATAGTCTCTTTCGTCTGCCTTGAACCCCAGTTCGATGTTTGCTTCCACGGTGTCCATTCCCTGCTCCTGCAAGTGATAGGCCCGCAGCTTGTTCAGCAGCCCGATCCCGCGACCCTCCTGGTTCATGTAAAGTACAACCCCCTTTCCTGATTTTTCTACCATATCCATGGCCTGGTGCAGCTGTCCGCCGCAATCACACTTACATGAACCGAAAATATCGCCTGTGATACAGGAAGAATGAACCCTCACCAAAACCTCTTCGCCCGGTTCCCAGCTACCCTTGGTCAGGGCCAGGTGAACCTTGTCATTGGTGGTTTGTTTGTAGGCGGTGAGTTTGAAGTTGCCCCATTGGGTGGGCAGATCCACCGTGATCTCCTGTTTGATGTGGCTTTCATTCTTGATGCGGTAAGCGATCAGGTCTTCAATGGAAATGATCTTCAGGTTGAAGCGTTCCGCAATTTTGATCAGATCCGGTAACCTTGCCATGGTACCATCGTCGTTCATGATTTCGACCAATACCCCTGCGGGCTGAAGTCCGGCCAGTCGTGCCAGATCAATGGAAGCTTCAGTGTGTCCGGCACGTTGCAGCACACCTCCTTCCCTGGCACGCAGGGGGAAGATGTGTCCGGGCCTTCCCAGGTCATTCGGATCGGTCTGGGGGTCGGCCAGGGCTTTGACGGTCTTGGCACGGTCTGATGCAGATATTCCGGTTGTGCAGCCATGACCGATGAGGTCTACCGAAACAGTGAACGGGGTTTCGTGCAGGGCGGTATTGCGGGGCACCATGAGGTCAAGGTCGAGCTGTTCGCTGCGGCGACGCGTGATGGGTGCGCAAATAAGTCCGCGTCCATGGGTTGCCATGAAGTTGATGATCTCAGGGGTGATGTTTTCTGCTGCTGCCACGAAATCACCTTCATTCTCCCGGTCTTCATCATCCACAACGATCACGACTTTTCCTGCCTTTATGTCGGCAATGGCTTCTTTTATGGTATTCAATTTTGTCTCCATTATGCAGTTATCAAGTATTGCTGTCCGGTAATTACTGTTTGCAGTATCTTCGTGGTTCGTTCCCAGTTAAAGTGCTGCACCACAAAATCATGACCATTTTTACTTAGCCGGACTGATAAATCCTTATTTTTCAGCAAAGATAATACATGTTTTGCATACTCAGCAGCATCGCGCCCGATAAGCACTTCTTCGCCCTCTGTGGCCTTCAGCGCCTGGTTGGCGAGCGGTGATGTCACACAGGGTAGTTCCATAGCCATGGCTTCAAGTACTTTGTTCTGCAGGCCGGTCCCGATCTGCATGGGCGCCACAAAAACCCTTGATGTGGCATAGATATCCCGGATGTCGTCAACCCAGCCTGTAACTTCTACTTTTGTTGACGCCAGAGCACGGACCTGTTTTGCCGGGCTGGCACCCGCAATTACTACCCTGGTATTTGGCAGCGACTTCCACACAAGGGGCATGATCTGCCTGACCAGGTACTCCGCTCCCCGCACGTTGGGCGGGTAGGCCATATTCCCGGTGAAAACCACATCATAACCCTTTTCCCGTCCGGCCGGCTTGAAAAAACCGGTATCTACCCCGTTGGGGACTACGGTAATCTCCTCCCTGCGCATATGTGGAATCTTTTCACGGTCAGGATAAGAGATGATGGTTTTTTTGTCGAAACGGCTGAAAACCAAATTTTCATAGTTGCTGACCCGCTTGAATTCTTTCTGCAGTAACGGACGCATATACCAGGGGGCTACCTTACGCCTTCGTTGCAATCCTGCCGAAAAAACATCCTGGTAATCAATGGTTTTATCCTCTTTCCGGTCCTGAATGTAAGGAGCTGTACGAATGAGCTGGCAAAACAGGTGGTCGGGCCGGTGATGGTCGATCAGCGCGTGGATCTTTTTTCTGATCCGGGGGCTGAAAAACCAGGCCACCTGGAAAGGGGTGGAAGAAAAAGCGGCTTTCACCAGCCTGCTGTAAATCCCTGCTTTGGACAAAGGAAAAAAGTAAAGTGCCCCGACATAGGGCTTCATTGCCTGGTAAGCATCCGGATGTATTCCCGTGTCGCTCAAAGCACACACAATGAGATGGTGGTGTTTGGACAATTCCCGTATCTGATGGAAGGCCCGCAGTTTATCCCCTTTTTCAAGCGGAAAGGGAATTCTTGATAATACTATGAAGATCGTTTTTTTCAAACCTTCCCCTTTTTTTACTTAAGATTCATCCGCAAAGCTATGATAAAATCTGATCAGCTTGTCGATTGCGGGTTTAGTGGCGTGATGGATTTTGACAAACTCCCTGGCCTGTATTCCCATTTTTTGCATCACCTCCTTGTATGACAGGCAGTATAGAATTGCATCGGCCATTTCACCGGGCGTGTCTGCGAGAAAAATGTTTTCTCCGTGCGTGCAGTCAATTCCCTCGGCCCCGATACTGGTGGATACGATGGCTTTCCCGGCCGCCATTCCTTCAATGATCTTCACCCGCATTCCGCCACCTGAGCGGAGAGGAACCACCATCAGTTCTTTGGATGTCATGTAGCGGACCGCATCGGGCACCATGCCGTCAATTTTAACATGCCCGGAAATGTAACGGGCAAATGATTCAGGAATGTTTTTTCCCGCCAGGTGAAAGCACAGGGTGGGGTCTTTCTCAATCACAAGGGGCCATACCTCATCCAGAAACCAACGTATCCCTTCCTGGTTGGGTCGCCAGTCCATGCTTCCAAGGTGAAACACGGTCTTTGGTTCGGCGGTTTCCTTACCGGGTTTATACCGGTCGGTATCGATTGTTACAGGAATGGTAATGGCCGGGTGGGAGAATCCGTTGTTGATGAAGAAATACCTGTCAACCGGTGAGATCGCAACCAACCCGTCAACCTGGTGCACTGTTTTGAGTTCAAAGGTTTTCAGGCGACGGGCCAGGAACTTCAGATAGGTCTTTTTCAGCGGGTTCTTTTCTGATTTTGCCATCCGCTCCCAGATGAAGTGCTCGATGTTGTGTGAGCGGTAGATCATGGGAGTTCCGGTGTGCTTGCGGATCACCGGGATATACGGGGTCAGAAACAGTCCTTCCAGCTGTATGATGTCAAACTTTTCCTCCCCGAGCAGGCCGGCAAGTCTGGCGGCCGCTTCCGGGCAGTAAAATCTGGAGATATTGTATGAATCCCTGGTGAACAGGTTCAGGAAGGCCGGCCAGGGCTTTACCCGTGTATCAACAGGGAAAGCCTCAAATGAGGTTTCCACTTTGTAATCTTCCGGGATTTGGTCCGGATCCTGTGCTTGCTTTACGGGAGCCAGGGCCATCACTTTTACATTTTCTCTCTTATCAAGCAATCCCCGGGTGAGCTGATGCATGGCGATGGCACCCCCGTCGGATGGCGGGAAAGGGATTTTGTGGCAAAGCTGAAGGATACGCATACTACTGGTTTTGGTTGTTGGCATCCGTTTTCCCCAGTCCGATAAAACGGCCTATTTTCTCCAATTTTTGTTTGTAAATGTCCATATCCAGCAGCGGGGAGTCGGTGGTGGCCTGGATGGTAAGCAGGATCCCGACCGGAAGGAGCAATACAGAAGCAACCCACATTCCCTGGTGGGCTTCCAGTACCCCTTCCCGCACAAACTTTTCTCCCATCATGGAGGTTACGTGAAACAGCACGAACAGTAACACGGAAATCACCATGGGAAGGCCGAACCCCCCTTTTCTGATAATGGCCCCGAGCGGTGCCCCGATCAAAAAGAGCACCACACAGGCAAAGGAAAGGGTGAATTTACGGTGAAACTCGATCTGGTAACGCGCCAGGGTTCGTGTTCGTGTCCGGAACTCTTCATGGGAGTAACGTGCATGGTCACGGTTGGTGCGGATCATATCCATAGCACTGGATATGACCATGCCTGCACTCACGGGGCTTTCCCGCATGAACCCGATGTCGGCCTGCACCATTAAGGAAGGATCAATTTGATGGTAGCCTGTGGTGTCTGCCTGGGGGTAGTTGTTGAAGCGCCGTATGTAGGCATTGATGTAATTGGTCTTTCGCCTGCTCAGTTCCCTGGAAAGGGAATCCTCGTAGCTGACAAGCTGACTGATGTTGAGCATGCGAAAGTTCCCCCTGAACAAATCCTCGTCGGTGCGTTCCAGCTCAAACATACTGATGTCGAACTTGCGGATCTGTTTTTCGAACCTGGTTCGCTGGAAGGGACGCCCCGGATCAAGCGGGCCATGGTCGCTTACCTCCTGGTAGTTCGTTCCGTTGTGAAGTGTCAGTACCATATAGCGTTGGTCAGGGGTCACCGCCATGGTGCCCCAATCAGCAGTGGTCAGGCTGGTATTTCCCCTGCCCTCTGTGTGGTCATAGATCTTGATCCCATGCAGGATTTCGCCCCCGTTACTTTTGTCATCCACACGGATCACAAAATTGTCAATTCCCTTATAGTAAACCCCTTCGGCGATGTCCAGTGCCGGGCGTTGTTTCCTGATGTCATAGAGCAGAGACAGACTTTTCAGGTTGGCTACCGGCAACACATTGTTGGAAAAGAAGAACGCTCCCAATACAAGGAACATGGAGATAACTACCATGGGCCACATGATTCGCCGCAGTGAGATCCCGGCCGACTTGAAGGCGACCAGCTCATAATGTTCTCCCATTTTACCCGTGGTCATAATGGAAGAGAGCAGCACAGCCAGCGGAAGTGCCAGCGGAACAAAAGTAGCCGAAGAATAGAACAACAATTCGGAGATCACATACCATTCCAGTCCCTTTCCCACCAGGTCATCAATATACTTCCAGAGGAACTGCATGAGCAGTATGAACAGCGAGATAAAGAAAGTCACAATGAAGGGTCCGATATAGGAGGTGAGGACCAGTTTATGCAGTTTCTTCATCTGTTCTTTCCCGTTTGTTTGTCATGGTCAACTACAGGGTTAATTCCTATGCAAATATAAGAAATTAATGGGTGGGTCAGCCTGTGATTTGTTTGCCGGATCCGTGTATATTTGTGCATGGTTTTTATGAATGAAGATCGTTTTTTTCGATTGCGGGCAGTGGTGTTTCTGATGGCTCTGCTGCTGTTGGTTTCCTGCTCTGCATACAGGGCATCAGTGTTAGAGGAGGAGGGGATTTATGTATATAATAAGGTAAAGATAGGCGGGGTGTCTCAATCGGTGATGATCCGCGGAACAGATAAGAATAACCCGGTAATGTTGTACCTTCACGGGGGGCCTGGGTATCCCCTTTTTCCGCTCGACCCGTCTGCTCCTTTAGGGTGGGATGATCATGAGGGGCGTATGATGCGTCGCCTGGAGGAGGAATTCACCATGGTATACTGGGAGCAGCGTGGTACAGGACGTTCTTTCAGCTGGCGACTTCCGGACGATTCCATGACGGTGGATCGTTTTGTGTATGATACCCGGGAGTTGGTTGATTATGTGACCGGGTTGCTGGGGCATGAGAAGGTATTTCTCTGGGGGCATTCATGGGGGAGCAATGTGGGAGCACTCTACGCTTCCCGATACCCTGAAACGCTTTACGCCTATATGTCGACGGGGCAAAGTGTGGAACCCTTAAAGAATGAAAGACTCTGTTATGAGTTTGTATTGGAAAATGCTCTGGAAGAAAACAACCGGCGTGCACTCCGGCAGCTTGAACGGGTTGATACAATTCCTGAAAAATACGGGGTCCGGGATGCACTGCTTGTCAGGCGGTGGGTGTTCCATTACGGGGGAATTGTTTACGAAGGCAGCGATGAAAGACCTTATGTGGATATCCCTGATATTTGGCGTGTCCTCACTGCACCACAATACAGCCTGATTGATAAAATTAACCTGGTCCTTAAACCTTATTATTCGATCAACCAGTTATGGGATCCGCTAAAGGAACTGAACCTGACCAGGGATGCGCCACGCATTGATGTACCCGTTTTTTTCCTGGTCGGGAGGCACGATATCATTGTTTCCGCCAAACTGGCCGAAGAGTATTTTAATATGCTGGATGCCCCGGCAGGTAAAACACTGGTGTGGTTTGAGAAGTCTGCGCACCGGCCGTACCACGAAGAACCGGATAAATTTCTGGATGTGATCACGCAGCAGGTGAGGCAAAAGGCCGTGCCATAATGGTTGCCTATACCTTCGTGAATGCCGCCAGGTTTTTTGCTGCGATGAACGGCCGGGTATTAATTGGGGGTGACCGTTCAGTAATGTCCGGCAGGTAATGCTCCAGGTTATTCCTTTGTTTCTTCCTTGTGGAATATGGTGGCAGCTGCCTGTGCAGCGGGCATCAGCAGCAAGTCGTTCACATTCACATGGGCAGGCACTCCTGTTACGTAATGGACGGCGTCAGCCACATCTTCTCCGGTGAGCGGCTGGTAACCTTTATAGACGTTACCGGCCTTTTCTGTGTTTCCGTGGAAGCGGACCACCGAAAATTCAGTTTCAACAGCTCCCGGACTTACCTGGCTCACTTTGATGCCAAAGGGGAGCAGGTCAATGCGCATTCCTTTGGTCAGTGACGCAACGGCGTGCTTGGTGGCACAGTACACATTGCCTTTGGGGTAGGTTTCCACACCGGCAACGGATCCGATGTTGACAATATGCCCGCTACCCTGTTCTTTCATCAGGGGGATCACTGCCTTACTCACATAAAGCAATCCCTTAAGGTTGGTATCGATCATCTGGTCCCAGTCGTCGGTGTCTCCGCCGTCAATGCCTGACAGCCCCAATGCCAGCCCGGCATTGTTGATCAGGACATCAATTTTTTTCCAGTGATAGGGAAGCTTATTGACGGCTTTATTGACCGCTTCTTTGTCACGTACATCCAATGGCAATGGAAGCACCGCGATCCCGTGCTTTTTTTCCAGTTCCTCCCTGAGGCGGGTAAGTCTTTCTTCACGCCGGCCACAAATGATCAGCTGGTCTTTTGAGGCGGCAAATTTTTCGGCACATGCCTTGCCGATTCCACTTGTTGCTCCTGTAATAAAGATGGTTCTTGACATAACATCAGTGATTTTTTCCAAAGATAATGCTTAATAAACAACGAAATGATTTTGGGGGGTTGGCTTTGTTGCGTATTTTTGTGCCAAACTAATTCATCCCCTTATTATTTACCTATGGATCAATCAATCGATACCCAGATCGCCACGCTCGAAATGGCCGAAAAACTGGGGTTGTTACCCGAAGAATTTGAAAAAATCAAGGAATATCTTGGCCGCTTGCCGAACTTCACGGAACTGAGCATTTATTCCGTGATGTGGTCAGAGCACTGTTCCTACAAAAATTCCATCAAGTGGATCAAGACACTGCCCAATAAAGGGGAGCACTTGCTGGCTGAGGCGGGTGATGAAAATGCCGGGCTGGTAGACCTGGGCGACAACCTGGCCTGTGCCTTCAAGATAGAGTCTCATAACCACCCCTCTGCGCTGGAGCCCTACCAGGGGGCAGCTACTGGTGTGGGCGGCATCAACCGTGATATTTTCACCATGGGGGCGCGCCCTGTGGCGCAACTCAACTCCCTGCGTTTCGGAAACCCTGATATTGAACGCACCAAATGGTTGCTTAAAGGTGTGGTTAAGGGGATCGGCAATTATGGCAATGCTTTTGGCGTACCGGTTGTGGGCGGAGAAGTGTTCTTTGATGATTGTTATACCACCAATCCGCTGGTGAATGCCATGTCGGTCGGTGTGCTGAAAAAGGGAAATACAGTTTCAGCCACCTCTTACGGCAAGGGTAACCCGGTGTTTATCGTGGGTTCCGCAACGGGTAAGGATGGCATTCACGGGGCCACTTTTGCCTCAGAAGATATCACGGAGGCTTCTGCTGATAAGATCCCGGCGGTGCAGGTTGGAGACCCCTTTCAGGAAAAGCTTTTGCTCGAGGCCACCCTTGAAGTGATCAAGACCGGGGCGGTTGTCGGGATGCAGGATATGGGTGCGGCAGGGATCACCTGCTCAACCACCGAAATGTCGGAAAAAGGCGGACATGCCATGGATATTTATCTTGACAGGGTACCCATGCGGCAGAATGACATGAAGCCTTTTGAGATCCTGCTGAGTGAATCACAGGAACGGATGCTGGTGGTGGTGGAAAAAGGCCGGGAAAAAGAAGTGGAAGAAGTATTTGAGAAATGGGACCTGAATTGTGTACAGATCGGAGAGGTGACCGAAGGGGATACCATGCGGTACTATTTCCATGATAAACTCGTGGCAGAAGTATCCGCCTATTCGCTGGTACTTGGTGGCGGAGCTCCAGTATACGACAGGGAATATAAAGAGCCGGCCTATTTTAAAGAAAAGGACAAGTTCCGCATTGAGCAGGTGCAGGAGCCGGAAGATCTTCCGGCTGTGGCCCGTTACCTGTTGTCATCCCATAATATTGCATCCAAAAAATGGGTGATTGACCAGTACGATACCATGGTGGGCACCAAGAATATGACCACCAATACCCCCGCCGACGCAGGGGTGGTCAACCTCAAGGGGACCAATAAAGCCCTGGCCCTGGCGGTAGATTGTAACGCCCGTTATGTGCAGGCTGATCCTGAGAAAGGATGCGCCATTGCCGTGTCGGAAAGTGCACGGAACATTGTTTGCAGCGGAGGTGAGCCCATGGCCGTTACCAACTGCCTGAATTTCGGGAACCCCTATAACCCGGAAGTTTACTGGCAGTTTGTGGGCGCCATCAAGGGGATGGGCAAAGCCTGTGAATCGCTTAATACCCCGGTGACCGGTGGAAATGTGAGTTTTTACAACCAGTCTTCTACAGGGGGCAATAAGGCGATTCCGGTTTTCCCGACCCCGGTGATCGGGATGCTGGGGCTTTTGCATGATAAAAAACACCTGACGGGGCTCGGCTTCCGTGAAGAAGGTGACCTGATTTACCTGCTTGGGGAGTCACGCAATGATATCAACAGCTCGGAATATGTATACAATTATCACGGTGTGAAGCTTTCGCCCGCACCTTACTTTGATATGGAAGATGAGTATGCTCTGCAGCAGGCACTGAAGGATCTGATCAGGGCAGGGCTTGTGCGATCTGCCCATGATGTGGCCGATGGCGGGTTGTTTGTTACGCTGTTTGAGTCGGCCCGTGTCAATAACCTTGGCTTTCGGATCGATTCTGATGAAGCGATACGTAAGGATGCCTTCCTGTTCGGAGAGGCCCAGAGCCGGGTGGTGGTTTCAGTGA
The DNA here is from genome assembly GCA_007129945.1 of Bacteroidales bacterium. Taxonomy (GTDB): domain Bacteria; phylum Bacteroidota; class Bacteroidia; order Bacteroidales; family UBA7960; genus PUPG01. Next base: position 20,088 of record SKUN01000011.1, read on the forward strand.
AGCCGGAAGATGAAGGCGCCCTGGCCGAAATGCTGGCACAAACTGAAGTACCCTTTACGGTCCTTGGCCAGGTGGAAGGAAAAGATGCGGTTGTAGACACTACCTCATACGGCAGCATAACTGAACTGGATGCTTTGTTTGAGCGTACCCTCCCTGAGATGATGGGAGAATAAACAGCGATTATGTCTGGGGTGAATGGCAGGGTTTTTCGCAAGTGGCTTACCAGTTTGTCGTTACAATGGCAGCGGGTTTTGCCGCTTGTTGCGGCTTTTATGCTGAATGTCTCCTGCGGCAGCGGCCCTTCTGACAACGAAGGGATGACGGTGTTTCGCTACAACGAGGATCAGAACATTACTTCCCTGGATCCGGTGTATGCCCGCAATCAGGCCAATATCTGGGCGGTGAGCCAGCTTTACAACAGTTTGCTGGAGCTTGATGACAGCCTTCGTGTCCGTCCGGCGGTTGCAAGTCGCTGGCAGGTCGCTGAAGACGGACTTACCTATACTTTTTTTCTGCGGGACGATGTGTATTTTCATGATGATGATTGCTTTCCCGGAGGGAGAGGCCGGCGGGTTGTGGCCGATGATTTTATCTATAGTTTCTCCCGCCTGCTCGATCCCCGGCTCAGTGCACCGGGTGCCTGGGTGATGAACCAGGTGGCACGGAAAGAAAACGGGGAGCTTCATATGGAAGCCCCTGATGATACCACGCTGGTGATCCATATGGCGCAGCCTTTCCCGCCCATGCCCGGGTTACTGACTATGCAATATTGTGCGGTGGTTCCCCGTGAAGCCATTGAAACCTACGGCCAGGATTTCCGGCGTAACCCCGTGGGGACGGGACCTTTTCGCTTTGCCTACTGGCGGGAAGGGGTGAAGCTGGTATATCGGAAGAACCCCGGCTATTTCGAATTTGAGGGAGATCAGCGGCTGCCATACCTTGATGCCGTTTCCATCAGTTTCATCATCGACCGGCAGACTGCCTTCCTGGAGTTCATCAAGGGGAACCTGGATGTGCTTACCCGGGTTGATGCAAGTTACCAGGATGAACTGCTGACTCCCCGTGGCGAATTGCAGGAGAAATACCATGACCGCATCCAAAAGATCAGCATGCCCTTTCTGAACTCTGAATACCTGGGCTTTCAGATGGACCCGGAGCGTGTGCCCCCCGACTGGCCGCTTCGTTCCAGGAAAGTCAGGCAGGCGATCAATTACGGATTTGACCGGGAAAAGATGCTGACCTTTTTGCGCAATAACATTGGTACGCCCGCCCATGCCGGTTTTGTCCCCATGGGAATGCCAGGGTTTAATGAAAATGAAGGCGGGTACCATTACGATCCGGAGCGTGCCAGGCAGTTGCTGGCCGAGGCCGGTTATCCAGGCGGTGAAGGCCTTCCGGATATCACCCTGCACACCACACAGGCCTATCAGGATATCGCCCAGTATATTCAGTTTGAGCTGGCTCTAATTGGTATTACGCTCAGGATCAGTGTCAACCCCTCAGCTACTCACCGGGAGATGATGGCCAATGCCGATGCCCCTTTTTTCCGGGGTTCATGGATTGCGGATTATCCCGATGCAGAGAACTACCTGGCCCTTTTCCACAGCCGGAACAAAACCCCTGCCGGGCCCAATTACACCCGTTTTTCAAACCCGCTTTTTGACAGTCTGTATGATGCCGCGTTGTCGGAGACCAATGACAGTATCCGTATCGGGATGTATCAGCAGATGGACAGCATTGTAATTTCCGAAGCCCCGAAAGTTTTTCTGTTTTATGACCAGTCGATGCGTTTTGCGCAGAATCACGTAGAGGACTTGTCGAACAACCCGTTGAATCACCTGGTGCTGAAACGGGTCAGGGTTGATCAGCAGTAGAGTTTCATCCCGTCGCGGGACAGGAATATCCCTTTCGGAAGTCCTTTTTCTACCTCTTTGTGTTTTCCCATTTGATGGCTGATGTGGGTGATGAAGCCTTTTTCGGGCCTGAGGTATTGTAAAATATCTACGGCTTCCTCCAGGGTAAAATGGGAGATGTGCTTTTCTTTTCGCAAGGCGTTGATGACTACGAAACGCGAACCTTTCATTTTGTCCAGTTCGTTCGTTTCAATGTAGTTGGCATCTGTCAGGTAAGAAAAATCTCCGGCACGGTAACCGTAAACCGGCATCCTGTGGTGCATGGCATCAATGGGAATCAGATCCACACCACCGATCCGGAAGGGTGAGCCGTCCAGTTCGTTCAGGTTAATGTCGGGCACACCGGGGTAGGGGTTTTCCTCAAAAGCATAGAAGAATTCTTCCCTGATGGCGGACAGCACCGATCCCCTTGCATAAATGTTCATGGGTTCCTGCTGGATCCAGTTGAAGGCCCTTACATCATCGATTCCGGCTGTGTGATCCTTGTGGTTATGGGTCATCACGATACCGTCGAGCCTCCGGACCTGTTCACGCAACATCTGCTGCCGGAAATCGGGGCCGGCATCGACGGCCACGGTGGTGCCGTTTTGCTGAAGCAGGGCGGCCGTTCTGAGCCTTTTATCGCGTGGGTCAGTGCTTTGGCAAACGTCACATGTGCAACCCACCACGGGAATCCCCTGCGATGTGCCTGAACCCAGTATGCTTATTTCCAGCACTGCCATCCGGAGTAATATTATGGTATGCAGGCAAATATACGTAATTGGTTTCGATTGCCCGCCGGCTGTAAGAGGTAAATTGAAATGATCAATAATAATGGGTGGTTACATATAATTTTCCTATTTTTAGACCTGAATGTATGATTTACAATCCTGACAGTCAGATTTAACCAGTAACCATTAAATTGCCAATACCATGAAGACATCAGTAAAAACCTCTGTGATGCTTATCGCATATCTTTTTTGTGCAACCGGTGTGCTAAGGGCCCAGCAGGAAACTTTCCGCAGCGACGAACGTCGTATTGTGGTGGAGAGCAACGCCTCTCAGGAGATTCAGAATTTATTTGCGGAGCCAACAGAGGCCATCGTTTATTACGGGACCCGGCAAGTGAGTCACGTGCTGAATTACAACTTGCTGTTTGATATTTTTTACTACGAGGATAGCAGGAGGGGTTTTCGGCTGCTGGACAGCCCCCATGATATTGATTCGATCCGGATCGGAGGGCAGACCTACACCTATTTGCCTGATCATGGTTTTTTTGAAGTGGTGGAGTCAGAGCCCCTGCTTCTCCGCAAATACGCCATTGATATATCCCCGAAGGTAGTTGTAGAAGGCCCCTATGGAAGCAATGTGCACGCTTCTTCGGTGGAGGTGGTGATGAATTTTGAAGGGGCCGGTGCAGGAGGCGTGGTGGACCCGACCGTCATGGTGCACAATCCTGGCACAGAGCGTATTGAGGTGACTTTGGACCGGCAGTCGCAATACCATCTCCTGAAAAACGGGGTCCCGGTAAATGTCAGGACCAGGAGCCTGCTGCTCAGGAACTTTGCAGATGACCGCAACGAAATTCGCCGGTTTGTGCGCAGAAATAACATCGATTTTGAGACAGATCAGGATATGGTCACACTGGCCGGGTTTGTATATTCCATCACACAGTAATGTCTGAAAGGGGACTCCGTCTGCGCAATTTTTAGTAAATTGTGCTCAATTTTAACTGAAGAATTATCTACAGATGGAGCGACTTTTTAAAAAAATTCACACTGAGGAAATTCAGGACAATGTATTCAAACTGATCGGTAAGGACTGGATGCTGGTAACCTCCGGAACGCCTGATAGTTATAATATGATGACGGCAAGCTGGGGCTCTGCCGGGGTGCTGTGGCGCAAACCCATCGCCATTACTTTTGTGCGCCCCCAGAGGCATACTTTTGGTTTCCTGGAGAAACAGCCGTTTTTCACCCTGTCGTTTTTTCCTGAAGCGCAAAAGGAGCTGCTGAATCTTTGCGGGACCACATCCGGCCGGGATCTGAATAAAATGAATATTGAGGGGCTGAACGCTGTTGAGACCCCTTCAGGATCGGTGGCTTTTGAGGAGGCCCGGCTCGTGCTGGAGTGCAGGAAAATTTATTTTGATGACATCAAGCCGGAGTTTTTCCAGACATTTGATATCGAGAAGATCTATCCTGCCAAAGATTATCACCGTTTTTATATCGGGGAAATCATCCAGGCATGGGAAAAGAAATAGTTATTACATAGCGGATAATTTTGCTGTTTCGTGAACATTATTGAAAGGATTAAGCGAAGCCTCCGGCGGTTTCTGATGCGCCGTTTGCTGAAGTCGTCCAAAAGGCGGCGGAGGATGGTTGACTATGCGTCGGCCGGTAAAATTGCCCTGTTATACGGGTACGACAGGGCGGAAGATTCGCGGGCAGCGATTGATCTGATCAACCAGTTGCAGGCAGATGGAAAGTCGGTGAGTGCATTGGGATTTGTTAATGCCGGTGCTGTTCCGGAAGAGATTTCATCACCGGACCATGCCCGGCTTTGTTGTCGGAAGGATTTTTCCTGGTCGCTCAGACCAAGGCGTGGTTTTCTGAAGGAGTTCACAGGAAAGGAATTCGATATCCTGATCGATCTGTCATCGCACCAGGCTCACCCCATGAAATTCATGGCGGCCCGGTCGGGGGCAATGTTTAAAACAGGGGCTGCAAATCCTGACACCAACGATGTGTACGATCTGATCATGCAGGTGGAAGAGGGTTGTCCGGCGGCTGAACTGGCCCGTCATATCATTCATTATTTGAAAATCATTAAAACCAAACATACAGATGCGTAACAAGTTCAGGGGAACGGGTACGGCCATCGTCACCCCTTTTCACAAGGAAGGCAATATTGATTTCAGGTCTTTTGAAGCCCTGATCGAATACCAGATAGAGAACGATGTGGATTACATCGTTTTTCTCGGAACAACGGGGGAGTCAGTGACCCTAAGTGCCGACGAGCAAAATGCGGTGATCAACTTTGCTGTTGAGATGGTGGATAAGCGTGTGCCCGTGGTGATTGGCATTGGAGGCAGCAGCACCCGCTCCATTACCGACACCATCCAGAAAACCTCGTTTGACGGGATTGATGCCGTATTGTCGGTCAGTCCCTACTACAATAAGCCACAGCCCAAAGGGATACTTTATCATTACAAAGAGATCGGGGCGGTATGCCCCGTGCCTGTGATCATCTACAATGTACCCGGACGAACAGGGTCCAATATAGATTCGGATACCACCCTGCGGATCGCCAGTGAGGTGTCCAACGTGATCGCCGTGAAAGAGGCTTCCAAAGACCTGGAGCAGTGTGCACGGATCATCCGTGACAAACCGGATGATTTCCTGGTAATTTCCGGCAATGACGAACTGACCCTGCCTTTTATGGCCCTGGGAGGTGACGGGGTCATTTCTGTTTTTGCCAACGCCTTTCCCAAAGAGTTTGCCCACATGGTACGTCTTTGCCTGGACAACCGGTTTGCTGATGCCAGGGTGATACATAACCAGTTGTTACCTTTGGTGCAGGCCATATACGAAGATGGCAGCCCGTCCGGGGTCAAGGCCCTGCTTGGCATGAAAGGCTTGTGCAAGAATGTGGTGCGCCTGCCCCTGGTAAAAGTGAACCGGAGCCTGAATATGCAGATGTCCGAAATGCTCGAGCAATTGGGTGAGGTCCCGATAAATGACCCATACTCCTGACTATTTAATCGCTGATCGGGTATGCAAAAAACCCGTTTATATGGTCCGCTTTTTTTGATGTTGTGCCTTTTCTGGGGTGGACCTGTATCTCTTTTTTCCCTTACCGGGGATGCAAGATCCGGATCTCATCCGTTTTTTGGAGCGGAATATAGCAATACCACTACCCCGGCGGCTGGTGACTATTTTGCCCGCAGGGGAGAGGTTTATTTTTCCTTCCCGCTGCCGGAACCCCGTCTGCTTAAGGAGATTGGCACCCGGTTGTCCGTTGATCGCCTGGGAAATGATTCGGTATACGCATACGCTGACAGGCAAGGATTTGAGGCCTTTCTTTCCGCGGGTATTCCTTATCAGATATTATCACCACCCGGAAAGGTTGATTTTGACCTCAACATGAAAGGGGTGGAAGCCCTCCGCGGCAAAGACCTGTCGGATAGCTGGGATTTTTATCCCACTTATGAAGCTTACATCGACATGATGTACCGATTTGAGGAGGAGTACCCTGATCTGGTGCGTATTGTGGACATCGGGGAAACAGTGATGGGGCGGCAACTGCTTTTTGCAGCGATCTCGCCTGATCCCGGCCGGCGAAGGCCGGTGCCGCAGTTTATGTATACAGCGTCAATTCACGGTGATGAACCCGTGGGGTTTATTCTCTCCCTGCGCCTGATCCATTACCTCCTGGATAATTATGGCACCGACCCGGAGATTACCCGGCTGCTGGACAACGTGGATATCTGGATCTCTCCCAACGAGAACCCGGACGGCACCTACCGTGATGATAACTCCAGCATTCTCGGAGCCAGCCGGGGCAATGCCAACTGGGTAGACCTGAACCGCAATTATCCCAATCCTGTGCATGATCCCGCCGCAGAACAGCAGGAGGAAACCACGGCCATGATCGGTTTTACCGATACAATCCCCTTCGTGATGTCCGCCAATATGCACACCGGTATCGAGCTTGTGAATTTCCCTTATGACAGCTGGAAATCCGATCAGCGAAAGCATCCGGATCACAATTGGTGGGAGTTTGTGATGTATGAATATGTGGACACCGTACATCAATACAGCCCGGCGGGTTATATGACTGGTATGGGCGACGGGGTGACCCACGGGGGTGACTGGTATGTGGTGTACGGCAGCCGGCAGGATTATTTTAATTATTACCGCAGTTGCCGGGAGTTTACCCTTGAGCTAAGTGACAACAAAATTCCCGAACCGGGGTTGCTGCCCGATCTCTGGGTATACAATTACCGCTCCCTGCTCAACTATATTCGCCAGGCTACCTATGGGGTGCAGGGTTTTGTGTACGACAATCAAACCGGCCGGCCACTGGAAGCGGAACTATTTATTCCCGGCCATGACTCCACCTCCACGGCAGTCTGGTCTTCGTTTCCTTTCGGTGATTATCACCGGCCCCTGTACGCAGGAGTATATGATTTACGGTTTACTCACCCGGATTACGAAGCCGTTAATATAGAGGGAGTGGAAGTCGGCAATTATGAGCGGATACGGTTGAATGTGGCCCTGGGTGAAGGGGCCGGCATACGTCCGGTGGCCCTGGATGTGCAAAAAGACGGGGAGGGGGTGATATTTCCCTTTGAGGGGTTGCAGTACTTTACGGAAGGTTCCAATGCCCATTTTTCTGCCCATGCAGAAGAACTCTGGGAATTTGAAAAGTGGGTGATAGATGGCACGGATTACCCGGAAGGACAGGTTTCTTTTATTGTTACGGAAGGGATGGAGGTCCGGGCTGTGTTCAAAGAGAGCGATCCGGTGTTTGTGCAGGAGCCGGAGCGGCCGCTGACCCGCTTCAGCCTGCAGCCCAACCCCATGTCACCCTCCTCTGAGCTGCTGCTGGGCCTTGGGGAGCAAACACATCTTACCATTGTGATTTACGACCTGATGGGTAAACCCGCAGGCCATATATTTGACGGGGTGAAGCCCCCGGGCGAACACCGCTTCCTGCTCACGGATCTGTTTGGCGGACTCCGGCCCGGCGTCTATCTGCTTACCGTTGAGGCGGACGGAAAATACCGCCGGGTGAAGCGGCTGGTAAGGCTGCCCTAGGTCGGTTTCCAGGCTCCGATCAGCTCTTCAGGCTTTCCAGTTGTCTTTTGATGACATCGATCCGTGACAGTGCATCGGCCTGTTTCTTTTTCTCCATGGCCACCACTTTTTCCGGGGCATTGTTCACAAACTTCTCGTTCGAGAGTTTCTTTTCGGTGGATTTCAAAAACCCTTCCTGGTATTTAAGTTCTTCTTCCAGGCTTTTAATCTCTTCTTCGATGTTCAGCTCCTGGTCGAGCGGAATATGAAGTTCGGTAGACTCAATAATGATCGAAATACAGCCTTCGGGCTTTTCCGTCACATAATCAAGGTGGGCAATGTTGCTGAGCTTTTTGACGATATCGTCGAAGGTGGTGTCAGGCTGCTGGTTGTTATTCTTTTTGACGAACAGGTCGATCTCCGTTTTCGGGGAAAGGTTCTTCTCCTGCCGCATATTCCGGATGGCCATAATTACCTGCCTGGCAAACTCAAACCGTGCAGTAAGGCTCTTGTCCGGGTTTCCTGCTTCAGGAAGCGGAGCGATGGTGATGCTTTCGGCATCTTTTTCATTCCTGATCCGCTGGTAGATCTCCTCCGAGATAAAAGGCATAAATGGATGTAGGATGCGCATCAGCTTGTTCATGAACCCGATGGTTGCCTGGTAGGTGGCTTTGTCAATGGGTTGCTGGTAAGCCGGTTTGACCATCTCCAGGTACCATGAGCAGAAATCATCCCAGATGAGCTTGTACACCGTCATCAGGGCATCAGCAATGCGGAACCTGGAGAAATGATCGTTGAGCGTTTCCAGTGCCTGGCTCAGGTTGGCATCAAACCAACGGACGGCAGAGGCAGATGCCCCGGTCTGTGTGATGTTGTCATTCACTTCCCAGCTCTGGGTAAGGCGGAAGGCGTTCCAGATCTTGTTGCAGAAGTTGCGACCCTGCTCACAAAGGGTTTCTTCGAACAACAGATCGTTTCCTGCGGGTGAGCTGAAAAGCATGCCCACACGGACGCCGTCGGCGCCGTAGTTTTTGATCAGCCCCAGCGGGTCGGGGGAGTTTCCGAGCGATTTGGACATTTTGCGTCCCTGTTTGTCACGGACAATGCCGTGCAGGTACACGTTCTTAAACGGGATTTCGTTGCGAAACTCCAGTCCGGCCATGATCATACGTGCTACCCAGAAGAAAAGGATCTCCGGGGCGGTCACCAGGTCATTGGTGGGATAGTAATAGCGGATCTCTTCATTGTCGGGATGGTTGATGCCGTCAAATACCGAAATGGGCCATAGCCAGGAAGAGAACCAGGTATCCACCACGTCTTCGTCCTGGCGCAGGTCTTCATCTTTCAGGTCTTTATTGTATTTTTCCCTGGCCATCAGCAGGGCTTCGTCCCGGTTGTGTGCCACCACGAAATTGCCGTCTGGTAAATAATAGGCAGGGATTTGGTGCCCCCACCACAATTGACGGCTGATACACCAGTCGCGCACATTCTCCATCCAGTGTTTGTAGATATTCTTGAATTTGGGCGGATGGAAACGAATGGTGTCATCCATTACCACCTCCAGGGCCGGTTTGGCCATTTCGTCCATCTTCATGAACCACTGCAGCGATAGTTTCGGTTCGATCACTGCGTCGGTGCGTTCGGAATAACCGATGCTGTTGGTGATCTCTTCCACTTTTACCAGATGCCCATTTTCTTCCAGTGCCTGTGTTACTTTATCCCTGGCGGAAAAACGGTCTTCACCGATAAAAATTCCGGCTGCTTCACTGAGGGTGCCGTTGTCGTTGAAAATGTCGATGGAGGGCAGGTTATGCCTGATGCCCAGGTTGTAGTCGTTGATGTCGTGGGCGGGGGTTACTTTCAGTGCCCCTGTTCCGAACTCCCGGTCTACATACTCATCCACAATAAAAGGAACCGGACGGTTTACCAGGGGAACAATGACCTTTTTGTCAAGCAGGTGCTTATAGCGCTCATCCTCAGGATGAATGCAAATACCGGTGTCGCCGAGAATGGTTTCCGGACGTGTGGTGGCTATGGTCACATATTCGTCGGTGCCTTCAACCTGGTAGCGGACGTAATAGAACTTTGACTGTACTTCCCTGTGAACCACTTCTTCATCAGACAGGGCGGTCAGTGCCTTTGGATCCCAGTTGACCATTCTTACCCCCCGATAGATCTTTCCCTTTTCGTAAAGGTCTATAAAGGTATGGATGACTGAATCCGACAACTCTTTGTCCATGGTAAACCTGGTGCGTTCCCAGTCGCACGAGGCACCGAGTTTTTTCAGCTGTTCCAGGATAATTCCCCCGTGCTTTTCTTTCCACTCCCAGGCGTGACGCAGGAAGTCTTCACGACTCAGGTCTTTCTTATTGATCCCCTCCTCCTTCAGCTTGTTGACCACCTTGGCTTCGGTGGCGATGGAAGCATGGTCAGTACCTGGCAGCCAGCAGGCATTGTATCCCTGCATTCTGGCCCTTCTGACCAATACATCCTGAATGGTATTATTGAGCATATGACCCATATGCAGCACCCCGGTAACGTTGGGTGGCGGGATCACCATGGAGTATGGCTCCCGGTCGTCAGGTTCTGAATGAAAGTAGCCTTTGCCGATCCACTCCTGATACCATCTGGCTTCCGTATTGTCAGGGGAATAATGCTTGGGGATGTTGTCCATAATATTCTGAATGCTGGAATTGTTATCAAAAAAACCTGACAAAGTTATAAAAAAAGCGCGTGTGGCATTTGCTGCTTTTTGCTAAATTTGTCATAGAGGCTTTGTACGTTTGGCCAGCGTGCCCGTAAAAAACCATCAGTCATGAAGGAGCAGGACGGGAATACTTCAGGGAATAGCGAATCATCAGAAGATAAACTGATGGAACGCCTGTTCAGTGCGCCCCGTCACAGTACCAGGCTGCAGGCACTGCGTGAGGTGGAGGATGAAAAAACGCTCATCAGGGTGGCGTCTGCGGATTCCAGTGAACTTGTCAGGCAGTCTGCCGTTGAAAGAATTTCTGACCAGGAAGCATTGCAGCAGATCGCAAACTCCGATCCCGATTATTATGTGCGCCTGGCGGCTGTTAAAAAGATCAGGGATCCGCAGGTTTTGGCCGGCATTGTGCTGAACTGCCAGTTTGATTATTATATCTGCAAAGACGCCCTCAGCAATATCAAAAGCAATGATGTACTGGCCAGCTTACTGGAAGGGTTGACCGACCGGGATATCAAGTCCGCAGTGGTCAGAGGGATCACCGACCAGGATATGCTGGCGGATATTGCCTGCTGCAACAGCGATTTTTATGTGCGCTCGGATGCCCTGAAAAAAATCACTGACCAGGAAGTGCTGGCCCGTATTGCCCGCAGAGACAGTGATTATTATGTGCGTGCCCTGGCCGTGCAACAGATCACTGATCCGGAGGTGATCGTGGATATTGCCCTGAATGATGCCGATTATTATGTGCGGGGGCAGGCGGTAACCCGGATTCATGATGTGGAGGTGCTCAAAAAGGTGATCATCAGTGATGATGACTTTGATGTGCGCAAACGGGCACTGTTCAATATCTCTGATCCGGAAGTGCTGATTCAGTTGCAAAATGAGTTGTCGGACGCCTACATACTTCGTAAGATTAAGAACCACCTTGACAATCTGGGGGCACAACCATGATTTTTGTGCAAAATCGCTCCGACGACCCTTATTTTAACCTTGCGCTGGAGGAATACCTCCTCCGTGAAGCGGATCACGAATCGGTACTGCTCTGGCAAAGCCGCCCCTCGGTGGTAATCGGCAAGCATCAGAATGCCCTCGGGGAGGTGAACTATTCCTTTGTGAACCGGAACAGGATTCCGGTGATCCGCAGGTTGTCGGGAGGTGGTACGGTGTTTCACAGTCCGGGTAATGTCAATTTTACCTTTGTACGCAATGGGGAAGAGGGCAAGCTGGTTGACTTCAGAAAACATACTGCCCCGGTAATCGATTTCCTGGTTTCATTGGGTATCCCGGCCCGGTTTGAAGGGAAAAATGACATCAGGGTAAACGAACTGAAGGTTTCGGGTAATGCAGAGCATGTGTTCCGCAGACGTGTGCTGCACCATGGCACCCTTCTGTATGATGCGGATCTTTCGGTGTTGAATGAATCGATCCGGGTCACACCGGAACGTTACATCGACAAGAGTGTGGCTTCAGTCCGCAGCGAAGTGGCCAATGTGAGCAGTTTTATGGATAATCCGCCGCCTTTGCCTGAATTCCTGGTCATGTTTTCCCGCTGGCTGACGGAATATTTCGGCCCCCTGGTGGAGGAAAGGGAATTGACTGCAGATGAAATCCAAAAAGTTCAGGCCCTGGCAGACGAAAAATATTCACAGTGGCACTGGAATTACGGGTACTCTCCGGATTATGAATTTTTCGGGGAGGCCAGCTACCTGGAGCAACACCTGGTTTCTGTGCTGAAGGTGGAGAAAGGTTATATTCGCCGCGCTGAAATAAGGGTTCCGGGTGGGGAGATCGAGCCTCCCGGGCAGGCTGCCCGGGCATGGAAGCGGCTGGAAGCTGCATTGCCGGGTTGCCGGCATGCAGAACCGGAAATCCTGACGCTGCTGCAGCGTTTTCAGTTGCTGGACGGCCGAAAGAAGGTTTTACCCGCCCGGCTTTCCGGCTTGTTTTTTTAATCTGACTTCAACGGTTTCCCCCTCTCTGGCGAGGATGGTGTTCGGAAACACCCTGGCTGCTTCCCTGCGGAAATCTTCCAGTTCTTTGTAGCGGGCCGAGTAATGGCCGATCATCAGGGTGCCGGCCCCGGCTTTTTTGGCCAGGGTGGCTGCCTCTATGGTGGTTGAATGCAGTTTTTGCCTGGCAATGTCGGCTTTGTCGTGCATGAATGTGGCCTCGTGATAGAGGAGGTCTGCATGGCGTATCTGTTCAATAAAGTTCTCTGTGTAGGCGGTATCCGAACAGAAGGCATAGCTGCGAGGTGGTGGCGGTGGCGAGGTGATCTCCTCATTGGGGATTCGCGTGCCGTCTTCCGTAATCAGATCGTCTCCTTTTTTGATCCCGCTTCGCCGGGCAAGTGGAATGCGGTATATTGACAGGCTCTCTTTGCGGATGGTTCTTTCTTTGGGCTTTTCCCTGAATAAAAAGCCATAAGTAGGGAGGCGGTGGTCCATTTCAATGGTTTCCACGGTCAGGTTATCGTCTTGATAAATGAGGGTTTCCCCTTCCAGCAGGTTGTGGAACCGGATATCAAATGAGGGTGTCAGGCCGGCAATTTTGTATTGCAGGTCGATGATCTCTTCCAGTCCGGGAGGGGAATACACATGCAGTTCCTTTTCCCTTCCCAGCAGATGCAAGGAAAACAGCAGGCCGGGTAACCCAAGGTAATGGTCTCCGTGCAGGTGACTGATGAAGATGTGACTGATCTTCATCAGGGGCTTTTTGAGCCTGCGGAGCTGCATCTGGCAACCTTCTGCGCAGTCGATCAGGAAATAGAGATTATGGTATTTCAGCAGCTGGGCGCTGGTGTGCCTCACTGAGGTAGGGGTGGCTGCCGAAGAGCCAAGTATGGTGGTTTCAAAAATGGCTGACATGGCAAATGATTGATATCCGCTTACCTGAAAAGCCGCAATACGTCGTTGAGGTTTACCAGGAGGATCAGCGAGAGCAGCAGGAGCATGCCCACCATCTGGGCATATTCCATGAACTTTTCCGGTGGTTTCCTGCCGGCGATGATCTCATACAGCAGGAACATCACATGACCGCCGTCCAGTGCGGGGATCGGCAAAATGTTCATCACCGCCAGGATGATTGACAAAAATGCGGTCATTGTCCAGAAATGTACCCAGTCCCAGGTGGGGGAGAAAATACCACCGATGGTGATGAATCCGCCCAGGCTCTCGCGTGCACTCACTTCAGGCTTGAAAAGGAGCCCGAGATCACGGAAATAATCCCGGGTGGTTGTGTAAGCCCTTTCAACGCCGGCAGGGATGGCCGCAAAGAAGGAATAGTTGCGTACTTCTGTCTGCAGGATTTCGAAAGGATCTTTCAGGTAAGCACCCACCACGGCTTCTTCCGGAATGCTGATGGGTAGTTCCATGGTTTGTCCGTTTCGTTCCACCATCAGGGTGGTCTCTTCTCCGGCGTAGTTTCCGATGGTCTGAACAAATTCCATGAAGGACCAGGTTTCCTGCCCCCCGATCCCTTTGATGTGGTCACCCACTTCCACACCGGCCTCCTTTGCCGTAGAGCCATCCAGGAATCCATCCACTATAAAGGGATAACGGATCGAGATAAAATTCTGGCCCCGGGCAGAGATCAGTTTGCCGAAGAAGTCTTCGGGTACGGAAAAGGTGATCAGGCTGTCGTCGCGCTCCACCGTTACTTCTTCTACTTCACCGCGGGCAAACTTGCTGCGCAGCTCCACCCAGTCACCGGTATCCTCCCCATTGAGAGCCACGATGTGGTCACCGGTTTCCAGCCCGATATCCCGGCCCAGTTCCTCCGCCACGATGCCGTATTTCATGTTTTCCACCGGAAGGTATTCATCCCCGATAAAGAACATCATGAAAATATATATCAGGGCAGCAAGGATCACATTGAAGAAAACCCCGCCCACCATCACGATCAATCTTTGCCAGGCTGGTTTGGCCCTGAACTCGTAGGGTTTTGGGGGTTGTTTCATCTGCTCCTTGTCCATCGACTCATCGATCATGCCGGAGATTTTTACATACCCGCCCAGTGGAAGCCATCCCATGCCATAGGTGGTTTCTCCGCGACGGATCTTGAACAGGGAGAACCAGGGGTTGAAAAACAGGTAGAACTTTTCCACCCGGATATTAAAAAGGCGGGCAAACAGAAAATGGCCCATCTCATGAATGACGATCAGGACCGAAAGGCTCAGAAAGAACTGCAATGTTTTTATCAGGATTTCCATTGTGTATTCGAAACGTTTTTTGTGTGTATTTTATTCCGGATCAATTGCCGGATGTTGAATCATTGTATGTTGAATGAACGCCTGAGCGTCTTTTTTGTTCTGCCAGTTCCCCCGCAAGGGCCCGGGCTTCCCTGTCTGTCTCCATGATATCCTCCAGCCCCGGGTCATCCATATGTGTGGCCTGCTCCATGCAGGAGGCGATGATCTCCGGGATTTGAACAAATCCGATCCTGCCATTCAGAAAAGCGGCCACGGCGATTTCATTGGCGGCATTCATTATGCAGGGCGCATTCCCACCCTTTTCCATGGCTTTGTAGGCAAGCCCGATACAGGGAAAGCAATGCTCATCGACCTGCTCAAAGGTCAGTGTGGGGTAGTCCGTAAAGCAGAACCGTTCAAACTTTGACCGGATGCGTTCAGGATAACCCAGTGCATATTGTATCGGGAGTTTCATGTCAGGCAGTCCCATTTGTGCCTTCATGCTGCCGTCTTCAAATTGCACAACGGAATGAATGACTGACTGGGGGTGGATAATCACCCTGATCTGATCGGGTGTCAGGCCGAACAGCCATTTTGCCTCTATCACCTCCAGGCCTTTGTTCATCATGGAGGCGGAATCAATGGTGATCTTTGCTCCCATGTCCCAGTTCGGATGCTTCAGGGCCTGTTCCCTGGTTACACTTCTCATGGCCTCCCTGCTCATTCCCCTGAATGGGCCGCCGCTGGCGGTGAGATAGATCTTTTCTATGGGGTTATGTGCCTCCCCGGCCAGGCATTGGTATATGGCGGAATGTTCTGAATCGACAGGCAGGAGTTTGACCCCGTTGGCTGCAGCCATTCTGGTGATGATGTGACCTGCTACAACCAGGGTTTCCTTATTGGCCAGCGCAATCTCTTTTCCATGCCGGATGGCATTGATGGTCGGGCCCAGGCCTGAAATTCCCACCATGGCGCTGAGTACCATATCTGTTTCCGGTGACGCAACGGCTTCTTCCAGGGCTTCTTCCCCGGTGGTTACATTCACGGAAGTGGATGCGAGGGCATCCCTGACCTGTGTGTAGCGATCGGGATTGCCGATTACGATGGTGCGGGGAGAAAACTCCAGGGCCTGCTCAATCAGCAGGGAGGTGCTGTTCCTGGCACTGAGCATTTCGACGGAAAACCGCCCGGGGTACTGCCGGATCACCTCCAGCGCCTGTTGCCCGACAGATCCGGTGGATCCGAGTATCGCTATTTTTTTCCGCCTGATCGTTGTCATTCCATTATTATATAATCTACAGGATTGATGGGTACCCCGTTCAACCACAATTCAAAGTGCAGGTGTGTGCCTGTAGAGTAAAGACCGGTGTCTCCGATCACGGCGATGGCCTCTCCGGCTTCCACAAAACTGCCTTGCTCCTTAAGCAGCGCACTGTTATGCTTATAAACCGATATAAGGTTGTGTTCGTGCTGGATGCCAATGGTATATCCAGTCTCCAGTGTCCATGTGGAAAAGATTACCGTGCCGTCAAGGGTCGCCTTGATCACCTCTCCCACTTCTGCTACTATATCCACCCCGAAATGCCCTTGCATGGAATTGAAGTGGCGGCTTACCATCCCTTTGATGGGGGGGAAGAAGCTAAGGTGGATGTTGGATTGGCCCTGTCCTGTTCCTTCTGCGGTAAGCTGGCCTTCTTCAAAAGGGAACTGTTCCTCCATCTCGGCCCTCAGCAGGGAATCTTCACGAGAGCGTGACATGCTCTGCACAGGTAAAGAACCTGCATTGGCAATGCTGTCGGGAATTTCCTCCATGATTTCACGGCCCTCCACGATATTCCTTATATTCATGATGTAGAGGTCTTTTTGCCTCAGATTTCTTTCCAGGGAATCGGTCCGCAGCGAAAGCTCACGAAGCACCTGCCTGGTATTGAAGTCTGCATACCCCGGAATGTATTCCCGGAGCGGGGTAAAAGCGATCAGGTAAATGGTGGCGACCACAAGCAACACAGCAGCAGTGCCGGTAAAAATAAACACATTGAAACGTGTCATTTTTACGGTCAACTTTTTCTCCAGTGTATCGTCGTTCATGATTACCAGACGATACTTGTTGTGAATCTTCTGCAGAAAGCTGCGGTGTTCCTTATTTTTCTGCTGTGTTGTTTTGTCTTTGTACATTTTCGGCACCTGCCTTTTGTGCTGCAAAATTAATCATTTTAGGGCAGCCGCCTGCCGCAATATGCGAAATTCGCCATTATGCCATGAATGCCCCTCATTTAAACGGAAAATTGCTGGTTTTGCGTCGTTAATTATTGTTAAATCTTTTCCCTTCGGCAAAACATGATCGACTTTCCGGATTAAATCAAATGACTGACCGCATTAAATAATAATTTCATGAAATGAGAGTTATATTTGTGGTGAAATTTTGAAATCCGCATGCTGAACCTTCTGATAAAATCCCGGAGGCACCTTTTTTTGTGGCTTATGGCCACTGTGTTGCTTTTATTCTGGGGGTGTTCCACCCAGAATAATTCTTTCGTGAACCGAAC
>SKUN01000080.1 GCA_007129945.1 Bacteroidales bacterium
AGTGACCCAGACTGGTTTCTTCCGTTCCACCGCCATCCCAGGAAATTCCAAAACGACCGTACCAATCGGGGCGGGTGTTGCCACAAGCGGCATACCCCCCGTGCAACTGTCCGATGATGCGGCCCCGGCCGTCAAAAACGGGAGAGCCGGAAGATCCGGGCTCGGTGGTGGTTCCCCCGCTCCAGGTAATACGCCAATGGGTCTCGCCTGAACCCGGGTTGCCAAGGTAAGCTGATGCCTGCACTCCTTCTTCGGCAAAGCTGAACTTTTTGATATCCCCCCTGGGATGGTGGATCCCCACAACGGTGTCCGTAAGCTCCTCTTCCAGGGTGCGGTTCCATCCGGCAAAATAGGGATTATACGACTCCGGAACCTCATGATTCAGCTCCAGGAGCCACACATCGGATTGCGAATTGCGGGCACGGCTCACCGCTCCGCTGAGGGCATCATAAGGCGGCGCCGCTTCGGGGTCTTCACATTCCCGGCTTTCCCAGTTGAACCAGACCACGACTGTGGAAGGAGTCCGGTAACAATGATTGGCCGACAAAAGGAAGGGGCGCGCATCATTCATGGTATTATTGATCATCACACCACTGCAGAACCCATTACTCCCGGTAAGCAGCATCACCACCGAACTGACCTGATCCTCCCAGCCTTCCGCCTCCTCGCAGGCTACGTTGAGGTTACACCAGCCGGAACTGCCGAAAGACTTCACAAATCCGCCCGGGTCACGGTAGGCATGGGTAACCGTTTCCAGCTTCAGTCTGCCGGGAAAATCCACATCCGGGGGTTCCACATATTCAATGATGATGGAATCGGAGGGAATCAGGGTGGTGGCAAAATACAAATCATCCTGGTTGTTGCGGTGGGTGAATGCACCCAGAACATGCGAACGATCTGTATCATACACATAGAGGGAGGCTCCTTCAGGGAGCTTGTATTCATCAAAAGTCAGGTTGAGGCTATAGGCCCCGGGTGAGGCAATTCCCAGCCTCCAAATCTTTGTGCCGTCAGACAGCTCATCCCACTTTCCGGAGTTTCCCGGATGAAGATCCACCGGAATGTTCTCACCGAAACGCCAGGGGAGATCCACTATGGTATCCAGCACCATGTCTTCAGCCACCAGCGACTCCGTATCTACCGGCGGCATCTCTGCAAATGGCAGTGCAGACCGGGTCAACGGGAGGTCAAACCCCGGGGGTACGCCGGGCTCACTGATCTGTGCCACAGCCGGAGCCCCGGTAAAGAAAACCAGCAATAGTATCCCCAGGAAAGCTCTGTTCATCAGGACGACTAATTAAAAATACCCCTCAGGTGTGACCGGGGCAATATTCATCCCACAAAGTTAAGCACTTATGGCAAACGGGAGGCCCTGTTTTTTTTATTCAACCCCAAACCAGTGAATCCGGCTTAATCCAGTGTCCGGAAAAAGCAGCGGGTACCCCGGAGCAAAAAAAACACTGCGCTTAATTGAACATGAGTGAAGATTGCACAACATGCAACGGATATAATCGTCTTGCCTGTTGCTCTCCGATCAATAACCGGCGGATCTCCCTGGCAGGTTTCCGAACGGTCAGCGTGGGTTCAGGCTCCACCTTGCCCGGTTTATCCGAATTTTTGTCATTAAGATCAACCACTTCGAATAATTCTACCACAAACTTGTTTCCGTGCATTCCGGTAATAAAGCCCGGCACATCCTCGCGTACAGTAACCCATTTCCACCCCCCGTTTTCGCCCGGTACCCGGTGTTGCAGATCGATCAGCACCAGCTGCCCTTTGCGGAATATTTTTCTGTAATACTGACACTTATGGATTAGCTTCAGCTTGCTTTTTCGTTTGGGAACCATTTTATAAAAAGTTTCTTTGTAATAACATGTGGGAAACTCACTATAAGGACATTTTTTGCAAACAGAATTATTGAAATATATTCTCATTGAAACAATATTTTTTTGTGGTCAAATATAATAATAAATCATATAAACAAACATTTTTTTTATCTATTATATGTCACATCACATATGCACTCTGTATCGGATTGATATAACCTTCATGTTTTCAGCGAAATGACACAGAAAAAAAATTTTTGTACCTTTAAGTAGAAACCCAAAAAAAGAATCCTATGAAACCTTTTCTTTTACTATTGGCCGTATTCATTTGGTTCGGTTGCTCCAACAGCAATCCCGGCCAAACACCCCCTTACATAACCTCTGAAGAGATTAATTTTCAGGTAGACACCCTGGCAACAGGGCTCGAACACCCCTGGGGCATGGCATTTCTCCCTGACGGCAGAATTTTGATCGCCGAACGTCCTGGCAGTCTGCGGATATGGGAAGAAGGACAGCTGCTGGAATCCGCCGTTTCCGGGTTGCCGGAGATATGGGCCAGGGGTCAGGGAGGCTTGCTCGATGTGGAACTCCACCCAGACTACGAAAACAACCAGCTGATATACCTTGCATTCTCCAAACAGGGCGATGACGGGGGCAGCACAGCCATTGCCCGCGGGCGTATGGTCGGTAATGAGCTGCAGGACACCGAGGTCATATTTCATGCCAGTCCGCACACCCGCGCCGGGCAGCACTTTGGCACCCGCATTGTGTTTGACGATCATGGCTACCTTTATACCACGCTGGGTGATCGCGGCAATATGCAAACCGCCCAGGATCTGCTCAGTCATAACGGCAGCATCATCCGGTTGCATGACGACGGCACTGTACCTGCCGATAACCCCTTTGCCGGCGACCAGGAAGGTCTTCCCGAGATCTGGTCTTACGGGCACAGAAACATCCAGGGGATGAAACTGCACCCGGTAACAAGAGAATTATGGGCCGTAGAGCATGGACCCCAGGGAGGTGATGAAATCAACCTTATACACAAAGGGGGCAATTACGGGTGGCCCGAGGTGACCCACGGCATCAATTATGACGGAACTGTGATCACCCCGGATACAACCAAACCCGGAATGATCGATCCCATTCTCCACTGGACGCCTTCCATTGCTCCATGCGGGATGGATTTTGTTGACAGCGACCTTTACCCCGGGTGGGAAGGCAATATGATGGTGGGAGCCCTCGCGAACCAGCATATCCACAGGGTGGTTTTCAGTGATACCACGGTAGTGCATACGGAAAAATTGCTGGAAGGAATGGCCCGGTTCAGGACCGTGGAACAGGGCCCGGACGGATACCTGTACGTCCTGACAGAAAGTCCCGGGCTGTTTTTCCGGATCGTGCCCCGGTAAGTTGTAACTTCGTTAAATATCACCCTTCTTACGAATATTTTTTATAATTTTGCGGCTTTAAAATCAAATTATTTCCCTGAAACACAAAGGGAAACGAAACTTGTTTTATACAATGCCAAAATACACCGAATACAAATCACTTGATCTGCCCCGCATCGGTAAAGAAGTCCGTGATTTCTGGGAGGAGAACAATACCTTTGAACAAAGCCTCAACATCCGCAAAGACGCACAGCCCTGGGTATTCTACGAAGGCCCCCCGTCTGCCAACGGACTTCCCGGCATTCACCACGTCATGGCACGAGCCATCAAAGACATCTTTTGCCGATACCGGACACAAAAGGGCTATTATGTAAACCGTAAAGCCGGGTGGGACACCCACGGCCTCCCGGTGGAGATCGGTGTGGAGAAACTGCTGGGCATTACCAAGGAAGATATCGGGAAAAGCATTTCCATTGAAGATTACAATAAGGCATGCCGTAAGGATGTAATGAAATACAAAGACACCTGGGACGAACTGACCCGCCTGATGGGCTATTGGGTTGACCTCAGTGATCCTTACATTACCTTCGAGAACAAATACATCGAAACAGTCTGGCACCTTCTGAGCAAGCTCCATGAAAAAGGGCTGCTTTACAAAGGATACAGCATCCAGCCATACTCTCCGGCCGCAGGAACCGGGCTGAGCACCCACGAACTGAACCA
>SKUN01000144.1 GCA_007129945.1 Bacteroidales bacterium
CCGTGGCCTGGGTGGAGGCTCCGACGGTCAGTCCGAGGAAGATGGTTACAATGTCTACCAGTGAAGACCGGGCGGTTTCTGCCAGCCTGTTGGTTACACCGCTTTCTTTCAGCAGGTTGCCGAAGAACAGCATCCCCAGCAACGGCAGGGCCGTTGGCATGATGAAGGTGGTCAGCAGTATTCCGATAATGGGGAAGATGATCTTCTCCTGCTTGGGAACAGCCCTTGGGGGCTTCATGCGGATCACCCGCTCTTTCTTCGTGGTCAGCAGTTTCATGACCGGTGGCTGGATCACCGGAACCAGGGCCATGTATGAATAGGCTGCGATGGCGATGGGGCCGATAAATTCGGGAGCCAGTTTGGAAGACAGAAAGATCGCTGTCGGGCCGTCTGCTCCGCCAATGATGGCAATGGCGCCTGCCTGCGCAGGTTCAAAGCCAAGGTAGAGGGAGAATGCATAGGCGGCAAAGATTCCGAATTGGGCGGCTGCTCCCAGAAGCACCAGTCGTGGTTTGGAAAGCAGGGACGAAAAGTCCGTCATGGCTCCGATCCCCAGAAAGATTATGGGCGGGTACAACCCTCGTTGTACCCCGAAATAAAGCATGTTCAGCACACTCCCTTCTTCATAGAGGCCGATCTGAAGGTCCGCTTCCATGTCAAAGGGGATGTTTCCGATAATGATCCCGAATCCGATCGGGATCAGCAAAAGGGGCTCGTAATGCTTGGTGATGGCCAGGTTGATAAAAAACAGGCCGACCGCGATCATTACAACGTGCCCCCAGGTCAGGTTCGAGAATGCAGTATGGCTGATGAACTCCATCAGCTGTTCATATAAGAAGCTAAATATTCCGGTATCCATGTGTCGCTTATTCTCCGATTTCTATCAGGGTGTCACCTTCCATAACTGATTGCCCGGGCCTGACGGGGATCGAAGTGACCTTGCCGTCTTTGTCCGAGTCAATGTTGTTCTCCATCTTCATGGCTTCCAGCACCATGATCTTCTGCCCTACTTTTACCGTATCACCTTCTTTGACAAGGATGTTAATCACGGTGCCGGGCAAGGGCGATTTGATCTTTCCTGCCGGTGCTACCGGTGACTTCAGCCCTGTGCCTTCCTCCGGTTTGGAATCTTTGGCGTGTGTGACACGTGAACGGACAATTTTGGGTGTCTTTGCCGGCTGGATGGCTTTATCTACTTCTACTTCATAGGAAGAGCCATTGACTTCGAGGTCGATTACGTTGTCTTCCACATTTTTGATGTGGACGTCGTATTCGTTGCCGTGAATAGTGAATTTATATTTCCTCATGGGGTATTGCTTTTCTGTTTTACCAGATGATGTAAACTAATTAATGTCGAATCTAACGTTGGTTCAGGTTGCGAAGTCCGTAAATTTTTGAACTCCAGGGTGAATAGGTTTTGGACACCTTTTTCATGGTAAGTACGGTGTCTTCAAAATCATGGAGCTCTGAACGGTACAGGTGGATGGCAGCCCCGATGGCCGCGTTGATTTCCCCGGTAAGGTCAGCTTCTGCCGGAGCGATTGTTTCCTCAGCAGTTTCTGCCGCGCCTTCAGGTGATCTTTTCGCAAACAGGCTTTTCATTTTTTGCTTGAATGTGGGTGCGAAAAGCTTCGGCGTGTTGGAAAAAATCGCATAGATCAATATCAGGATGGAGAATACAATCCCCATCCCCAATAAGGCCATGATGAAACCATGCGGGTCTTGCTGGGCAAACGTTTTGGCTGCTTCCGGATCAACGGCGGGCGCTTGGGCCAGTATTTGCATATGCAGCGAAATGAAATAATTCATAGGATCATTCGGCTTTTACAATGGAATGTTGGAATGTTTTTTGGGCGGATTGACATCCTTTTTGGTGGCCAGCGACTGGAGTGCCCGGATAATGCGGAACCGGGTGTTTCTGGGTTCAATCACATCATCAATATACCCATACTTGGCAGCGGCAAAAGGCGTGGCAAATCGTTCCTTGTACTCTTCTTCCCGCTTTTCAATAAATGCCTGCCTTTCCTCCTCGTTTTCGATCTGCCGGATCTCTTTGTTATTCAGCACTTCGATGGCTCCTTTGGGTCCCATCACAGCAATTTCGGCCATGGGCCATGCGTAATTGAAATCGCCCCGGAGGTGTTTGGAACTCATCACACAATAAGCACCGCCATAAGCTTTGCGCAAGATGATGGTGACTTTGGGGACAGTGGCTTCACCGTAGGCAAAGAGCAGTTTTGCACCGTGGGAAATAATGCCGCCGTATTCCTGGGTGGTTCCCGGCAAGAAGCCCGGTACGTCCACCAGGGTTACCAGCGGGATGTTGAATGCATCGCAGAAACGAACGAAACGTGCTGCCTTGCGGGAGGCATTAATGTCCAGTACCCCGGCCAGGTAATTGGGCTGATTGGCCACAATCCCCACGGGCATTCCGTTGAAGCGGGCAAAACCGGTCACAATGTTCGGAGCATAGGTGCGCTGGATCTCCACGAATTCATTGTCATCCACAATGGAGTAAACAATGTCTTTTACGTTGTAGGGCTTGTTGGGATGCTCGGGGATGATGGTGTTGAGGTCATCCTCCAGCCTGTCGATGGGATCATCGCAGGGAATGACCGGCGGCTCTTCCAGATTGTTTTGCGGCATGTAGCTGATCATCTTACGGATCAGCAGGATGCCTTCCCGCTCGTCTTCCGCGATCTGGTGGGCAACACCTGATTTGGTGCCATGAGTATTGGCACCTCCCAGTTCCTGCTCGGTAACGGTTTCGCCGGTAACGGTTTTCACTACCTTGGGCCCGGTAACAAACATGTAGCTGTTGTCTTTGGTCATTACCGTAAAGTCGGTCAGGGCCGGTGAATACACCGCACCGCCTGCACAGGGGCCAAAGATCCCGCTGATCTGGGGAATCACCCCGGAAGCCATGATGTTGCGCTGGAAGATCTCGGCATAGCCGGCCAGGCTGTTTACGCCTTCCTGGATGCGGGCACCGCCGCTGTCGTTCAGTCCGATTACGGGTGCGCCCATTTTCAGGGCTTTGTCCATCACCTTACAGATCTTCTCCGCATAGGCCAGGGAGAGTGAGCCGCCAAACACGGTGAAATCCTGTGCAAATACATACACGATGCGTCCGTCAATGGTTCCGTAACCGGTCACTACACCGTCGGAATAAAAGTGCTTGTCTTCAAGCCCGAATTCCGTGCAGCGGTGGGTCACGAACATATCAAATTCCTCGAAACTTCCGTCGTCCAGCAGAAGTTCGATGCGTTCCCTGGCCGTCAGTTTGCCTTTCTGGTGCTGGGTGTCAATTCTTTTTTGTCCACCGCCCAGCTTGGCCAGTTCCCGTTTTTTTAATAATTCCTTAATTTTTTCTTCAAAAGCCATACAACCTGAATATTAAAGTGTTATGATTTGTTTTTGTCTTCGCACAGCTCCATGAGTACACCTTGGGTGGACTTGGGGTGGAGGAAAGCAATGTCAAGGCCTTCTGCTCCTTTTCTAGGCTCTTTGTCGATCAGCCGGATGCCTTTTTCGTCCAGCTGCGCAAGGGCGTTGTCAATGCCTTTTACAGCGAAAGCCATGTGATGCACGCCTTCTCCTTTCTTTTCCAGATACTTGCCAATGGGACCTTCAGGGTCAGTGGACTCCAAAAGTTCAATCTTGGTGTCACCTACCTGAAAAAAGGCCGTACGGACTTTCTGGTCAGCTACTTCTTCGATGGAGTAGCATTTCATTCCAAGTACATCTTCGTAAAACCGGATGGACTCATCCAGGTTCTTAACCGCAATCCCGATGTGTTCGATGTGTGATATGTTCATTGGTGTTGGTGATTAAAGGGTTGAAAAACAGGGTGTAATAATTGATTTCAGCGACGAGTTGTTAA
>SKUN01000075.1 GCA_007129945.1 Bacteroidales bacterium
GAGAATATTGCTGCCGGATTGACTCACGGAAGCATTACCCGTGAAAGCGTCCTGGCGAGGGATCCGGAGGCGATCTTCATTGTGATGATGGGAGCAGCAGGTGAAGAGGAGAAAAACAACTGGCTGGCTTATCCGGAATTGTCTGCCGCGAAAAGCGGAAAAATCTTTTTGCTGGACGATGACGATACGGCCAGCCCCACTCCCGAAATTTTCCTGAACATCCTGGAGGAGATCATTGAACGGATATATTATTAATTTTATGATCCGGCTTCATAAGCCTGCATGGCAAATGCGCCGGTGAGCAAGGTTTAACCATTTAATGAAACCATGAATCCCCCCTCAGGAAGCGCATCAAGGCAAAAAAAACTTTTCCGGTGGGGGATATCCCTGCTGTCGCTGCTCGTATTAACAGTGGTTGCCTTTGTGCTGGGGATGTCTGCCGGTGAGCTGGATATTTCTGTATGGGATGTGCCGCGTATCCTGGCGGAAAAGGAAGGCGTTGAGTATGTGGTGCTGACCCGGATACGGCTGCCCCGTATCATTCTGGCCATTGCGGCCGGCGGAGGTCTCAGCCTTTCGGGGGCCGTGCTTCAGGGCATATACCGCAATCCGCTGGTAGAACCTTTTACACTGGGAATATCAGGGGGTGCAGCGTTGGGGGTGGCCCTCGCCATTGTATTTACATTGCCCGCGGTTCTTGGCGCTTTTGCCCTTCCGCTGGCCGGTTTTTCCGGTGCACTGCTTGCCATCGTTTTTGTATATGTGCTGGGGGCCAGGTTCGGACAGGTCAATGTCAACAACATGTTGTTGATCGGGGTCATGGTGAGCTTTGTTTCCTCCTCTGTAATGATGTTGATGATGTCGCTTGCAACAGCACAGAACCTTCACAGTATTATTTTCTGGATGATGGGCTCATTGGATGAGCCGAATTCGATGCTGATCCGGCTTACCCTGATTGTTTCTGTCAGTTCCCTTGTGGTCGCAAGCTTTTTTTCCCGGGCCCTTAATGCTTTGCGTCTTGGCGAGGCAAATGCCTGGCACCTGGGAATCAATACGGGGTTGACAATCCGGGTGATGTTTTTGCTGGCTTCCCTCGTGGCCGGTGTGTGTGTGGCCTCTACCGGGGTGATTGGCTTTGTCGGGCTGGTGATTCCCCACCTGGTGCGGGTGTTGGCCGGATCCGATTACCGCATACTGCTTCCGGCTTCATTTCTTGGAGGAGGTATCTTTCTGATCATCTGCGATGCCATTGCACGGACCATTATTGCGCCCAATGAATTGCCGATCGGGGTCATTACGGGCATTGCCGGTGGCATAATGTTTATCGTTTTTCTCAGCCGCTCAAGGTCAACACTGAAAGTCAATTAGCCATGTCCGGATTATTAACGGTCCATAATTTTTCCTGCGGGTACGGCGATAAGTTCGTGCTTCGAGATGTAAATTTACAGGCCCGCCATGGTGAAATTTCAGGAATTATCGGCCCCAACGGTTCCGGTAAAACAACACTCTTTCGTGGCATAACGGGTGAGCTGCCGGCAAGGAGCGGGGAGGTGCTGCTTAATGGCAGAGATATCAGTCAGATGCCTTACAATGCAAGGGCCCGCTCAATGGCCGTGGTCGCGCAACACGTCTATGCAACAGATGTGACGGTTGAAGAGTATGTGTTGATGGGAAGACTCCCCCACCGGAAACAGTTTCAATTGTTTGAAACAAAGGAAGATTATGAGATAGCCCATCACTACATGCAGTTAACCAATGTGTATGACCTGCGCGATAAATTAATGTCGAAAATCAGCGGAGGGGAGCAACAACTGGCCAACATTGCACGGGCCCTGACCCAGCAGCCGGAGCTGTTGCTGTTGGATGAACCCACCTCTCATTTGGATATTACCCACCAGGTACAAATATTGAACCTTATTCAGAAGCTGAACGAGGAGATGAAGCTTTCCGTACTGATGATCATTCATGATTTGAACCTGGCCGGGGAATACTGCGATTACCTGGTCATGCTGAAAGATGGTCAACCCTTTAAGCAAGGTTTACCGGACGAAGTGCTGAATTATCAGGTGATAGAGGAAGGCTATAAAACGGTGGTTGTCGTACAGCCCAATCCTGTTTCTCATAAACCTGCCGTATTCCTTGTATCGGATAAAATCCTCAAGCAAAAGAACAAAGAGAACCGGCAGGAAAAAAGTCCGGATCAGTCAGGGAAAAATCTTTAACAGGGGGTTGTTCATGGGAAGATATTTGACAGGGTATCGCTGAGGTGAGGAAACTTCACACAGACATCTTCAGTTTTATATAACTCAAAATCCCTGAACTCAAATGCGGGTGATACCATGGTGCTGACCAGTGTAAACCCGCTTTGTTCGCCGGGGCGGGCTCCGAAAATCATGTTTGCGGGCACCAGTAATTGCGGAGATTCACCTTTCTCCGGATTGAGGCCTAGCTTTTTGACCGCATGTGTCCCTCTTTCGTCAATCAGATGCATTTCCAGGGGCGAACCATAATGAAAAAACCACACTTCATCCGAGCTCAGCCGGTGAAGCTGCGACACCTGCCCCGTTTTAAGCAAGAAATAGATGGTGGAAGAGAGTTTTCGGTTTCCTTCAAACCCCGGTGGCAAACTGGTATTGTCAATTGCAATGGGGTTTTGGTAAATTTCTTTATAATATCCCCCCTCAGGGTGAGGTTCCATACGGAGCTTTTTCACAAAATAATCGGCTGTCAGCATCTTCTGCGCAGATTTACAATACAGGGGTTCATATTTGCCGATAAAGGTAAATAAGAATCCACATGGTACCAACCGACAGGGATTTTTTTGTAACTCAATTTTCGTATGTTTGTGAATTCAGTTTCAACCTTCAGGCAAAACCCACTAATCAGACCATCCCATGAAAAACACGATGTTAAGCGTAAACCTGATCATTGCCGCCTGCCTCATTCTTACTTCCTGTGGCGGCGGGAGCAGCCAGACAGATATTCCTGCTCTTGGAAGTGAGCTTGTGGTCACTGAGGAAAGGGCTTTCTTCAATAACCTGGCAGCCCACTGCGGTGAGTCTTTTGAAGGAGAGCAGACTTTCCTGGCAGAAGGCAGAGAAAGCTGGGAAGACAAGGATTTTATAATGCATGTTACCATTTGCGAGGATGACCGGATATATGTGCCTTTCCATCTGAGCGATGATCATTCACGAACCTGGATGTTCCTGGTGGAAGACGGACGCCTGAGATTTCGTCACGATCACCGTCATGAGGATGGTACCCCGGAGGAAGTGACCATGTATGGTGGCTATGCAGATGGGGAAGGCACGCATTATCGCCAGGACTTTCCTGCCGATGAATACACCTGCGAGATGCTGCCAACGGCATGTAACGCCGTCTGGCGTGTGGAACTCACTGAAGATCCCCCCGCTTTCAGCTACAGCCTTTTTGATGATGGTGAATTGCTGTTCAGTGCAAGTTTTGACCTCTCGGAACCACTTTAAACATACCATACCTGGCTGCATCAATAACAGGAACTTGTCCGTTTCGGTGGCGTTCCGCATGCTTCCAGGACGCTTGCTAAAAAAACTGTCCGCCGGCAAGGCCGACGGACATGAACCAATAGAAAACAGCAGCGTGTTTTTGACGGGAGTTGCGATTACTTGTATGACACAGCGATCCCCTGAAACCTGATAGCGATTCGGTCGGGCTTCCGCAAATCAAAGGGCAGGGGCTCTTCAATTTCCGGCTTGAAATAGATTGAGAGGTCCAGGGGTTCGTAAGCTGCTTCGAAACGTTTGCGTAAGCGGTCGGCTTCTTCTGTGAATGGGACAGAATCGGGTGCAACTTCTGTTTTAACCGGCTGGGTCAGGAC
>SKUN01000041.1 GCA_007129945.1 Bacteroidales bacterium
TTATTCCTCTGTATACATACCTGTTTGCCACCCGTGAATCACCCCTGCAATACACCATGAGCATGATCGGGAATAAACTTGGCTACCGCCTGAATTTTATCATATGGGGCATTGTGACAGGATTGCTGCTGACTTTTTACGTGCTCAGGCTTTATATTCTGCGTTCCTTCCATCACAAACGCGCCAGGAAGCTCCTTCTCTGGTCGCTGGTTTTTCTGGTGCTCACCGTGGCCATCCCTGCCATGGAGCATCTCCCGATACTCAGCCGGCTTCATGCACTGTCGGCCGTGGCCTTTGCCCTTAGCCTTACGGCTTCGCTTTACCTGTTCATACGCCACCTGGAGTCAACAAATAAAAAGATCACATTGCGGTCGCTATGGATGCTTTACGTGGTGGTGGGAGGATCCATATTATTGTTCTTTTTGTTTGGGAATACGGGGGTGTTTGAATTGTTTTTCTTTTTCTCCCTCTCGGTTTTTCTCGGATTGCTGAACCGGTGGCTGCGGCGGTATGACCGTCACCGCCCCGGTGGAGTGGCCGGGGATTAATTTCCGGTATTGACGTAAGACCTGCTGTGACTTACGTCACTTGCAGCCGCCTCACTGCGACGTGCCAGATTAATCTCCATCATTGACCGAAGAACAGCTGCGACAGTTCCTACTCCGGTGCTTTGATCAGCTCCACCCGGCGGTTGCGTGCACGGCCATCTTCATCTTCGTTGCTGGCTGCTGGTGACCATGGGCCGACCCCTTGTGCAGTCAGCCTGTCAGGGTCTACGTCATGGTTCGAAACCAGGTAGTCCACTACAGCTTCTGCCCTGCGGGTTGACAGATCCATATTGTGGTCCACTGCACCGGTGGCATCTGTATGACCAACCACCCCCAGGTTCAGATCAGGGTGCTGCTCCAGCAGGTCAGCGATTTCCGACAGGGTGGAGACGGACTCCTCCTGTATGGTGGCCTCGTTTGTGTCGAAGTGGATGCCATAGATCATGACTCTTCCCGCTTCTTCCAGGTCGCGGGCCATGGCTTCAGCGCTGAGGTCGACCCGAATGCCTCCGTCAGGCAACGGCCTTTCTTCTACTATCTGAAGACCTGTGGTGGTACGACCGTCATACCTGTCGCTTGACAGGGTATGGGCTGATACATATACATCACCTCCGGCCCCGGGGAGGCGGGCCATCAGGTAGCTTTGGTTTCTTCCCATCCAAGGGGACCTGCCCCTTATGCCGAAACTTCCGGGGTCGTGATCGGTGTAGATCTGCCGGGGGATTTCCGACATCCCCCCAAGTGCTTCATAAACCACTTCAAAGCCTGCATTTTGTAAAGCAAGCTGATAGTTCCTGTGCACCTGCAGTACTGAAGCTCCTTCAGGTGCCAGATAAAGGAATCTGCTGATTTCTCCCTCCGCGGCAATGGTTTGAAGTTCTCCGTTATCCATGCCCGAGGGAAGAACAATCCGGTCATACTCAAAATGCTCGTACTCCTCTATATGTGACCCCTCATAACGGGAGATCATCGGGTAGTCCTCACTGCCTTCCGTATCTTCCTGGGCCTGCGCAAACGGAAGCCCCATACACAACATAATAATTGCCGTGAAAATTAAATTTAGTTTCTTACACATAACTGTTGTCTTTTTATTGTTGATGAAGTTGATTGGTTATCCGGAGCGGTCCATGGTAATCCGGAACACCCCCGAATGAAAATATGTTATGCATATATGTGCTTTCTACGATGGTTAAATTTATACCAACAATTGAAAAATAAAGGTAAAAAGATTGTCCGAAAAAGCAAAAAACTCTCCGGCGATTGCAGCAAACTGCTAAAAACCCTAACTTGCGGCTAAACAAAACCATTTTCTATGGCTGAATACAACGGAGTGATGATGCAATATTTCCACTGGTATACGCCGGACGACGGCAGCCTGTGGAAGCAACTCAAAGAAAAGGCCCCGGAGCTCGCCAGGGCGGGTGTGACCGCGCTCTGGCTGCCTCCGGCTTACAAAGGTGCGCAGGGTGCCGCGGATACAGGCTATGGGGTGTATGACCTGTTTGATCTTGGCGAGTTCGACCAGAAAGGGTCGGTCCGCACCAAATACGGCACCCGCGATGAGTACCTGGCCGCCATAAAGGCTGCCCAACAAGAAGGCATCCATGTGTATGCCGATATCGTGTTCAATCACAAACTGGGGGCTGACGAACCTGAAGAATTCCCGGCCACCCCCTATAACCCGGAAGACCGCCGGGAAGCCATCGGGGAGCTGCAGCCCATTAAAGCCTGGACGCACTTCTACTTTCCCGGGCGAAAGGGCAAATATTCAGCGTTGTACTGGCACTGGTGGCATTTCAATGCGGCCGATTACAATGTGCTGGATGAGGAAACCGATGCCGTATACCTGTTTAAGGACAAATATTTCGATGAAGACGTAGATCCCGAAAAGGGAAATTTTGATTACCTGCTGGGATGCAACCTTGACATCAACAACCCCGATGTGCAAAAAGAACTGTATTACTGGGGAGAGTGGTACCTGAAAACAACCGGTGTGGATGGTTTTCGTTTTGATGCGGTGAAGCATGTGAAGCCCGGGTTTTTTCTTGACTGGCTTGAACACCTGAAAAAACAAACCAGGCGGGATCTTTTCGTGGTAGGAGAATACTGGTCTGGTGAAAGCCAGGCGCTGAAAGATTTCATTGAGCGGACCGACGGGAATATGATGCTTTTTGATGTTATGCTGCATTATCGTTTTGCAGAAGCCGGTGCACAGGAAAGCGAGTACGACCTGCGGGAGATTTTTAAAGACACCCTGGTGCAGGATTATCCTGAAGTGGCGGTAACCATTGTAAGCAACCACGATACCCAGCCCCTGCAGTCGCTTGAGTCGCGCGTGGCCGCCTGGTTCAAACCCCTGGCCTATGCCCTTATCTTGTTGCGGCGGCATGGGTACCCCTGCGTGTTTGCTGCAGATTATTACGGGGCAAAGTACAAGGATACCGGCCCTGGCGGGGAAGAAGTGGAAATTGAGATGGCCAGTCACCAGTGGCTGATCGATAAATTCATGTGGGCCCGCCGGAGCCATGCCTACGGAGACCAGTGTGACTACTTTGATGAACCCGGATGTGTGGGCTGGGTCCGCACCGGCAATGAAGACCACCCGCAAGGAATGGCCGTTGTGCTGAGCAACGGGGAAGCGGGCAGCAAGCGGATGAAGACGATTTCACCGGATACTACCTATGTGGACATTACAGAACACATCAAAGATGAAGTAGTTACTGACAGTGAGGGGTGGGGTAGGTTTTCCTGCCCCGCCAGGTCGGTGGCGGTGTGGGTGAGTCGTGGCTGACGCCACTCCGGTTAGCGGGGGCTTCGCCCCCTTGGTTAGTCGGCGCTGACGCGCCTCCAGTTGTTGGTTTGTCGGCGCTTCGCGCCTCCGGTTGTTGGTTAGGCGGGGCTGACGCCCCTTTAGTTGTTGGTTCTCATGGGATGGGTGATGGGGAAGTTGCCTATGGTTTGAGGAATGGCCTATGAAGTTGTTGGTTGTTGGTTAACGGGGGCTTCGCCCCCTTGGTTGTTGGTTGGTCAGCGCTGCGCGCTTCCAGTTGTTGGTTCTCACGGGCTGGGGTTCGTGGGGGTTGCCAATATTGGTGGGACGAAGCTGACAGGTTGTTGGTTGTTGGTTTTCATGGGCGGGGTTTTAACCTTGAAAAATTCACATTTACATTTCTGTGAAATTCATCTTAAATATTTGATGATTTAAAATTTTGTTGTAATATTGACCGATTGTTCTATATCAATAAGCGGATGCAGAAAAGCTTTGACAGAGTATGCCTTACTTAATCCCCAA
>SKUN01000056.1 GCA_007129945.1 Bacteroidales bacterium
GATGGACAGCCCCAGGGCGGTAAATATGGTTTTGATCTCTTCGTTCTCAAATATTTTATGCGGCATGGCCTTTTCCACGTTGAGAATCTTACCCCGCAGCGGCAATATGGCCTGAAACTTTCTGTCCCTTCCCTGTTTAGCGGTTCCCCCTGCCGAGTCACCCTCCACCAGGAAAATTTCGCATTTTGCAGGGTCGTTTTCGGAACAATCCGAGAGTTTTCCGGGCAGCCCCGTGCTGCTCAGTACACTTTTTCGCTGCACCAGTTCGCGGGCCTTGCGTGCAGCATGGCGCGCAGTGGCAGCCAGAATGACCTTGTTGACGATTGTTTTGGCATCGCGCGGATTCTCTTCCAGGTAATGAGCAAGCATCTCGCTCACGGCCTGGTCAACAGCCCCGCTGACTTCTGAATTTCCCAGCTTTGTCTTGGTCTGCCCCTCAAACTGGGGTTCGGCCACTTTCACCGAGATCACGGCGGTAAGGCCTTCCCGGAAGTCATCCCCGTTGATCTCAAACTTCAGTTTGGACAGCATGCCTGAGCGTTCGGCATAAGACTTAAGTGTCCGTGTGAGGGCCCTTCTGAACCCTGCCAGGTGTGTGCCGCCCTCCACGGTGTTGATGTTGTTGACATATGCCTGCACGTTCTCGGTAAATGAGGCGTTGTATTGCATGGCCACCTCAACGGGTATCCCTGCTTTCTCGGCGGTCATGAAAATGGTTTTCTCAATCAGTTTCTCCCTGGTGCTGTCAAGGTATTCGACAAACTCCGGCAGACCAACTTCTGAAAGGTATACATCTTTTACAGGCTGTCCGCTTTCATCCCGTTGCCGCATATCGGTCAGCGTAAGCTGCACGCCTTTATTGAGAAATGAAAGCTCATGCAAACGGTTGGTCAGCGTTTCGTAATTGAAATTGGTTGTAATGAAGATGCCTGAATCGGGGGTGAAGGTAATTTTTGTACCGCGGAGGCTGGTTTCACCGGTTTGTTTCACCTCGTACTGCGGAGCCCCTTTTTTGTACTCCTGCATGTATAATTTCCCCTCCCGGTGCACTTCCACCTTCATGTGTTCGGCCAGCGCATTGACGCAGGATACGCCAACCCCGTGCAATCCGCCCGATACTTTGTAGGTGTCTTTGTCAAACTTGCCACCCGCATGCAGCACGGTCATGACCACTTCCAGGGCGCTTCTGCCTTCCTTCTCGTGGATGTCAACCGGGATACCCCTTCCGTTGTCAATAATGGTAATGGATTCGTCTTCGTGGATTATGACATCGATCTGGTCACAATGTCCGCCCATGGCCTCATCGATGGAGTTGTCCAGTACCTCATACACCAGGTGGTGTAACCCCTTGGTGCTGACATCTCCGATGTACATGGCGGGGCGTTTGCGAACCGCCTCCAGTCCTTCCAATACCTGGATGCTCGTGGCATCGTAACCTAACTTTTCAACTTCTAATGGCTTAGAGGGTGCCTTCATAAAATTTGCCTTTTTGGGAACAGGCAAAGGTACGTTTTTTTGGTGGATTTTTCACAGAAAAAACGAGGGATTTTTCATATCTCAAATTGCTGATAAACAATTTATTAGAAGGCGTATGAAATGCCTCCCAGCAGGCTGAAACCCTGGGTGGGATAATCCATCCATCTTTCATAGGATTCGTTCTGCACATTGTACAGGTTCAGGAAAACGGAAAGATTCCTGGTATACCGGTATTCAACTCCCAGGCTTGCATCTATATAGAAATCCTGAATCTTATGGGTATGCTGTGAATAGGACGTTTCAGCAGGGATCCAGGTGGAGGAGCTCATGTCGGGGTAATGCCGTGAGATCCCCCAGGTTTCATCACGGCCGGTCAGCGCTGCGGTAAAAATGACTTTATTCCGGAAGCTGTATTCCATGTCAAGGGATAGCAGGAGATCGGGCTGATGAGGCACAAAAGGCAACTCATCGGTACTGATGTCAAAATAATCACCCCGCAGCCTCAGGGAGAACTGCTGCCCGAAACGGGTAAACAACTCACCACTTAGCTGAAGTTTACGGATGTCGTCATATAATACCGCAAACTGCTGGTTGGCAATGGGGTAGTAATTTTCCTCTGCCTCACCTGTCAGGATGAAATACTGGCGTCCGAACATGGAATAGTTGTCGATCCGGCTATCTTTCACCGAAAAATTATATGACAGCCTGTCACCGAAAGAACCCCTGATCCCTCCGCCTATGGCATGCCTGGTGTCGCTGAACTGCATCAGTGGAACTGATTCAACAAACGGGTTTTCTGCCGAAAGCTTTCGCCATGATTGCCGCTGCATGCCACCCGAAAGTTGCATATAGGCTACCAGGCTGTTGCGTATAATATTCACCTCCAACCCGGCGAGCGGATAAGCATTTAACTGATGATCCCCGTCCGATCCGTCCACACTCATGTTTACGCCAATGTGAAACTGCAAATTGTCCAGGTAGGAGTGGAGGGTGGGTTTCAGGGTGTAGAGGGCCGATGCTGTTGTGTCGGCAGGGTCGCTGTTGTGATAGTAATCGGCCGATACATCCACCGCCAGGTATTGCCTGCGGGCAATACCGAAGGGGTCGGCCCCGATTTCGCTGCCGATGTTGCCATCCATGCTGAGGTGGTGCTCCGTACCATCATATCTGTCGCTGAGCCAGTGGTGTCCGGCTTCAATCCTGTATCCCAGGCGGGATGAGTCGGTATGATGAGTGCCGAATCCGAGCTGTGAAGACAGGAAATCGTATCGCTGGCGGAGGTCGCCGGCACCCGGTAAGAGGGTGTCCGGGGGCAGGAAGGTGGCAGCATAGGTTGAGGGGAATCCATAGTAATGGACCATATGCCTGTTGAACTTTACATCAGCGTTCAGGGCTGTGCGGTCAAAAAAGCGGGTACCGTAGACATTTGCCAGGCTATGGCTGTAGGTGCTGTGCGGATGATCGTCAATTTCCTCGCCGGAAGAACGGTGCTTCAGGTGCAGCCCCAGGGCATAGCTGTCTGATTGCAGTGAGTTGTAGAAGCCTTCAAAATAGGGTGTCTGATAACTGCCGTATCCTCCCCTGACCAGTCCACGGCTTAGCTGCCGGGGAGGTTCTGAACGCATCCGCGCAGGGGTCAGCGGCCCGGGCCGGAGGTGTGTGACCAGTTTCAGCGGCCGGAGCCTGTAATCGAAATCCATGGCCACGGTCACCGTGTCCCGGATGACCGGGTTAATATTGATCTTAAAGGCATCTGAAATGCTTGGCTCATAAGGAGCCACTACCTGTATCTCATCAATATCCCTGATTTGCTGCCCATAAAGGGTGTTTGCCCCAAGAATCAGGGTGAACATCCATATGCCGGCGGCCTTGAACAAATTTTTGTCAGTCATATCTTGTGTGATTGTCTTTCAGTGAATGAACTTGGTTCTCTTACAGGATTCAGTTATCCGGATTATCAGATCCGGGTTCCGCTGATTGCTGCTCCTGCTGCCGGACAAAATTCAGCCTGCTGCGGGCCTCTTCGAGGATCTCCCGGCCGTCGTAATTCTCAATAAGGCTCTCCAGTGTTGCCCTGGCCTGGAAGGTGTTTTCAGTTTCGATATACACATCCGCAAGCAACAAAAAAGTTCTGGCCAGCCAATCGTCATAGGCTGACATCTGATTGCTGTATTCAAAGATCTGTTCCTCGGCTTTTTCGTAATCACCTTCCCTGAATGT
Source organism: Bacteroidales bacterium (assembly GCA_007129945.1). Taxonomy (GTDB): domain Bacteria; phylum Bacteroidota; class Bacteroidia; order Bacteroidales; family UBA7960; genus PUPG01. The sequence continues at coordinate 3,697 of SKUN01000056.1, forward strand.
GATCAGCGCAAGGTGATACATGGCTTCAGCCGAACGTCTGTTGGTGGTGATTTCCTTTACCCTCTCCAGGGCGGTAACGGCCACCGCATTGTTGCCGGTTTCCATGGCGGACAAGCCCCTTACCAGGTAGGCCTCCTGCTGTGCGTCCTGGTCGGCCCGGTCTGAATCGATTACGCGGAGGGCTGCTTCCTGGGCGGCATCATACTGTTCAAGCCTGTAAAGGCAGCGCATTGTCCCCTTTCTTGCAACCAGCAGGTTGTTCCGGTTTTCGGCCACCTCTTCAAGTTCAGAAAAGTGAGACAGGGCGGTTTCGTAATGGCCTGCATTGTACTGGATGGCAGACGCTCTCAGAAGGGCGTTTTCCCTGAATTGGGAACGTGGCCGTTCAATGACGTATTGGTATCCTGCCAATGCCCGCTGTTGCTGGTTGGTGCGGTAATAGCATTCCGAGCGGTAGAAGTTTGCATGGGCGGCAAAGATCCCGTCCGGGAAACGGTCGAGGTATCCGGAGAAACTCTGGATCGCTTCGTTGCAATCCCCCTGCATGTAGCGGTTTTCCGCGGCCTGGTAAGTCAGGGAGTCTTGCTGTGCAGCCGTGATGTCAGCCATCCCCCGGCTCTCTGAAAACCGCACAAATTCATCCACCCTGTCCAGATCTACATAGATATTGCGCATGGCCATCAGGGCTTCCCGGGCCTGGGTGGTGCCCTGGTATTTTTCGATGACCTGACGAAACATGTCAAGGGCCTCCTCGTCTTCGTTATTGTTGTAGTGAATAAGGCCTGTCTTCAGCATGGCACTTTGCACATAGGCACTGTTTGGGTGCTGACTGATTACCTGTGAAAAATAGTCTTTTGCCCGGCTGCTGTTGCTCAGCAGTAGCCAGGTGTTTGCGATTTCGTATTTCCCGTCATCCAGGAATGAAGACCGGGGGTGGTTGCTGATCAGTTCCTGCATGGTACTGATCTTTTGCTCATAATTACCCAAAATGCCTTCCACGAGTCCTTTCTGGAATACGGCATAATCCGTATCGATCACGTCCATGCTGATGGCTCGCTGATACCAGTTCAGGGCCGGCTGGTATTGTTTGCTCATGAAGTAAGCATCCGCGGTTCTCAGGGTGGCGTCGTTTACCATCCGGGCATCATCGCTGGTTTCACTGATGTAATTTCTGAACGGGGAGATGGCCTGGCTGTACCTGCCCAGCTTGAAATGGGCATAACCGAGGCTGTAGTGGGCACGGTTGAAGTAATCCAGCGAGAAGGCCCCCGGGGTAACGAGAAACTCTTCATGGGCCCGGATGCTTGCCGCATACTCCTCTATCCTGTAATACGCTTCGCCCTGCCAGTAAAAGCTGGCTGCGGCAAGTTCCCGGTTTTCAGTAAAACGCCGGGTTCGTGAAAACAGGTCTATGGCATTCCGGAAGTCCCCGTTGTTGAACAGTTCCACACCCCTGTAATAAGTGACGCGCTGATAGGCCTCCCTGAGTCTTGGGGTATCCAGAGAGGTGTTTTCCAGTGAGCTGAGTGCATCTGAATAATTATTGGTGGTCAGATAGAGGTCCACCAGGTAGCCGTAAGCTTCTTCTGTTCTGGGTGAATCGGGGTATTCCCTGATATATTTCTGAAACGACAGGATGGCCTCATTGTAGGGGTCGTAGGCCATTTCGAATGACAGTAGGGCGTAGTGAAAGAGTGCTTCTCTGGCGATGTCTTCGTGGAACCCGAGTTCATGTGCCTGCGTGAAGGCATTCCGGGCATAACGCTGCTGACCGGCCTCTATATAGCAGGAAGCAAGATGGTAATAAGCATTTTGTGCCAGGGCATCCTGCTCCCCGGCGGCCTGCTCCAGGTGCGGGATAGCTTCCTCATAACGACCTGAAATATAATAGGAAAAGCCCAGATGGTAGTGATCCTCCCTGCTGCTCTCTGTTCGGGAGGCTTTTATAAAGGTCTCCAGGTGCGGGATGGCTTCCGTGTAGTCTGAACGGTGAAAATAAGCACTTCCGATCAGTCTTGATATTTCCGGAACCTGTTGCGGAGGAGCTTCCTCAAGCAACGGGGGAGCGTATTCAATGAGGGCATCGTATCGCTCCTGCATATAAAAGATGTGTGCAATATAAAACGGGACTACATCACCGTACTGCCGATCATTCTCCAGTGTCCTGAAGGCCCGCATGGCTGCATCATAGTCGCTGTTCAGGTAGTCGATATGACCACTGTAATAGGTGGCCGGGGTATGGTATCCGGAAGAGGGATCGGTGATTTGGTTGAACAGCCGCTGAGCCGTAGCATGGGAATCTGTCATGAAATGGCTGTAGCCTTTTTTAAACAGAAACTCATTGCGTCTTTCCCTTTCCATATCCTGAACGTTCAGCCGGTTGTACCATCTGACCGACTGCCGGTAGCTCCTTTCCTTATATTTCAGATTTCCCATCTGAAACCAGGCCAGTTTTTGTCCGGCATGGGTCGGATGTTTGTCCAGGAAGGTAAGCAGCAGTTTTTCGGCATCGGGGTTGTCCAGTTCCGCAGCACATAATGCAGAATAGAGCGTAGCGCTTGCCCGGATTTCGCTCTGCGGATCATCAATCTGCCGGATGGTCTGCAGAAACAACTGCCTGGCTGCTCCGTATTTTTCATTGCTGAACAATGCCCTTGCCTCCCGGTAAGTGGCCTCGGGTTCGTCATGGGCGGCTGTTTGCTGGCCGGCGGCCTGTTGCGTTATGAGCAATGTCGTCAGCAATATCAGCAGGAAAGAGAACTTTTTCGTCATTTTATTTCAGCTATTAGATCATCAATTCATTAAAAGAAAAAGGCAGGCCTGTAAGCCGGGTTCTGTTGCATGCCAGGGGCATGCCTCCTGTCATTTGTCTTGGGCAGTGCTCACGCAATGCCTCCAACGGCCTACCCTCCGGGATCGGGCGAGCAACCCTCAAACCCCGGTATATTTGGCCTTTCAACGCATAAGGTTTGCCCCCCTGTCCGGTCACCCGGACAGGGCGTGAGCCCTTACCTCACGTTTTCACCCTTACCTGCCCGGCATAAGCCTGAGGCAGGCGGTTGTTTTCTGTGGCACTTGCTCTCAGCCTGCAAATGCAGACCGGCTTCCCGTTAGGAAGTATGCTGCTCTGTGTTGCCCGGACTTTCCTCCTCCCGCTGAACGGGAAGCGACAGGACGGCCTGCCTTTTTCAATGAGCGTTTATTGGTGCGAGCCGGACCGGTATAGTTTTACTTCAGTGGCTCCCATGCCGTAACGTGCATAAGGCGCATCAAAGTATTCCAGCCCCTCCGTATTTTTGAACATCTTCAGCAAAGCCTGTTTCAGGGTACCATTGCCTACCCCGTGAATAAATACCAACTTGCTTATATGTTGTTTTCTTGCCTCTTCCAGGCAACGTTTTACATAATCCATCTGCATATTGAGCATGTCGGCATTGGTCATATTGATGGTGTTGTCGGTTAATTCCACAATATGCAGGTCAATTTCCGCTATGTTGTCGCCAACCATATGTTTCTCCAGTATCCCCTTGCTTTTTCGTTCGCTTACGGGTTTGTGGGTGTTGCGCTCCTCCTCCTCCTCTTTCATGTGCTTCACCGAATCCGGTACATCAACCTCCGCAGTTTGCCTTTCTTTCTGTTTTCCGGGGGCTGTCACAGATATTGTCATGGCCTTTTGGTGCAACATGGGCGAAAATGTAAAGCTTTCTTCTTTGTAGATTTTTACCGGTTTAAACACGATATAGTCAGCTGCCGGCGGAAGCAGTTCCGTTTTCCCCTCCCTGAAAAAGAGTGTCTGGAGCATGGCGTGTGCCCATTCTTCGATGTCCGTGCGCTCCACCTTGCCCAGGTGATGCCTGGTACCGGGATCCATCGCGCCGGTTGCTTTCCCGTAGAAGTTGCCTGATTTGTTGATAAACAGGGCAAAAGAAACACGGTACCCGGTGTGGTTCAACAGGAAAAAATCCATGGCACTGGCCAGCACCTGGTCCTGGTTTCTTGGTACCATTGCCAGGTATACACCGGTTGATATATCCTCGGTCTGGTGGGGAAGAATGTACAAACCGGCTGTTTTTTCATCTTTTGCAGGTGTCGGCCTTTTCGGCGCGGTAAGCGGCCGGTCCTCCTCCATATTGCCTGCTTTGATTAGATCAGTAACCGCGTAGGGGATTTCAAACCCATCTTCCACAGCTACATGAACAATCTGTTCATCCTCCACACGGGTAACGACTCCGCCACCTTTTTCATTCAAAAACAATACCTTGTCGCCTACTTTAAATTGCATTTTATAATGGTTGTTTCCGGAAGTTTCCCAACGTTATGATAACGCTTAAAAACGCCGATTTATATCTGTAATCAGGAAAATATGCAAAAATAACAGAAATCATCCGAATATATGGCTAATTTTCAGGGTTATGTATTGGTTATTTGACGTAATCAACACATAAAACATGCCAGATCATCCCAAAAGTTTATAATTTTGACTGAAGCAGCAAACCGTTTTACGGAAGCTTGTGAGAATTTTTGCCCAACAGCCCCAAAGCCACGGTCAGCGCAATGCAGGGAAAATTTGTAAAAAACCTTACACTCTTGCTGGTGCTTAACCTCCTGGTTAAGCCTTTCTGGATCCTCGGTATTGACCGCTCAGTTCAAAATACCGTAGGAGCAGAGGAGTATGGTTTTTATTTTGCGGTGTTCAACTTGTCGTTTTTATTCAACGTCCTTCTTGACTTCGTGATTACCAATTTCAATAACCGGAATATTGCACAGAACAACCAATTGCTCACCAAGCACCTTTCGAACCTGCTTGTGGTGAAGCTTATGTTTTTCTTTGGCTACCTGATAATCACCTTTGGCACTGCCTTATTTATCCAATACAGCCAGGAACAGATCCGGCTGTTGTATTTTCTTGCCATCAACCAGTTTTTGCTTAGCTTCATCCTCTACCTGCGCTCGAACCTGGGTGGTCTTCATCTGTTCCGGACCGACAGTATGATCTCAGTGCTGGACAGGACGCTGATGATCGTGATCTGTGCCATTCTTCTGTGGGGCAATGTGGTCAATGAGTTTCGCATTGAATATTATGTGTATGCACAAACGGGCGGGTATCTGCTCACGGCCGTCACTGCATTGTGGCTTGTGCTGCGGAGGACAGAAAGGAAGTGGCTCAGGCTGAGCTGGAATTTCCCCTTTTTACTTGCCATTGTCAGGCAAAGTTTTCCTTTTGCCATACTGGTATTGCTGATGACTTTTTATAATCGCATTGACAGTGTGATGCTGGAACGTTTGCTGGATGATGGTGCCCGGTACAGCGGTATTTATGCCTCGGCCTACCGTTTGCTGGATGCCGCAAACATGATCGCTTACCTGTTTGCCGTGTTGCTGCTTCCGATCTTTGCCAGGATGATCAAGCAAAAGCAATGTGTGGAACAGTTGATCCGCCTGTCATATACCCTGATCACTGTGCCTGCCGTTGTGATTGCGGTGGCTGCTTTTTTCCATGCCGGTGAGATCATGGAATTTCTTTATCCGGTCCATGCTGTGGAAACAGAGGCTGCATTTCTTTATCGCATAGAGGAGTCTGCCAGGGTATTCGCGATTCTGATGGCTTGTTTTCTGGCGACATCGACCACTTATATCTTTGGTACTCTGTTGACTGCCAATGGTAGTCTGCGAAATATGAACCTGATAGCTTTCGGGGGGATGCTGCTGAATATTGTGCTGAATCTTCTGATGATCCCGGTTTACCAGGCAACGGGGTCCGCCATAGCCAGTCTGTTTACGCAGATTCTGGTGGCACTGCTGCAGGTATGGGTGGTTAAGCGTCTGTTTGGCCTGGGTGCCAATTATTCTTTCCTTTCCCGCCTGGTGATCTATGCAGCAGGTGTGCTTTCCATCGGATTTGTATCAGGTTTTGCCTCTTTTTCCTGGCAGATCAATATAATGATCTTGGGCGTTGGTTCGCTGGCGCTGGCATTGGCGGTAAAACTCATCAGCCTGAGGCACATCTACCAGCTGATCCGGTTCAGGGAGGGGTAATTGTCGTATGTTTTTTCCTTAATTTTGCCGCAACGCTTCAAATAACAGGATAAACAGTTCGTTACAGAATAACAAACAAGTTCAAACCACATACAACATGGATCCTAAAAACAATGTCTTTGATTCTTCCAACGTATTTTTGTTTATCATTCGCTGGTGGAAGCATTTGTTTATTATTTGCCTGGTAGCAGCCATTGCAGCCGCCATCTTTTCCGCACCATTTTTTATTACACCGAAATTTCAGTCGTCGGTCATCATGTTTCCGACCACTTCGGGCAGTCTTTCGCGGACGGTACTGGTGGGGGCCGAATGGGCACGCCAGGATTTCCTTGATTACGGAGAGGTGGAGGAGGCGGAAAGAACCCTTCAGGTGCTGGAGTCAGGCAATGTGCGGGATCGCATCATTGAACGTTTTAACCTGATGTCTCATTATGAGATCCCTGAAGATGCCCGGTATCCCCGGTCGCAGATCACAGAAGAGTATAACAGCAATATTTCATTCCGTCGTACCCAGTACGGAGCGGTGGAGATCAGTGTGCGTGACAAGGACCCGGCCATGGCTGCCGATATAGCCAATGAGCTTGCAGCCCTGGGTGATACGGTCCAGAATGAGCTGCGCAGGGAAAGGGCAGAGCTTGCCTATGAGGTGGCCAAAGGACAGTACGAGAACCTCCAGGCACAGGTCAAAGAAGTGGAGGATTCCCTGCGAAACATTATGGAACTGGGGGTTTATGATCTGGAGGGGCAGTCGGCGATGCTTACACGTCAGCTTGCTCAAGACCTTTCGGCAGATAATCAGGCGGGTGTAAGCCGGCTGGAGGACCGGTTACGGTTGCTGAGCGAGCATGGAGGGTCATACGTGTTTCATACCGCCTATCTGGATGACATCAGTGACCACCTGATATCAAGCCAGCGGCGATACCAGGAAGCCAGAGCCGACCTGGAAAATTTCGTTCCCTTCAAGTTTGTGCTCGACCGGGCTTACGAATCTGAACGGAAGGTGTATCCTGTTCGCTGGCTGATTGTATTTTTATCAGTGTTTGCCGCCGGGATTGCGGGGGTCATGATCCTGATGCTATATGAGAACCTGCGCAACAAAGACATCATAAAGGAAAAGAAAGCAAAAAACCTAAAAACTTCTTAGCCGGGTGTTGAAAGAAAGCAGGCTTCAGTGGCTCTACGGGGGCAGCCTTGTGTTTGTTGCCCTGAACATGGTGATGATGGTTCAGGGAATTTACTGGCTGTCTGCACTTCCTTTTGCACTCGGCGTGATGCTGTTGTTGTTCTTTTCCCTGGATAAACTGATCCTGTTGCTTGTTTTTCTGACGCCCTTTTCGTTTAAGTACATTCATGAAGAGCTCGGGTTTACAATGGATATTCCCACAGAGCCTGTTATCGTGGCCATCATGCTGCTTTTCTTTGTGAGGCTGCTATATGAGGGAGGTTATGACAAACGGGTATTGCGTCATCCGGTGACGATGATTCTGATCATACAATTATTGTGGATGTTCATAACTACCGTCACCAGTGAAATGCCAATGGTGTCATTTAAATTCTTTATTTCCCGTCTTTGGTTTGTGACAACTTTCTTCTTTCTTGGTGTGTATTTGTTTCGCGAGCGGATAAATATGCACCGCTTCATGTGGCTGTTCGGATCGGCGCTGGCCATTGTGGTGGTAATGTCGACTTATAACCACTATCTTCACGGGTTTGAGCGGGAGGTGGGATATGCGATGGTCCGGCCGTTTTTCAATGACCACACCCATTACGGGGCTGTATTGGCCCTGGTGGCGCCTTTTTTTGTTGTGATGGCCTTCAACCGCAATGGTAGCGTGCTGCGCAGGCGGCTTGCCATGATGGTGTTTTTCTTGTTTTGTGCGGGCATTTTATTCAGTTATAGCCGTGCCTCCTGGCTGAGCCTGATTGTGGCAGCCGGTGGGTTTGTGATTCTGGTTTTTCGTCTGAAGTTTCGCTTTATTCTTGCCGGGCTGATTCTTTTGCTGGGTGTCTTTGCCCTGTACCAAACGGAGATTGTGATGCGCCTGGAACGCAATCAGCAGGAGTCGTCCGGTGATTTTTCCGAGCATGTGCAATCCATCACCAACATCACCTCGGACGCCTCCAACCTGGAGCGGATCAACCGCTGGAGGTCCGCCTACCGCATGTATGAGGAAAGACCGGTATTTGGCTGGGGACCGGGTACCTATCAGTTTGTGTATGCGCCTTTTCAGCGATCGGAGGATTACACCATTATCACCACCCATTTTGGTGACCTCGGGAATGCCCACAGTGAATATATCGGTCCGCTTTCTGAGAGCGGGCTCCCCGGAATGCTTTCCTTTATCGCCCTGGCCCTGGCGGTGCTGGCTACAGGGGTGAAATTGTATAAGAAAGCAACTGACAGGGAAATGCGCCTTATTGCCCTGGGCTTAACCCTGGGCTTCATCACTTATCTGACGCACGGGCTGTTGAATAACTTTTTAGATACAGATAAGGCTTCAGTACCCTTTTGGGGAATGATGGCCATTCTGGTTGCCATGGATGTGTTTTACTCCAAACGGGAACAAAGGGCCTGAGGTTTATTTGTAAAGCACTTGATTATCCTTTAATTTTGTGCCCGAACAATTTTGTGGCCGAATAAAATATACTTAATACTATGGAAACCATCAAAACACTTCTGAATCACCGGACAATCCGTAAATATAAAACGGACCCCATCGACGACCGGGTGCTGAACGAGGTACTTGAAGCCGGCTTTCGGGCTTCAACCACCGGCAATATGCAGGTGTACAGTGTCATTGTGTCCAAAGATGAACAAAAGCGCAAGGAACTCTGCAAGCTGCATTTCGGGCAACCGATGGTGGAGCAGGCTCCTGTATTGCTTACATTTTGTGCCGATTTCAATCGTTTCAATAAATGGTGCCGGCAAAGGGATGCAGATCCCGGCTATGACAACTTTCTTTCATTTTTTACGGCTTCCATTGATGCCCTGCTGGTTTCACAGAACGTGGCGGTAGCCGCCGAGGCTCACGGGCTGGGGATTTGCTACCTGGGAACCACCACTTACCAGGCAGATAAGCTGATCGACTTTTTTGACCTGCCGGAAGGTGTGGTGCCTGTGACCACACTGGTAGTCGGATACCCTGACGAAGACCCGGAGCAGGTTGACCGCCTGCCGGCCGAAGGGGTTGTGCATCACGAAACTTACAAGGATTACAGCCGTGAAGATATTGACAGGATCTACCATGAAAAGGAAAATCTGCCACTTACCGCAGACCTGATCCGGGAGAATCAGCTGGAGAACCTGGCGCAGATCTTCACCCTGAAACGGTACACCAAAAAAGACAACATCCACTTCAGCAAGGTAATGCTGGATGTTCTGCACAAGCAGGGATTCATGAATCACGAAGACTGATCAACTCCAGGTCAGGGAAAGGTGATGCCCGCAACCTGGCTCACCGCTACTTTTGGAATGGTGGCGTTAAACTCCTGGTTGATGGCCTCAATGAAATCATTGGCCACAATGGCGCTCCCCCTTTTGCTCAGGTGAATCCCGTCCAGAGAGAAGATCCCTCCTGTAATAAAAGATGAACCGAAGGCGATGCCATCAATGTAAATGCCCTGCCCGGCCTCCTGCAGTCTCTGGTGCATATCAACATGTGCAAGTCCTTTTTCACTGGCGGTTTCCCTGATCAACTGGTTGTAGGCCGTGGTGGCTTCACGGACTTCTGTAACCTGGTTCCCGGACAGGTAATGTGTTTCCGGCAACGGAACCTGGCTGCCCCAGCCTTGCTGTGTGATCCCGGCCAGGGCTGTAAGCAGCACGAGTTCTCCCTCTTCCAGCTGTCTGACCCCGGCCGGATGGGTGTTGTCCTCTGCCACCAGGGCATTCATCCCCAATGAGAAACTGATATGAGGTGCTTCCTGGTAGGCACTGTTGAGCTGGTCCACTACTGCCTGTTCCGTTAAAGGGAGTGCATTGAAGGGAACGGTTGTAAAAAACGGGATACTGGTAATGTCCGGGATATTGGCAACCACCCCTTTGGCCCCCGCTTGTGTAAGTTGAGACGTAAGCATTTGATAGAAAGAGGCAAACTCCCCCACGGGGGTAATGCCTTCTCCTTTGCCTCCGCTGGTGGCAAAGCCCAGGATGTCATTGTTCCCGGCCCATAAGCTGAAAAAGGTGGGCTGAAGGGCCATGGCATCGGATAAAACGCTGCTGGTGGCCGGATTGGCGGCAAAACGTCCGAAGTAAGGATTCAGGGTCCCATACCCCTGGAACAACAAGTGCTGCACCTTTGCCCCCGGGACACCGAGGTTGTGAAATGGGCCTTCTGTGTCGAAAATGTTTTCACTGTTGTCAGGATCCGGATTGCCTGGTGCCGGTACCGGCATCAGTGAGCCCCCGGCTTCTGCCAGAACCAGCCGGTTTCCGAACCCCAGTTCATCCTTCATCAGGGGCTGAGAAAAAGATGAGAGCCCCACATACATAAGCTGGCCGGCCATGAGGTTGGCCAGGGAATGTTCCTGGCCGTTCCTGAATAACTCCCCGTCTTTAAAGCCTGCTGTCAGGGAATTGCCGATTGCTGCAAAAGTGGTGAAGTCAGCTTCGCCCGTTTGCGGATCAGGCTGATCTATTTCAGGCTCACATCCGGGAATGATCCAAAAGAGGAAAATCAGAAGCAGGTATTTGCGTGTTGTATGGTTCATTGGTTGAGGTATTGGGGGTTTTTATAATCTGTAACTGATGCCGATGCCCGGTATCACTGCCCTTGTACTGTATGTGCCGCCAAAGTTTTCCGGACTGTAAGCAGCCTCTTTTTCCAGCCCCATGATAAAAAGCAGGCTGGCGTCTATACTGAGGTTACGGGTTGGCATATAAGTGAGTCCTCCGGAAAAGGCGAGGTTGTCCAGGCTGGGTGTTTCCGGGGAAAAATAGTCCTCATGGACCGGGCTGGGGTCGAAATAGGCACCTGCCCGTACAAACAGATCCGGGTTTACCCTGTATTCACCGCCTATTCTTGCGATGAGGGTGTTGCTGTAATTCCTGGGGTTACGACTGTCTGCCAGGGTGGGTGTGTTGGTTTCAAAGTCGAAATTCAACTCCTCATACACATCCCAGAACACATAATTCAGTGAAATCCCCGCCATAAAGTCGCGGGTAAACTGGTATGACAGCCCGAAATCCAGGTTGGCCGGCAAAGGCAGGGTGACCGCCACGCTGTTTTCGGCCGGAAAATTCCCCGCAAGGGAGGAAGGTACGCTGAATAAAGCATCCGCATCTTCCAGCTCCATGTCAATATGTGAACGATAACTGAGCCCGGCTTTCAGCCCCCCGGGATGGGAGAATTGTATTCCGGCATTAAACCCGTAATTGGCTGTGCTGCCTTCAATGCTGACCCGGCCTTCTCCATCGGGTCCGGTAACCGGCAAAGCCTGTGTCATATCGACCGAGCCGAAGGTATAAACAAAGCCTGCGCCAACCGATAACATGTCGCTGATCCGGTAAGAGAGTGTGGGCTGAATGGTAATGGCACGCAGCGAGATATCCTGTATCAGGAAGCGTCCGGCCCAGCCTTCCTCCCATGAAAGGCTGTTTCCATAGGGGGTGTTGACTGCCACACCGGCAGCCAGCCTGTCAGTTACCATGGCAGCCGCATAAAAATAGAAAGGCGTTCCCGGCGGGTTATCTGTTTTGGCCTGGTATACGGAGGGTTGCTCCATCCGGAATGCGGTGCTGGCAAAAATGCCGCTGGCACCCCCGAGAATACTTACCTGCTGAGGCATCATGGCCAGTCCCCCCGGATTAAAGAACATGGTGCTTGCATCCATGTGGAGGGAGGTTCCGATCAGGCCCATCCCAGTTTGTCTCTGCCCGTGCAGGCTTACCTGGTAACCTCCGGCAATTGAGAGTGAAGCGGAGAACAGCAGGAAAGCTGCTCCAAATAAAAAAAAGCGTATCATGTTGGGTTGGTGGTTTGGTTAACACTGACAAAAAACGCATCGCCCGCGTTAAGAATAACGCGCACAAAAAGACAGCGCAATATATAAAAAAAACAAATGCATTAAACATTTGTTTATTCCGGAGCCGGTTCCGGCATACCACTGAACAGGCTTTCCTGAAGGCAGTATTTGCTTGTCTTCCCAGAAAAATCTGACATTTTCAGCTGTATTGAAAACTGCTTCCGCCGATGAATTCCCTGAGGATGGAGGTGGGCGGAATATCCAGCGGATTAATGGGGATGAGCAGTGAGAGAATCCTGTTCAGTCTTTTAATTTCTTCACGGATCTGTTCATTTTCCGCCTTTTCAGGATCGGCAATGGCCGGGGCATAGTGGGCAAAAACAGCCAGTTCATAAATCAGTGCAGAGTTGAAAATGGCGTGCGCGCTTTCCTGGAAGGGGAATATACTGTGATATTCATTTTGCACGACGTCGGGCCAGCGTCTGATGGTTTCGTTGAAACTGTACCCCCGAAACAGATGATCCCGCACAAGCCTGCGGATCAATCTGTGATCGGATGTGGACAACGGAAGGTGGTCATGAATGTTCAATGTGCTCAGTGCAGACACATACAGGCGGTATGAGGGGATCTCCATGGTTTTATCCCACAACTCGGGGTTCAGGCCATGTATTCCTTCTACAATAATATAGGTATCCGGGCTGATCCTGGTGGGGTTCTTGTCGGGTCTGGCTCCCCGGCCATCGAAATGATACCTGGATAAATACACTTCTTTGCCATCCAGCAGCTCACTGATCTCTTTATTAAACAGTTCCAGGTTGAGTGCGGTGATCTGTTCAAAATTTTTGATCCCTGTTACCGGGTCGTCAGGGATGGCACTATGCGGATGGTAATAATTGTCCAGTGACAGGATAAGCACCTCTTTTTTCATTACCTTCAGCTCTATGGCCAGGCGATTGGCCGAAGTGGTTTTCCCGGAAGAAGTCGGCCCGGCCAGGAAAACGAGCCTGGGGTTGCCGGGGTGGTTGAGAATGTTTTCCGCAATCAACGATATACGCCGGGCCTGCCAGGCCTCCGATAGCTTAATGAATTCAGGAAGCCTTTCCTGCCTGATGATATCGTTCAGTTCTGCAAAACTCCCGATGCCCAGGTGCATCATTGTTTGTTCCGTTTCCTCAAACCCGTGGAAATACTTGCTTGTTTCAGGTTTTGGCGGCATGACTCTGTCAAAAAAATCCGGGTCGGCTATCAGGAAAAAGCCTTTGTGAAAGGGGATGAGGCGAAAGCTTTCCAGTTGCCTGTAGTTTTTTTGTATGTGATTGAGTAATAGTTCTCCGAAGCCATTGAGGTGTGCCAGGCGAAGTCCTTCGGGCTCTGTTTCAAAAGACTTTGATTTGATAAGATGGATGACGTCTTTTCGCTGATTGGCTTCGAAATACCGAAGAATCTTTTCCAGGGGAAGCATTTCATGCCGGAAGTTTTCCCGCTGCCCGATCATTTTGCGGATGCGTCCGGCAATAGCCTCCAGCTCCCCGGTGCTGACGCTGTGGTTTTTGAAATAACCATAAACCCCTCCCGGTATACTGTAGGCAATATAAAACTGTTTGTTTTTCAGCACCATCCCTGCAGCCTTATTGAAAAGGACAAGCAGGGGCTCCATCAGGTTTCGGAAAGATTGTTTCAGGGCTTCCGGCGGCTTGCTGTCGGTGGTATAAAGCCCTGTGTCCTGGAAATTCATATATAAAAAATCAATTGTTGCAAAATAATTGAAAACAGATGCCTGGACAGACAAAGATACGGCTTTATAAAACACCTGCGTTTTGCTTTATTTGCCATTGGCGTTTTGCCTCGTTTGACCGGATCCAATGTGTAATTTTTTATTGTGAATTTCAGAAAATTCATGTAGGTTTGCTTCAATAAGTGACACCAAAAGGAAGTATCCATTATAAAACCATACCACGCATGATTGACTTATCGACCACTTACATGGGCCTTCAGCTGAAAAGCCCCCTGATTGTTGGCAGTTCCGGTTTGACAAAAAGTATCAGCAACCTGGAACAAATGGAGGAAAAAGGCGCAGGTGCTGTCGTTCTGAAATCTCTTTTTGAGGAACAGATCAAAGTTGAGATCCGGAAGGTTTTTTCCTATGACGAGGCGCATAATGCGTATACCGAAGCGGAAGATTATATCAGGAATTATGCACGTGAACATACCCTGGACGAATACCTGAACCTCATTCAGGAGGCCAGGAGCAAACTTTCAATTCCCGTTATTGCCAGCATCAACTGCACCACTGCACAGGAGTGGCCGGCCTTTGCCAAAAATATTCAAAAAGCCGGGGCTGATGCCCTGGAGTTAAATGTATTTGTGTTGCCCGCTGACATTGAAAGGGAAGGGCGGGAGTATGAACAATTGTACGTGGATGTGGCGGAGAAGGTTCAGAAAGAAGTCAGCATTCCTGTTTCACTGAAGATCTCCAACTATTTCTCCGGTCTTGCGCATATGGTCAAAAAACTAAGCTGGACGGGGGTTCAGGGCGTGGTATTGTTCAATCGCTTTTTTAATCCGGAAGTGGACACAGCGTCATTTAAGATCACCCCCGGTCATTTGTACAGCAACCCGGAAGAAATCACACATTCACTTCGCTGGATCGGGATTCTTTCAGGACAGATCAAAACGGACCTTTGCGCTTCTACCGGTGTGCACGACGGGAAAGGAGTCATCAAACAGCTGCTTGTAGGTGCCCGGGCCGTTCAGGTATGCTCTACCCTTTATAAGAACGGATTGGGTCAGCTGGATGTGATCCGTGACGAAATGCTTGAATGGATGGAACAGCACAACTACACGAAGATCTCCGATTTCCGGGGGATCATGAGTCAGAAAATGACCGAAAACCCTGCAGCGTTCCTCAGGGTGCAGTTCATGAAGCATTTTGCCGGAATTGAGTAACCGGAATCAACCAAGTAGTACCCCGTTGGGGTAATCACACTGAAAGCATTGCTGAAGGCCGGATTCCCGGCCTTTAGATTTTTTTAACACCTCAAGGTTTGCACCCAACAAAATATATTGATACCTTTATACTTTGAAAATATAATATATTTATTTTTGTAAACGCTTGATAAACAATAGAAAACGAATTACTATGGCAAATAAAACGAAACTTTTTTCTCTTGGAATAACGCTGGGCGTTGTTTTGTTGGTGTTTTTGGGTTATTCTTTAACAGCTCCCGGAACAACCGGCGCGGAAGAAGCTACAACCGGCTCTGCCGACAATGCAGCAGACGCTTCCGATTTTGTAGTGAATCTTGATACAGAAGGGTTTGATGAAGCCATAGCCGAAGGAGTGGTCCTTGTTGATTTCTGGGCCACGTGGTGTCCGCCCTGCCGTATACAGGGGCCGATCATTGACGATCTTGCCGCTGAAATCAGTGACAGGGCTACTATATCCAAACTGGATGTGGATGATCATGGCAGCATTGCCTCCCGCTACGGAATCAGCAGTATCCCCACCCTGCTCCTTTTTAAGGACGGTGAAGAAGTGGAGCGCTTTGTGGGCGTTCAGCAAAAAGAGACATTGCTGACAGTCATTGAACAACACCTCTGAACATTGAACATCATCACTGAAGTGTAATTAAACAAGTAATCATTATAAAGTATCATCAAATTAGTTATGGAAAACTTAACCAAAGAAAATTTTAAAGAAAAAGTATTCGATTTCGAAAACAAGAAAGAATGGGAATTTGCGGGTGACAAGCCTTGTATCATTGACTTCTATGCCGACTGGTGTGCACCCTGCCGGACGCTGACCCCTGTTATGGAGGAGCTTTCGGAAGAATATAAAGGCAAGGTAGACATTTACAAGATCGATACCGAAAAAGAGCAGGAGCTTGCCGGGATGTTTGGTATCCGCAGTATTCCGTCCATTTTATTCGTTCCCAAAGACGGTCAGCCCCAGATGGCTTCAGGTGCACTTCCCAAAGAAACCCTGGAGAAAGCCATCAAGGACGTGTTGGCTGTTGAGGCGTAATCATTGAAATCCCTACGCTATGGAAACTGAAAATATGGGAAAACAGTCCAATCCGGGGCAGGAAAAAAAGAATTTCCTGCCCCGGCATTTGTCCCGGGGTAAATACCTCCTCTTTATCGGGGTGTTTGCCTTTGTCGGGGCAGCCGGAGGTTATCTGTATTATGCCCTTATCGGTTGCAATACCGGTTCCTGCGCCATAACCTCCAACCCTTATATGAGTATCGCCTGGGGAGGGCTGCTGGGATACCTGCTGCCCGATTTCTTCGTGAAAGAAAAGAAATAACGGGCATTCGCCTTATTTCGGGGCCTTTCTGATCAGGTATATTCCGAGTAAGCCGAACAGGATGTTGGGAATCCAGACGGCCATCATGGGATGAAGGTTCCCCTGGGTTGCAAAAGTGGTGGTAACCTGCATAAACAGGATAAATGTGAAGCTCAGGGCAATTCCTGCGCCCAGGTGCAATCCGATACCGCCCCTGACCTTCTGACTGGAAAGTGCGACCCCGATCAGGGTTAGCACAAGTGTGGAAAACGGGAAGGCCATCCGGCGGTGCCGCTCCACTTCGTAAAAGCTGACGGCTTCGGATCCTTTTAATCTTTCGTTGGCAATGAATTCATTCAACTCCCTGAAATTCATCGTTTCCATGTCTTTGATGTTGTGGATGAAATCACGGGGTGTAAGGGGCAGTACGGTGTCAAGCGTCCTGCCGAAGCTGAGTTTCTCTTCCAGGCCGTGTATTTCCCGGATGTTGTAATTTTCAATACGCCACTTGTCTTCCTCTTCATCATACCTGGCAAGGTCTGCAAACAATTTGTACTGCAGTTCTTGCTGTTCAATTTTTTCCAGCGAGAAATGATAACCCGTTTGCGTCCTTTCATTGAATGATTCCAGGTAAATAAAAACACCAGGGCGAATCTGCATATGAATGTGGCGCCCTGCTGACAGGTTGGGTGACCGGACATATACATACTCGAATTCAAGCCTTTTTTCGTTGGCTGCCGGAATCATTACATTGGAGAGATACACCGATACCAGGGCCAGTAGCATGGCCGATATCATATACGGGACCAGCATGCGCCGGAAACTTACCCCTGAGCTCAGAATGGCAATGATTTCCGTATTGAAAGCCAATCTGGAAGTGAAAAAAACCACTGCGATGAAGGTGAACAGGGGGCTGAACAGATTGATGAAGTAAGGAACAAAATTGAGGTAGTAAACAAAGATGATATCGTAGAAGGGAGCCTGGTTGTCAATGAATTTGTCAATCTTCTCCGACAGGTCGAAGATGACCACAATGAGAATGATCAGCGTGATGGCATAGACAAAGGTTCCCAGGAACTTTTTAATGATATAGATGTCCAGTTTTTTCAGCATGCCTGTCCGGGCCCTTGTTGACTTTGGTTTACTCGGGGTTTAATTTCGTGAGAACGGGGCAAATATACTTTTATTTTACAATCTCTGTGCCAAACTAACGGTGACAGACTGCCTCCATCCTTCAAAATTATCATGGTGGATTTGCCTCCTGGCTTCTTCCATAAGCCATGTATAAAACCTCAGATTATGCAGGGTAGCGATAATGGGACCGAGCATTTCCCCGGCTACGAAAAGGTGACGAAGGTAGGCTTTGGTGTACCTGCCGTCAACAAATGCATCTCCCAGCGGGTCTATGGGGGAAAAGTCGTGTTGCCACTTCCTGTTCCGGATATTGATAATCCCCTGCTGTGTGAAGAGCATCCCGTTTCTTGCGTTCCGGGTGGGCATCACACAATCAAACATATCGACCCCCAGGGCGATACATTCGATGATGTTTTGCGGCGTGCCCACCCCCATCAGGTAGCGGGGCCTGTCCGCCGGCAATATGTCACAGACCAGCTCAGTCATTTCATACATCACTTCAGCCGGCTCTCCTACAGAAAGCCCTCCGATGGCATTTCCTTCCCTGTTGCAGTCCCGGATAAAAGAGGCCGATTCCCTGCGAAGGTCTTTATAGGTGCTTCCCTGGACAATGGGGAAAAGGCTTTGTGAATAATCATACTCCGGCTGTGCATTGTCAAAGTGGGTGCAGCAGCGTTCCAGCCAGTCGTGGGTCAGGTGCATCGATTTCCTGGCATAAGTGTAGTCGCAGGGATACGGGGTACACTCATCAAAAGCCATGATAATATCTGCTCCGATCATTCGCTGAATATCCATCACCTTTTCGGGGGTAAATGTATGTCTTGACCCGTCAATGTGGGACTGGAACTGAACGCCCTCCCGGCTGATTTTTCTGCGGTCGGTAAGGGAATAGACCTGGTAACCCCCGCTGTCGGTGAGCACTGGTTTTTTCCACGACATAAAGCGGTGAATGCCACCTGCCTCATGCAATACTTCCAACCCCGGGCGAAGGTAAAGGTGATATGTATTGCCCAGGATGATATCCGGACGGACCTCATTTTCCAGGTCCTTATGGTGAATGGCCTTGACCGTGGCAGCGGTTCCGACAGGCATGAATGCCGGGGTCTCTATTTCTCCGTGATCTGTGGAAAGAACCCCTGCTCTTGCTTTGCTGCCTTTATCCTGCGCCGAAATGTCAAACTTCATCTGGGGTGCTATTTTTTATCAAAGATAGAAACTATTACCTTAGATTGTGGTAATTTTGTCTTCCTGTAAATCTCCGAATACACTATGGATTCAATAACGGGAATGATTGAAGGAGCTGCCCTGCCCCGGGAGTGGTTGTTATTTTCATTATTTGCACTGGTAACACTGATTCACCTCTGGTGGCACTGGTATTACTTTCGTCGCATTGCTTTCTCAGACCCGGAGAGCCATCATGAAAGTGGCGCTTTAACTCCGGTTTCTGTTGTGCTTACTGCCCGCAATGAATATGACCATCTCAGCCGTCATTTACCTTTGCTGCTCGGGCAGGATCATCCCGAATATGAAGTGGTTGTGGTGAATGATGCTTCCAATGATGGCACAGATCAATTACTGCGGGAGATGCAGCGGAGTAATACTCACCTGAAAGTGGTCAATCTCAATAGCAGCGTCAGTTTTATGCAGGGGAAAAAACTCCCCCTGTCGGTGGGGATCCGCTCTGCAAAACATGAATTATTGCTCCTTACAGAGGCTGCTTCTTATCCGGCGGATAAGGCGTGGGTAAGCCGTATGGCTGCTCAGCTTGAGCAAGATAAGGAGATTGTACTGGGCTATGGGGCCTTTGAGAAAAAGCCAGGCTTGCTGAATAAGCTGATCCGGCTCGACAACCTGACCACAGCGCTTAATTACATGGGAATGGCTGCAGCGGGACGTCCTTTCATGGGATCAGGCAGGAATCTGGCATATACCCGTTCACTGTTTTACCGGCTAAAGGGGTTTACCTCCCATTATAAGATAGCAGCGGGTGATGATGATCTTTTTATCAATTATGCCGCCCGGAAAGACAATACCGTTGTGGAACCGGCTCCGGCCGCCCATACTGTTTCTGTGCCGGATACGACTTTTGCGGGATGGCTCCGTACAAAAAAGCAATGGCTGAGCAGCCGCAGGTATTACAAAAAACGTGACAGGCGTATGCTGAGGCTGTATAAGTGGGCTCAGCTGTTGTTCTATCCGTTGTTTGCCGTCAGTATGATTGTTTCGGGGTTTTCCACCGCCGGTCTTTTGGTGCTGGGTGTTTTTCTGTTGCGCACGACAAGTTATCTGATGATCATACGTATGGGGGCAAAAACACTCAGGGAAGGTAAAATTTGCTTATTTTCGCTTCCGGGTGAATTGATACTGATGGGGTGTTCATTGCTTTTATCTCTGTCGCCGGTTTGGATGAAAAAGAATAAATGGAAGTAGAAAAGCAACATACCGAAAAAGCGAAACGTGACCTGAAACTTGTGCGAAATGCCGCTGATAAAGGCTGCCAGCAGTCTTTTGCCGAACTGATGCGGATATACCGTGATACGATTTTCTACATGTTGCTGAAAATGACCGGGAATGTCCAGGATGCAGAAGACCTGACCATCGAAACTTTCGGCAAGGCTT
Organism: Bacteroidales bacterium; assembly: GCA_007129945.1. GTDB lineage: Bacteria > Bacteroidota > Bacteroidia > Bacteroidales > UBA7960 > PUPG01. Next base: position 23,736 of record SKUN01000056.1, read on the forward strand.
TTGTGAATATCCGACAGTATAACGAACAATATGCATTCAGCACCTGGTTGTTTAAAATTGCATCCAATAATTGTGTGGATTTTATCAGGAAAAAGAAAAAAAATGTATTGAACCTGGAAGCCAATGAAGAGCTGGATGACCCTGATGATAAGTTCAACTTTGTGGTGGATATGATCAACCCGGAAGAGCGGTTCATCAAAAGCCAGAAGGTTGGTATGATCAGGCAGGTTGTTGAAACCCTGAAGCCCAGGTACCGGACGCTGATTGTGATGCGTTATTTTGATGAACGTTCTTATGAAGAGATTGCCGAAGAACTGGATTTGCCGCTGGGAACTGTGAAAGCCCAGCTATTCAGAGCCAGGGAGTTTCTCTACCGTTCCCTGAAAAATATGAAAGAAAAGTTGTATTAACCCATAAATCCAAACCCATGCGCGCTGTAATATTTCGATTTTTTGTTGCGGGCCTTTTTATCATTGCAGGAAAAACCGCATTTGCACAGGTAGAGTATCATGTGCACGACACCATTGAGGAGGTCAAGGTGGAATACCGCTGGCAGCGGGAACGTTTTTTCGGGAGTGATCCGAATGCGGTACTGAATATTCGTCTTACCAATCTGTCGGGCGATTATGTGGCCTTTTCTTTTGTGCCTGCCTACTATCGTGACGGGGTTATTATGTATGAAACCCCTGAATTTACTGCATGCCTTGCTCCGGGTGAAACCATCAGGGGTGGCCGTGCCGGACTTCGTTTCGTGGCGGACGGAATCACCATGTCGATGGTTGAGCAGGAGTGGTTTTCCTGGGATATTTTGTATGTCAGTGCAGCAATTGTTGATGATTGTGAAAACCGGGATGATGAGTAAATGCCGGGTTTGTATTTTTATTTAATCTGACAAAAGAGAGATTGCATATGTCTGATTCAGGATTTCAACAAGCGATTATTCAGGGAATCCCCGACGAACTTCCGGAGCCCAAACCTTATGATCCTTCTGTAAATCATGCTCCGCGCCGCAAAGAGATCCTTACTGCGCCTGAAAAGCGCCTGGCGGTTAAAAATGCACTTCGTTACTTTCCGGAAAAATTTCATGCTGAACTGGCGGTGGAATTTGCAGATGAACTGGAAACCTACGGCCGGATTTATATGCACCGTTTCCGGCCTGATTACCCCATCCATGCCAGACGAATTGAAGACTTTCCCCACCGGTCGCGCCAGGCTGCTGCCATCATGCTTATGCTGAGCAATAATCTGGATCATGCGGTGGCCCAGCATCCGCATGAGTTGATCACTTACGGGGGCAATGGGGCTGTATTTCAGAACTGGGCCCAGTACTTGATTACAATGCAATACCTGGCAGAGATGACAGATGAGCAAACCCTGGTATTGTACAGCGGTCATCCGCTGGGGATTTTTCCCTCTCATTCCGAAGCACCGCGTGCTGTGGTGACCAACGGAATGATGATCCCCAATTATTCTTCCCCGGATGACTGGGAGCGTTTCAACGCCCTGGGGGTAACACAATACGGACAGATGACAGCCGGATCCTTCATGTATATCGGGCCTCAGGGGATTGTACATGGCACCACCATCACGGTGTTGAATGCCGGCAGGATGGTATCCTCCCAGGGAGAGGATCTTGCAGGTAAGGTGTTTGTGACAAGCGGTCTGGGCGGAATGTCAGGTGCCCAGCCAAAAGCAGCAGTGATAGCAGGGGCCATTGGCGTGGTGGCAGAGATCAACCCAAAGGCTACGGAAGTTCGGCATTCGCAGGGGTGGGTTGATGAGGTGTACGACGACCTTGATGCGCTGTTGTCACGGACCCGTGAAGCAAAAACCAACAAGGAAGCCGTATCATTGGCCTACCAGGGAAATGTGGTTGATCTGTGGGAGAAATTTGCAGATTCAGACCTGGAAATTGAGCTGGGGTCGGATCAGACATCCCTGCATAACCCTTACGCCGGGGGGTATTATCCGGCAGGTATGGGTTTTGAGGAGGCCAATGAAATGATGGCGCATAATCCTGAACTTTTCAAAGAGAAAGTGAGAGCTTCTCTGATCCGGCAGGTAAAAGCCATAAACAAACTGGCCGAAAGGGGAATGTATTTCTGGGACTATGGCAATGCCTTTTTGCTGGAAGCCGGCCGTGCAGGTGCAGATGTTTTCAATGAAGACCGGTCGTTTCGTTTCCCGTCGTATGTGCAGGATATCATGGGGCCAATGTGTTTCGACTATGGATTCGGGCCGTTCAGATGGGTATGCGCTTCCTCCGATCCGGAAGACCTGCGTGCCACCGATCGCCTTGCCGCCGGGGAGATCCGGGAGATGATGCAACAGGCCCCTGAAGAGATCAGACAGCAGCTTGCAGATAACCTCCGCTGGATCGAGCAGGCGGAAGAGAACAAACTGGTTGTCGGCTCGCAGGCCCGTATCCTTTATGCCGATGCTGAAGGACGGATACGAATTGCAAAGGCTTTCAATAAAGCCATACGGGAAGGCAGGCTCAGGGGGCCGGTCATCCTTGGGCGCGATCACCATGACGTAAGCGGCACTGACAGCCCTTACCGTGAAACCTCCAATATCTATGACGGTTCACAGTTCACTGCCGATATGGCGGTCCAAAATGTGATCGGTGACAGTTTCCGGGGAGCCACCTGGGTGTCTCTTCACAATGGCGGAGGTGTTGGCTGGGGTGAAGTGATCAACGGCGGATTCGGCCTGTTGCTGGACGGCAGTAAAGATGCTGATCGCAGGCTGGAAAATATGCTTTTCTGGGATGTGAATAACGGCATTGCCCGTCGTAGCTGGGCGCGAAACAAAGAAGCTGTTTTTGCCATCAGGCGGGCCATGGAATCTGAGCCCGGGCTGAAAGTAACTTTACCCAATGTGCCTGGCGATGAGTTGCTGGACGGATTGTTTCGTGAATAATCAATCACGATTGCCCGGACAGGTTTACTCCCGGGGCAGGGTTTCTTCCGGTAATGGAGCTTCCCTCATCTCATCCATTGGGAGCAATTGTTCCTCTTCTGTTTCCATGACGCTGAGCCGGTTGAGCATCATCTCATGTATCAGGTCCATCTCCCGTCTGTCGAGCAGATAGCACTCCAGGGCTGCCTCAAATTGCTCAGGTTCAACCCCGTGGCGGTCAAACAATCCGGCGTAATAATATTCTGAGGAATCCCTGACACCCCTTTGTACATGTTGATATTCAACCAGAAAGGCTTCCAGCAGGTACATATCACTGAGCACATCCACCATGGTTTCCCTTGACAACAGTTTGTCGCAGTCGTCTCTGCCCGGGGCCCTGAAAAAATTGCATGAGGAAAACAGCAACATGGAGGCTGCCAGCCCACAAAATGCTAAAAATCTGAAGTATCCGGGTATTCGCGTCATATTCGGTATTTTTTGCCGATACCTGTAAAGGTGACGGAGCCTATCGTGAGAATTGCAAAGCCTCACCCTTCACCTCATCATGGATCGTGCCATTCTCATAAACGAGATGACCATTCACAAAAGTATATTTGACGGTTGCTTTCAGCTCTTTACCTTCCAGCGGTGACCATTTGCATTTATACAGGATGTTTTCCTTGTTTACGGTGAATGATGTACCCGGGTCAATGGCCACAAGATCGGCGGCGAATCCCTCTCTGATGAACCCCCTGTTTGCCACGTTAAAGCAAATGGCAGGATTGTGGCACATGAGGGTTGCAATTTTTTCAAGCGGGATCTGCTGTCTTTCTGCCAGTGTGATCATGGCTGGCAATGCATGCTGAACCATGGGGCCGCCCGAAGGGCACTTCAGGTAGCTGTTGCTTTTTTCCTCCAGGGTATGGGGTGCATGGTCTGTGGCGATCACATCGATAAAGCCCTTCCTGACTCCATCAATCAGCGCCATCCTGTCCTCTTTGAATTTTATGGCCGGATTCCATTTGATCATCCCCCCTTTATCTGCATAATCTTCTGCCGAGAACCAAAGATGGTGTACACATGCCTCTGCAGTGATCCGCTTTTCTGCCAGTGGTGTACTGTTCTCAAGCATTCTGAGTTCTTCTGCGGTGCTCAGATGCAGCAGGTGGAGCCTGGTTCCGTATTTTTCTGCCAGTGAAACAGCCAGCCGCGAAGAGCGTTCACACGCCTGGTGGTTCCGTATTCGCAGGTGCATGGCCATGGGGATGTCTTCACCATAGGTTGCCTTTGCCGCTGCCAGTTGTTTTCTGATGGTTTCCTCGTCTTCACAGTGAACCGCAACGGGAAGTTTTACATCACGAAAAATTCCGTTCAGTGCACCGGGATCATCCACCAGCATATTCCCGGTTGAAGATCCCATAAAAATTTTGATTCCGCAAACCTGCTTCGGGTCGGCCGCTATAAGCTCCGATTTATTGGTATTGGTGGCCCCCATATAAAAAGAGTAATTGGCGAGGCTTTTCTCCTGACCCAGCCTGAATTTTTCTTCCAGCAACTTCCCGGAGATGGTTTGCGGGTTTGTATTGGGCATTTCCATGAAGCTGGTGATACCACCTGCCACCGCAGCCTTTGACTCTGTAGCGATATCACCCTTGTGGGTCAGCCCCGGCTCTCTGAAATGAACCTGGTCATCAATGACTCCCGGGAATAAAAGCATTCCTTCAAGATCAACCGACCGGCCCGATTCCTCGTTGAACCTTCCCTGGTGACCCCCGGGATAGATTTTCTCAATCACTTTATTGTTGATTACAAGGTCTCCCTGAAAGGTCCGCCCTTCGTTGATGATCTGTGCATTTTTCAGCAGCAGTGGTGTGCCCCGCATAATTGATTGTTTTGTGAAATAAAAAAGCAGAACGGATTTGAGCGCAGCGGGTCAGGAAGGTTTCTGATACCTTTTCGGGTTCGTAATACTTCTCCATCTGAGTTTGATCACGCCCAAAACGGCTTCCTGAAAAATGCCGGAACTCATTTTGGATTCCCCTTCCGTTCGGTCAGTAAATACAATAGATACTTCCGTTATATTAAATCCCATTTTCCAGGCAGTGAACTTCATTTCTATCTGAAATGCATAGCCGGTGAACCTGACGCTGTCAAGATCAAGGGCTTCGAGCACCTCCCGCCTGTAGCATTTAAAGCCTGCCGTGGTGTCGTGTACGGGCATTCCGGTGATCATTCGAACGTAAATGGACGCAAAATAGGACATCAGGACCCTGCCCATAGGCCAGTTTACCACATTCACCCCGTCAATGTATCGGGATCCGATCGCCAGGTCATAACCGTTCTCTGCACATTCCCGGTAAAGCCGGACCAGATCCCCGGGGTTGTGGGAAAGGTCTGCATCCATTTCGAAAATAAACCGGTAATCTCTTTTGAGCGCCCACTTAAACCCGTGTATATAGGCGGTTCCGAGCCCGAGCTTTCCTTTCCTTGATTCCATGAAAAGTTTACCCGGGTATTTTTCCATGAGTTGACTGACCAGTCCGGCAGTGCCGTCCGGTGAACTGTCGTCTACGATCAGCACATGGAAGTCTTTGGGAAGGGAGAATACGATTTGCAGAACCTTCTCAATGTTTTCCCGTTCGTTGTAAGTGGGAATTATAACAAGACTGTCGCTCACTTCTGCCATTTTTTGATGGTACGTCCGGGGTTTACAGACCGGGGTGTATGCAATACAAATTTGTATTCCCAGGCAAATCCAACTCAAAAGTACATTTTTTGCCCAACATATGGCCACTATCCATTCGATTTTATTGTTTATTTGCTGCAGTTATTGGTTATTTTTGCCTGCATGAAAACACCGGTGATTTATTTTGACAATGCCGCCACAACACGGCCCGACCAGGATGTGCTGGACGAAGTCATTGCCTGTATGAGCGAAGAATACGGCAATCCGTCATCTGTACATGCATTGGGCCGGAGGGCCCGGGTCAGGATCGAAGAATCCCGCCGCACCGTCGCGCGCCTGCTGAATGTGTCTCCGGCAGAGATTTTCTTTACATCCGGGGGGACGGAGGCGAACAATGCCATATTGTGGGGCTGCTGCCTGGGGCTGGGCTATTCGGACGTGATCACCAGTCCCGTTGAACATCCTGCTGTGCTGAACCCTTTGGTCTGCCTGGCAGAAAAGGGAATACGGGTACATCACCTGCGGGTTGATCAAACAGGACACATTGACCTGGCTCATCTGAAAGCGTTGCTCGCCGAATATCCGCGTTCACTGGTCAGCCTGATGCATGCCAACAACGAGATCGGCAACCTGCTTCCGGTGAAGGCTGTGGCTTCATTGTGTACTGCTGCCGGTGCGTTGTTTCATTCCGACACCGTGCAAACGATCGGAAAGCTGCACATGGACATGCAGAAACTGGGAATGGATTTTGCCGTCGGAAGTGCCCATAAATTTTACGGATTGAAAGGAGCCGGCTTCATGTACGTGCGCTCCGGTAAATTTTTCCCCCCTTATTTGCTGGGAGGGGGGCAGGAGCGTAATATGCGTGCAGGCACCGAAAATATTTATGGCATCGCAGGGATGGCTAAGGCCCTTGAGCTGGCACATCAGCGAATGGAGGAAGACCAGCACCATTGCAGGTCGCTGAAGGAAGCCTGTATTGACCTGCTGCGCAATGAGATCCCCGATGTTCATTTTAACGGGGATGCAGAAGGAAGTTCACTGCACACCATACTCAATGTTTCTTTGCCTCCCACGGTGGATGCTGAAATGCTGCTGCCCAGCCTGGATATTGAGGGCATTTGTGTGTCTTCGGGAAGTGCCTGCAGCTCCGGAAGCAGTCAGGGATCGCATGTGCTGAATACACTGGGGGCCGATGAAACCATGCCCTCATTGCGTGTATCATTCGGAAGGCATAATTCCATGGAGGAAGTGCGTAAACTGGTGCAGGTTTTGGCAAATATCGCTCTTCCCTGAAAATTTTTCCACAGAAGTACCTCTTTTTGGGTAAAATGCGTATTTTTGGATGACACCGAAAAAAATGCCTGATTATGGCTGATCATACTGCACCAAAATACAGAACCGGGACGGCAGGGAAAAGAAAGCGCATCAAATACCGGCAGATGGGCTTTAAGCTGACCGACGGGCAAAAAAAAGCCCTGGAACACTATTGCAAGGTGCACAGGGTAACCCCGATCCGTTTTATCAAAAGTCTGGTCAATAATCATGTGGCCCGTTATCGCCCGGGTGACCCGCCGCCATCCTATGTGACGGAAAACCAGCTAGACCTGTTTGACGAGGATGAGATGCGGGATTAGTTAAAATCCACGATGGTGATCCCGGCACCTCCCCGGTCGGGATGTTCATCCCTGTACCGGTTTACCTGCGGCACAGCGGCCAGGAATTTCCGGACTGCCGGTCGCAGCACACCCTCACCTTTTCCGTGAATGATCCGGATTTGCGGCATTCCCAGCAGAAATGCATCGTCAATATGATTCTGAAGTGCTTTGAGTGCTTCTTCTGAATTTTTTCCCCGCAGGTCAATGTCGGGATTGAATTTGATCGCCTTTTCGTGGATGTCGAATGATAAACGGTTGTGTCCTTTTGTTGACTTTTTTCTGGCAGCCCCTTTCCTGAGTTTCACCAGGCCTGGCAGTGATGTCCTCAGTTTGATGCTTCCAAACACCACAAGGGCTTGTTTGCCCGAGATTTCGGCCACCTCGCCCCGGCTTTGCTGCCCTTTGATCCTGACCACATCCCCGACTTTAATTGGCGTCGGGTCGATTTCGTCTGTTACAGGAAGGGGGTTTTGCTTTTTCCGGGACTTTCCGGAAGGGGTGGGCGACAGGGTTTCAGGGTCTTTTTCATGCTCCAGGGTGAACTTTTCCAGTTTACTCCGGGCTTCCCTTGTTTTCTCTCTTTCTGCCCCGGCTTCCTTAATTTCACGGATGGTGTTTTCAATCATCCTGTTGCTTCCTGCCAGAATATCTTTTGCCTCTTTGCGGGCTTCCTGCAGTATTTCGGTTTTGCGCGCCTCAACCTCTCCATGGAGCTTCTCATATTTATCAATGAGGTCAGACAGCAAATCATCTGCCTGCCGCAGTTGCCGTTCTTTGTTATCCAGCTCCTCTTTCCTTACTTCAAGATTTTGGAGTTCCACATCAAAATCCAGGTCCTGTTGCCCGGCAAGCAGGGAGGCATTGTTCAGGATATACCCGGGAAGTCCGATGTTTTTCGCAATCTCAAAGGCAAAACTTGACCCGGGTGTGCCGGTCTTCATCTTATACAGCGGTCGGATCTTTTCCGTATCGAAAAGCATGGATCCGTTGACCATGCCCTCATGTTTTCCGGCCATGAGCTTCAGGTTTGCATAATGGGTGGTGATGACCCCCATGGCCCTCAGTTCATTGAGCCGGGTCAGGATCGACTCTGCGATTGCACCACCGATACGCGGTTCTGTGCCCGCTCCGAACTCATCGATCAGGAACAGCGTTTTTTCATTGCTGTGACCCAGGAAATATTTCATGTTTACAAGGTGGGAGCTGTAGGTGCTCAGGTCATTTTCCAGTGACTGCTCATCTCCGATATCAATCAGCAGCTGCCGGAATATGCCGGCAGTGGACTGGTCGTCCATGGGCACAAGCAATCCGCATTGCAGCATATACTGAAGCAGGCCGCAGGTTTTGAGGCAAACGGATTTACCGCCTGCATTCGGCCCTGATATGACCAGTATTCGCTGATCGCGGTTCAGGTCGACAGTCAGGGGGACGACCTCCTTTTTTTGTTTTTTATAGGAAAGAAACAAAAGGGGATGCCTTGCATTGATCCACTGCAACCGGGCCTCATCAGTGATCTTTGGTTTCATGGCCTCCATGTCGAGGGCAAGATAAGCTTTTGCCCGAATCAGATCCATTTGCCCCAGCATATGGTAGGCCTTCCGCAGCTCCGGGATCATGGGGCGGAGATGGTCTGCAAAGTCTTTCAGGAGGCGGACAATCTCCTGTCTTTCGTCTGCTTCCAGCTCACGGACCTGGTTGTTCATTTCGAACACCTCTTCGGGTTCCACAAAGGCGGTTTGCCCGGTGGCCGAATGATCGTGGATGAACCCCCGCAGTTTACGCTTGTAAGCTACCGGTACCGGAATTACCTGCCGGCTGTTGCGCAGGGCAAGTTCCTCATCCTTTCTGATCCATCCCTGCTGTTTGCCCTCATTCAAAATCCGCTGTATCTGCCTGTTTGCCCTGACATACAGTTCATCTTTCTGCTTCCTGATCGCAGCAAGTGCAGGAGACGCACTGCTGCGCACACTGGCCTTTTCGTCAATGAGCCGGTTAATGGTTCCCGGAAGCGTGTCATCTATGCTGAGCCCGTCTGTGAGGTCCGAAAGCCGGGGGTATTTGGGCAGGTCACTGTCATTGGTGCGGGAAAGAAAGCTGATGATCGCCAGTATGGTTTCCAGGGAAAGTTTCAGATCCAGCAATACTTCCGGTTCTGCAAATGTATCTTTCAGCCGCAGCCGGTCAAAAATTTCATCAGGGTCATAGTAATTGGCACCGGGAAATTGTTCTCCTGCAAGCAGAATCTGCCGGAATTCCTCTGCCTGGCAAAGCAGCCGTTCAATGCTGTCCTTATCGGTAAGAAAAGCGATTTCAGCAGCCTGCTTCTGCCCCAGGCTGCTGAAACAATGCTTGTCTATCATCTCCCGGATGCGGTCAAAGCCGGTCTTCTCTTCAAAATTTACCGGATAGGTCAGCTCCATAACAAAGTTTCGTGTTTTTGACAAAATTACATAAACCCTATAAAAAAACCTGTTTGCCTCAGGACAAACAGGTTCGGAATGTAGCGGGGACGGGAGTTGAACCCGTGACCTTCGGGTTATGAATCCGACGCTCTAACCACCTGAGCTACCCCGCCGGTTAAAGGTGGTGCAAAATTATAAAACAATTTTAAAACACAAGGGGTTTTCCTGAATTTTTCCGTTCTCTTTGTCTCCGCCGCAAATTTGAAATCTGTGTCATCATCAAACCGGCAATGACGATCAGCATACCAACGATCCTGCTGAGGTCAATAACTTCCTTCAGGAAAATAAACGAGGTAATTGCGGTAACCACTGGAATGAGGTTGGCAAAAATGGCAGTCCGGGCGATTCCGATCGAACGGACCGCTGATGTATAGAACATGAAAGCCAGGGTGGATCCGAAAATGGCCAGTGCCAGGAGTGAAGCAACCACTTCCCACGAGGGGCGGATGTGGATGAAGTCCCTGAAATCCATGATCAGAAACAAGGGAAGAAAGAAAATAGCCCCCAGAATATTTTGCACCAGAATGATCGTGAAGGAGGAGTACTTTGCAGCCAGTTTTTTTAAAAAGACGATGTTGATCAGGGCGGAAAACACCGCAAAAAACAACCAGAAAATACCAACAGGGGAAGCGGTGAATTTAAAGCCGGCATCCATGACCATGATCAATACACCCGTGAACGATACAACAAACCCAAGAATATTTACGGGGGTGACCTTTTCGCGGAAAGCCACGTAGGCCAGAATCGGGGAAAAAACCGGTATGGTGGCAATAATCACGGATGCCACGGTGGGAGACACATGATATACCCCGAAATTTTCCCCGATAAAAAAACAAAACGGGGAGAAAAACGAGAGGATGATAAAATTTTTGTAATCAGATCTGTCGACGCGCTCACCGAGTTTTCTGATCCTGAAGATTGCCAGCATCAGCAGGGAGGACATGCTGAGGCGGATCAGCATGACGGTAATTGGTTCATAGGCTGTAAAGGCCATTTTGGTCCAGACATAAGAAACCCCCCAGAAGGTAACGGCCATGATGGCATAAAGGTATATATGCAGAGGCGCTGATTTCATGTAAAAATGGCGGTGATTGTCGGTTATCAGGCAAATACGATTGCCGGTTGTCAGGCAAAAGTAATCAAATGCCGGTTATGGGTAAAACCCGGGGTGCTGATTTATTTTTTTGTATATTGCATGAAAGATGACCAAATGACACTGTCATGAGCGTTCTTAAAAAATTCACCATGGAGTACGGGTTCAAAACCACTCCAAGGCTTTTGTATACAGCCATAGCCACACCCGAGGGATTGTCCCGCTGGTTTGCTGACCTGGTTGATATTGAGGATGATGTTTTTCACTTCAAATGGGAAGGATCGGAACAGAAGGCCCGCCTTGTGGATTACAAAGAGAATGAGTTCATCAGACTCCTGTGGCTCGATGACCCTGATCAGGTGCATTTCTTACAGATGGAAATTATCAATGACCCTCTTTCTTCCAGTGTAGCGTTAATCGTCACAGACCACGCCGAAGATGTTGACCTGGATTTCAGTCAGCGGGTATGGGATGCGCAGGTGAAAAAATTACAGCGATTATTCAATGCCTGAAGGCGCAGTAACTCATTGCCGGGGGGCGGGCAGCGTAAACCAGTCTCTCACCATATCTGCGTTATCAGCAGGTGCCGACCTGTGCATGAATTCATTTTTCCTGGTCAGGTAATTGTATTCTTCCATCCAGGTCTTATGGTGTTTCTGAATCATTTTCAGTGCCTCAATGATTTTGTATGCTTCTTCGTTGGTTGTGGTTGGGTGCAGTGAAATTCTTATCCAGCCCGGTTTGTCTGACAGGTCACCGGTATTGATCTTTTCCGTGATCATGTGAGAACGTTCGTAGTCCACGTTGAGAAGGAAGTGACCATATGTTCCGGCACAGGCGCATCCTCCCCTGACCTGGATACCGAACTTGTCACTGAGTAACCTGACCACCAAATTGTAATGAATATGCTCAAAATAGAAGGAAACCACAGCCAGCCTGTCTTTGACATTGCCGGCCATGATCCGGGCGTCAGGGATTCCCTCCAGTCCTTCAAACAGGATGTCAAGTAATTCTTCTTCACGTTTTCGGATGTTGGTGGTGCCCATCTGGTTTTTCAGGTCGATACACAATGCAGTTCGAATGGCCTGTAAAAATCCGGGAGTACCCCCGTCTTCTCTGAGTTCAATATCGTCAATGTATTTATATTCCCCCCAGGGGTTGGTCCAGTCTACCGTTCCTCCTCCCGGGTTATCGGGCACTTTGCTGTTATAAAACGCCGAATCAAAAATAAGCACACCCGAGCTTCCCGGTCCTCCGAGGAATTTGTGGGGGGAGAACATAATGGCATCCAGTTTTTCCATGGGATCTTCCGGGTGCATGTCAATGTCCACATAAGGTGCCGAAGCTGCATAATCGGCCACGCATACTCCACCGTGGGCGTGCATGATCGCAGCCAGTTCGTGTAGTTGTGTTTCAATGCCGGTCACATTACTGCAGGCGGTGAAGGAACCGATTTTCATTTTGCGGTCCTTGTATTTTTCCAGTTGCCGGCGCAGTTCTTCCGGGTCGATCACCAACCCCTTGCCCGGCCTGAGCTGGACAACGTCGGCATTGGTTTCGAACCATGAGGTGTGGTTGCTGTGGTGTTCCATATGGGTGATAAACACAACCGGCCGTTCCGATTCTTTGATGCAGGGCCTGCTTGACAATTCTCCGCATACCCTTAGCCCCAGCATACGCTGGAATTTATTGATGACAGTGGTCATTCCGCTGCCCGCGGTGATGATCACATCTTCCGGGCCTGCATTTACGTGCTTTTTGATCAGCTGATGGGCATGGTGGTAAGCATTGGTCATCA
>SKUN01000037.1 GCA_007129945.1 Bacteroidales bacterium
TTCATCGACCTGCGCGACCGTTACGGTCTGACACAACTGGCCTTCAATATGGAGTCCAACGCCACCCTCTGCAAGCAGGCAAGAGAACTGGGGCGGGAGTACGTACTGCAGATCAGGGGCAAAGTGACGGAAAGAAGCAACAAAAACCCCAAAATGCCCACCGGCGATGTCGAGATCATCGTTTCCGAACTGGAAGTACTCAACGAGGCACAAACGCCCCCGTTCACCATCGAAGATGATACCGACGGCGGCGATGAGCTGCGGATGAAATACCGTTACCTGGATATCCGTCGCAACATGGTACGCCGCAACCTGGAACTGCGCCACCGCATGGCCCTGGAAACCCGGAAATACATGCACGGGCAGCAGTTCATCGAGGTGGAAACCCCGGTGCTGATCAAATCCACGCCTGAGGGGGCCCGCGACTTTGTGGTCCCTTCCAGGATGCACACCGGAGAGTTCTACGCCTTGCCGCAATCGCCCCAGACCTTTAAACAGCTGCTGATGGTCGGCGGGCTTGACAGGTATTTCCAGATTGTAAAGTGTTTCCGGGATGAGGACCTGCGCGCCGACCGCCAGCCGGAATTCACCCAGATCGACTGTGAAATGTCGTTTGTTACCAGGGACGATGTGCTGGAAACCTTCGAGAGCCTGGCCAAACATTTGTTCAGGGAGGTTAAAGGCCTTGACAACATCTCTTTTGACCGGATGAGTTACCAGGATGCCATGAAATATTACGGCAGTGACAAGCCGGATACCCGCTTCGGGATGCGTTTCGTGGAAGTGAATGAACTGGCACAAAACAAAGGCTTCAAGGTATTTGACAATGCGGAACTGGTGGCCGGCATCTGCGCGGAAGGATGCGCCGGTTACAGCCGCAAGCAGCTGGATGCCCTCACCGACTGGGTGCAGCGACCGCAGATCGGGGCAAAAGGACTGGTTTACGTGAAATACAATGAAGATGGAAGCTTCAAATCCTCCGTCGACAAGTTTTTCAGCCAGGAACAATTGCAATCCTGGGCGGATGCCATGGAAGCCAGACCCGGCGACCTGCTGCTCATCCTGGCCGGTGAAACCAATTCCACCCGCAAGGCACTGGGTGAACTCAGGCTGGAAATGGGGAAAAGACTGGATTTGAGAAAGCCTGATCACTTCGCCTGCCTGTGGGTCACAGATTTCCCTTTGCTTGAGTGGGATGAAGAAACTGCCCGTTTCTACGCCATGCACCACCCCTTCACCTCCCCGCTGAAAGAAGACATCCCGCTGCTTGACACAGACCCGGGAAGTGTCAGGGCCAATGCCTACGACATGGTGATCAACGGGGTGGAGATCGGTGGCGGATCCATCCGGATCTACGACCGCCCCCTGCAGGAAAAAATGTTTGACGCCCTTGGGTTTACCCCGGAGGAGGCCAGGCAGCAGTTCGGGTTCCTGATGGACGCATTTCAATACGGCGCCCCGCCACACGGTGGGGTAGCCTTTGGGTTTGACCGCTGGTGCGCACTCTTCGGCGGTTCTGAAACCATACGTGATTACATCGCCTTCCCGAAAAACAACGCCGGGCGTGATGTGATGATCAACACCCCTGCCCCCATTGCACCTGATCAGTTAAAAGAACTGCGGTTAAAGCTGGAAACCCAATGATCTCTGTCAACAACCTCACCGTTCAGTTCTCGGGTGATGTGCTGTTCGATGATGTCTCCTTCATCATCAACAGGCGCGACCGGATCGGGCTGGTGGGGAAAAACGGGGCCGGCAAAACGACCCTGATGCGTATCATCACCGGGGAATTTACCCCGGAAAAGGGCAGCGTTTCCATGCCTTCCGGAAGCCATGTGGGATACCTGCCACAGGAGATCCATTTCCAGTCGCGCACCACCGTCCTCAAAGAGACCCTCCAGGCATTCACCGAAGTCAAAGCCCTGGAAAAACAGATCAAAAAACTCACCGAAGAGATCACCCGCCGCACCGACTACCATGCCGATGATTACCAGCGAAGCACGCAACGCCTGGCCGAGGCCAGTGAGCGGTATGAACTTCTGGGGGGCTCCACCCAGGAAGCCCAGGCAGAAAGAGTGTTAATCGGGTTGGGGTTTGAACGCAGTGACCTGGATCGCCCCATGGCCGAATTCAGCGGCGGCTGGCAGATGCGGGTGGAATTGGCCAAACTGCTGCTTCAGCGACCGGAACTGCTTCTCCTGGATGAGCCCACCAACCACCTTGACATTGAATCGATACAGTGGCTGGAAGGATTCCTTTCCGACTACCCCGGGGCGGTCATGCTGGTTTCACACGACAGGGCTTTTCTGGACAACATCACCGGCCGCACCATAGAACTGAGTATGGGGAAAGCTTATGATTACAAGGCCTGCTATTCCGACTATGAGATCCTCCGTGAGGAGCGGATGGAAAGAGAGATGGCAGCCTACAACAACCAGCAGCGGGAAATTGCCCAGGTTGAGCGCTTCATCACCCGGTTCCGTGCCAAAGCCACCAAAGCCCGCCAGGTGCAATCAAAAGTTAAATTGCTGGACAAAATGGAAAAGGTGGAGGTGGAAGAGATGGACAACAGCGCAGTCCATTTCCGTTTCCCCGAAGCACCACCGTCCGGCAAAGTCAGCCTTGAAGCCCAAAACATCAGCAAAAGTTATGACGACAAGCTCGTTCTTTCCGGACTGAACTTCATGGTGGGAAGGGGAGAGCGGATCGCTTTCGTGGGCCGGAACGGAGAAGGTAAAACCACCCTGGCCCGGATCATCACCGGGGAACTTCCACATGAAGGCAGGATTAAGCTCGGCCACAATGTAAAGATCGGGTATTTTGCCCAGAACCAGGCCGAATACCTGGATGCGGAGAAAACTGTTTTTCAGACCCTGGATGATGCGGCTGCCGGGGAAGTAAGAAAGCAGGTACGCAATATTCTCGGAGGGTTCTTATTCAGTGGCGACGACATCGATAAAAAAGTCAAAGTCCTCTCAGGCGGCGAAAAAACCCGCCTGGCCATAGCCAAAATGCTGCTGGAACCGGTCAACCTCCTTGTGATGGATGAGCCCACCAATCACCTGGACATGCGCACCAAAGACATCCTGAAAAGCGCCCTGCTCCAATTCGCCGGTACCGTTATCGTGGTGTCGCATGACCGTGACTTCCTGCAGGGACTCACCGAAAAAGTCTTTGAATTCAGGAACAGGCGGATCAGGGAATTCATCGGGGATATTTACGACTTTATTGCCTCCCGACGCATCGAGTCGCTTACTGAACTGGAAGCGGTTAAAAAGAAAACCAGGGCTGACTCCCAGTCAGACAAAAAGTCAGGAAACAAGGTGGCTTATGAGAAAAAGAAGGCACACGAACGGGAAACCCGGCGGCTGGAGAAGCAAATCTCCCGCTATGAGGAAGAAATAGAGACGCTGGAGAAAAAAATCACTTCACTGGAAGCCGTCATCGCCAACCCCTCACTGGATCAGAAAAAAGTGGACAGCGGAGAAGTGTTTGCCGAATATGAAAGCCTTAAGAAACAGCTACGGGAAATAGAAACCCACTGGGAGCAGGCGCACACAACCCTGGAGCAGGCGACAGGGAACGCTTCTGCCTCCTGAGCCGCTCCCCAAGCCCCTAAGCACCATATCCCCTGAACCGTTACAAACAACCCCGGGCTGTGTTAAACAAGGCCCGGGGCGTTCTATGCTGCCATGGAGCGTATATAACTACATAACGTAGGCTGTAACGTTCAGTGCCACGATGACTCCATTGGCTTCCCGAACCCTAACCAAGAGGTAATCTACCGGCGGTTGAAAAA
>SKUN01000194.1 GCA_007129945.1 Bacteroidales bacterium
CTTTCCTTGGCGAGGCACGGTGCAGGGCACGGGCGATCACCTCTTTCCCGGTTCCATTCTCACCAAGGATCAGCACATTGGCATCGGTTCTGGCCACTTTCTGAACGGTTGACAGTACCGAAAGCATGGCATCGGACTCCCCGATGATGTGGCTGTAAGGCTGGTCGCCCTGCTCCATCAGGAATTTCTGCTTGGTGCGCAGGTCCTGCAGTTCCTTGCGTGATCGCTGGTTCTCCAGTGTGGTTGTGATGGTGGCCAGCAGCTTCTTGTTGTCCCATGGCTTGAGCAGGAAATTGGTGGCCCCCTCTTTAACCCCCTGCACAGCCAGCTCGATATCGCCATAAGCTGTAATCAGAATTACCGCAATGGCCGGGTCGATCTCCAGTATCTTGTTGAGCCAGTGAAAGCCTTCCTTTCCGCTGGTGGCATCCCGGGAAAAGTTCATGTCGAGCAGCATCATGTCGTAGCTGTTGTTCTTCAGCAACATCGGTATGTTCTCGGGATTGGGGTCAGTGTGTACGACCTGAATATGCTGTCTGAGATACATTTTGGCGGCGAGCAGTACATCCTCGTCATCATCAACGATCAGTAGTTTGGCGTCCAGTTTACTCATGGAATTTGGGGTTTCGGTGGTTTTTATCCGGGAGTTGTCTGCACAAAGATAAAATTTAATGGTATAAGTCAGTATCTATCCTCAGTTAAAAAAATATTTCTAATTTTAGCGGATATATTTTGTTCAACCGCAATCATTCATTTACCAAAAAACCTATAACAACGATGAAGAACAAAAATTATTCGGCGCGGCTGATGCCTCGCAGGAAGTTTCTGGAACTGGGTTTGAAAGGAGGGGTGGCCATTGCCGTCACACCACCGCTGTTGTCGCACATGATGTCATGCAGTGGTCCGTCAGGCCCGCTTGGCCCCGGTCTGGACATGGATAAAGCTACCCTTGACAGGGTAATTGCCAGGGCATTGCGCCATGGTGGTGATTTTGCCGATGTGTACCTCGAAGACCGCAATTCCCGTCAGATCATCATGGAAGAATCCAGGCTGGAAAGCGGGCTTTACGGCATCAGTCAGGGTGCCGGTGTCCGGGTGATCGCAGGAGACAAAACAGGTTATGCCTACACAGAAGAAATCACTGAGGAAAATCTTATGCGGGCGGCCGACATTGCGTCTTATGTGGCGCGCAGCGGCAGCAAGTCAATTGCCCCGGTGAACATTGCCCAAACGAGCAGGGAAACGTTCAATACCGTACAGACTCCGCTGGAGGATATCGTGGATAGTCAGCGGATTGACATCATGGAGCGGGCCAACCAGGCTGCCCTTGATTATGACTCCCGCATCCGGATGGCCAAAATTGATTATTACGACCAGGTGCGCAGCCGTGTGGTTGCGACCAGTGAAGGTGTATACCTGCGTGATTCTCAACCGCTGTTGTTCTTTATCGTAGAGACCATGGGGGATGACGGAACCAACCGGCATATGTCGCGTGAACGCATCAGCGCACACAGCGGTTTTGAATTGTTTGATAATAGTTCACCGGAAGATGTGGCCCGCAGTGCCGCCCGCGAGTCCATCGCCATGCTGGATGCCGAAGATGCACCTGCAGGAATGATGGATGTGGTGATGGAGAATGGCTGGGGTGGTGTATTGATCCATGAGGCTGTTGGCCATCCGCTGGAGGCAGACAACATTGCCAGGGGCATCGGTGCCTTTACGGGAAAAGTAGGTGAAAAAGTGGCCACCGATGTATTCACCATGGTGGATGACGGCAGCATCCCGAACTTCCGGGGCACCATTGATTTTGATGACGAAGGTACACAGGCCCGCCGGAATGTGTTGATCGACAAGGGTGTGTTGAAAGGTTATATGACCGATGTGCTGAGTGCCAACCAGTTGAATCTGGAGCGTACGGGCAATGGCCGCCGGGAATCTTTCCGTAACTACCCCATCCCAAGAATGACCAATACCTTTATTGAACCCGGTGATTCCGCTCCCGAAGATATTCTGGCGGATACCAGGTCGGGTCTTTACGTGCAAAGCCTCAGCGGTGGAAGTGTGAACTCTGTAACCGGAATGTTCAACTTTACCTGCCGTGAGGCTTATCTCATTGAGAATGGCCGGAAAACCACACCCGTGAAAGGAGCGACGCTTATCGGTTCCTGCCTGGGGGTTATTTCCAATATTGATGCAGTGGGCAACGACCTTGATTTTGGTCCCGGGATCTGCGGAAAAGGCCAGATGGCCGAGGTTACGGCCGGGCAGCCCAGTTTGCGCATCCGTGGCATCAACGTGGGCGGAAGCCGCTAATAATCAAATTCGGTAATAGGTACTGACAAACACATCAAAAAGAAAATACAATGAATTACAAAGATATAGCAGAAAGAATGGTCAGTCGCGGACGCCGTTTTGGAGCCGATGAGGTGGAGGTTTACCTGCAGACAAGACGCAATCTCTCGGTAAGGGTTCGCAATGAAGACGTAGAAACAGTGCAGGAAGCAGCTTCCGGTGGTGCCGGTTTCCGGGTGATGATCAACGGCCGTACCGGTTTCAGTCACTGTAATGACTTAAGCGACCAGTCACTGGATGAAACCATGCGCCGGGCCATTGCATTTGCAGAACTGACAACGCCTGATGAGCATAATGTGCTGCCATCGGAGCGTGCCCACCAGGAGGTGGAAGGCTTGTATGATCCGGAGATCGCCAATGTGTCTATGGACAGGAAAATTGAAATGGCCCTGGAGCTGGAATCCCTGGCAATGCAGGATGAACGGATCAGACACAGTTCCGGAGCTTCTTTCGGTGAAGGGGAATCGGAGATTATTGTGGCCAATTCAAAAGGTGTCCTGAAAACTTACCGTGCATCCTCCTGCTCCATCGGTGTTGGCGTGGTTGCGGAAAAAGGGGATCAGCGGCATACAGGCAGCAGGTCCAGCTCCCGTCGTTTCTTTGCGGACCTCGAGCCACTGGATGAAATTGCTGCGGAAGCATCACAGAGGGCTTATGAGATGCTTGATCCGAGGATGGTGCGCACCCAGCGTGCTCCTGTGATTTATGATACCAGGGTAGCGCGTTCATTGATCGGTGGTATCATTGGTGCAATCAACGGTGACCGGGTGAATCAGAGTGCGAGTTTTCTCGAGAACTCCATGAACGAACGTTTTGCCTCTGAGTTGCTGACAATTATTGATGATGCCACACGTGCACGGGGTCTGGGAAGTAAACCGTTTGACGGGGAAGGAGTGCCGGCCACGAAGCGTACGCTGGTTGAAAACGGTGTATTGAAAGGCTTTCTGTACAACACCCGGGCCGCTATGCGTGCTGGCGCAGAGAGTACAGGCAATGCTTCCAGGGGAGGATTCACAAGTCTTCCGGGTATTGGTACGCATAACATTTTCGTGGAACCAGGTCAATACACCCGTGATGAGATCATTGCCAACACACGCCGCGGTTTGCTGCTGACCGGTGTTACAGGTTACGGCGTGAATCCGGTTACCGGAAACTACAGTGGCGGAGCCACCGGATTCTGGATTGAGAACGGACGGATTGTGTATCCCGTACATGGCCTTACCATTGCCGGAAGTGCCGATCATATTTTTCGGAATATTGATATGATGGCTGACGACATAGACATGAAGAGCTCCTTCACGGCACCTACCATGCGCATTGCTGAGATGCAGATTGGCGGGGAATAGTCGGGGCTGACGCCCCGACGGTTGTTGGTTTGTCGGGGCTGACGCCCCGACGGTTGTTAGTTCTCATGGGCCATGGATGTTGGGGGTAGCC
>SKUN01000142.1 GCA_007129945.1 Bacteroidales bacterium
GACAGAACAGCCCTGGCTGATGAAGCAGGAAACTATATCGATTCTCACCATGTAATATTATTATTGATCCACTACCTGCATCACTATAAAAAGAAGACAGGCAAGGTAGTTACAGGTTTTTCATCCTCCGTGAAAATCCAGAAACTCTGTGAAGCCTACCAGATACCACTGGACGTGGTTAAAATCGGGTTTAAGCATATCTGCGAAACCATGCTGCATGAGGAGGTACTGGTAGGCGGAGAAGAATCGGGCGGTATTGCAGTGAGTGGTCACATTCCGGAACGTGACGGTATATATACCGGGCTGCTCATATGGGAAGCCATGGTTGAAACAGGGCTTTCACTGACAGAGCTGATGGATGAAATATACGCCATTACCGGCCCCTTTGCATTTGAACGCGCCGACCTGATCGTCAGCAAGCAGGATAAGGAAAGGATCGTACAAAACTGTCGGCAGGGCAATTATGAAAGTTTCGGGAAATACCCCGTCAGGAAAACGGAAACGTTGGATGGTTTCAAATATTATTTCAGTGACAGCCAATGGCTCATGATCAGGCCATCAGGGACAGAACCCGTACTGAGGACCTATGCAGAGGGCCGAAACAAGGAGGAAGCCCTTGATATTCTGAAAACGGGGTACAATACCATCATGAGTGAAAATTTCTGACCTTTTAATGCAACAAGCTGTATTTTCTAACCAAAACACAATCAAATGAAGGTAATCAAGTCAATCAGTTTTTGTCTGATTTCATTGTTATTGTTTTCTGCTTCCACTGCCGGCCCAGATACCACAAAGTCCATTACCGGTTCAGATATCGAAGACTCCGGACTGACAACCCCGGCAGACTTTTTCGGGTTCACCCCCGGTGAAGACAGAAAGCTCTTTTTGTATGAACCCCTGATCGAATACCTGGAGATCCTGGACAATGAGTCCGGCAGGATCACATTGGTTGAGAACGGGGAGTCTCCAATGGGACGTCCCATGTATATTGCATTTGTATCATCCGAAGGAAACATCGATAACCTGGAAAGACTCAGGGAAGTCAACCGCCGGCTTGCCCTGGACGGCAACATCCCGGAAGATGAGCGCAGGGAGTTGATTGATGAAGGAAAAGTATTTGTCCTTGTTACCCTGTCTATGCATGCCACCGAGGTGGCTCCCGCCCAGGCCGCCCCACTGATGGCCTATAACCTGATCACCGGCACAGACAGCAACCCGGCACACCTGGAAGACGTGGTATTCATGATGGTGCCCAACCACAATCCCGACGGGATGAACATGATCGTCAACCATTATAACCAATACCTGGAGACTCCTTATGAAGGGAGCTCTTTGCCCGGTGTTTATCACAAGTACGTAGGGCACAACATCAACAGAGATTTTGTCACGCTTACACAATCAGACAACCAGGCTGTTGCCGATATTTACAACCGTGACTGGTTTCCGCATGTGCTCGTGGAGAAACACCAGATGGGAAGTACCGGCCCAAGGTATTTCGTACCCCCCAGCCATGACCCCATTGCACAGAATATTGATGAGCTGCTGTGGAACTGGACATGGATATTCGGTTCCAATATGGCGAGGGACATGACCGCCAGCGGCTTAAAGGGAATCAGTCAGGCTTACCTCTTTGATGACTACTGGCCGGGATCGACCCAAACCAGTGCATGGAAAAATGTGATCAGCTTGCTTACCGAAGCCGCCAGTGTGCAACTGGCTTCTCCCATTTACATTGAAGCCAATGAACTCCAGGTCAGGGGAAAAGGATTGTCCGAATACAAAAAAAGCATCAACTTTCCGGCTCCCTGGCCCGGCGGATGGTGGACTTTTGACGACCTGATCACATACGAGCTGGAATCCGTTTACTCACTGGTCAAGACAGGGGCTATTCACCGTGAGGATATTCTTACATTCCGGAACGAGCTGTGCAGGAAAGAGATTGAAAAAGGCAAAAAAGAACCCCCGTTTTATTATGTGCTGCCTGCTCAGCAACACGATGACGGAGAAATGGTTGCACTGCTTGAGTTGCTGGATCGCCACGGCATAGAAATTTACCGGTTGAATGAAGAAACGACCATGGAAGGCAGACGCATCATGGAGGGAGATTTCATCATCCCGCTGGCCCAGCCATTCCGTGCATTTATTAAAGAAGTCATGGAGGATCAGACCTTCCCCGCAAGGCATTACACCCCGGGAGGCGAGATGATACGACCCTATGATATCACCAGCTGGTCGCTGCCTCTGCACAGGGGCCTGAAAAGTATTGAAGTCAATAATTATTACCCGGATGATTCCTTCTCCTACAGCAGGATATACCCGGAAGCCTTCACCTACCAGGCAACACTGCCGGAAGACAACAACTACCTGATCTTCCCGTCACGCAGAAATGAAAGTTACAAAGCAGCTTTCATGGCCATGAATAAAGGCATAGAGGTTCAGCGCAATTCTCATACCCTGATACACCGAAACGAAGAAATTCCGGCCGGAAGCTTCCTGATTGATATGAACGGCAACAACCGGAAGGCCATTGAAGAAGTGATGACAGTCCTGCACACACAACCCATGGTAACGGAAACGGCACCGGCCGGGTTCAGTTCTCTGCAGATGCCCCGGATCGCTATGTGTGAGACCAACTTCCATGATATGGATGCCGGATGGACACGCTACCTTTTCGACACCTACGGAATCCCATATACCGTGCTGAACCCCGAGGATTTCAAAGAGGCATCACTCCGGGAAGATTTTGACGTGATTGTATTTCCGGACGCCTCCCGTGATCAGATCATTGACGGGCACACCACCCGCGGAGGAGAAGTGTATATCCCGTTTTATAACCCGGAATACATTGAAGGAATGGGAAGTGACGGATGGCAGAACGTGCTTGAATTCATGAACCATGGGGGTCACCTGGTATCATGGGGTCGTTCAACCAGCCTTTTCTTCGGGCTGATGCGTCCTGAAAACGATGAACCATTCCGGTTTCCGGTACGTGACAATTCCACACAGTTAACACGGGAAGGTTTTTATTGCCCGGGATCCTTCCTGAAGATCAACCTCCTGGGAGATCACCCGCTGACCCTGGGAATGCCGTCAGAAATTGGTGTATTTCATCGTGATTCTCCGATTTTTGCCACCTCCATACCAACTTTCGGGATGGACAGACGGGTTATTGGTCAGTTTCCTGAAGAGACCAGAAAACTGCTGTTGAGTGGTTATGCTGAGAATGAAGAATTGCTTGAAAGACAACCGGCCATTGTATGGCTCGAAAGGGGTTCGGGACAGGCCACCCTGTTTTCATTTGTTCCCAATTTCAGGGGGTCCACCCCGGTATCGAACAAGCTGATCTTCAATTCACTGCTTATGAACTAAACTCTCCTGGAACCTCCGGCCTGGCGAATAATTCATACTCGGCCGCTCCCGTAATCAGTACATTGACAAACCGGCCCCCGGCAACTCCGGGGGCTTTTTCGATCAATACTTCGTTATCGACCTCAGGAGAATCAAACTCGGTACGGCCAATGAAATATTCCGCCTCTTCCCTGTCAACCAGTACAGGGAGATGCTGCCCGATCTTTGCACGGTTGATCTCCAGTGAAATGCCGGACTGCATTTCCATAATGGCAGCGGCTCTGTCTTCTTTTACCTGCTGTGGAACCGGATCTCCAAGGGCATAAGCAGCGGTACCCTCTTCAGGTGAATAGGTAAATACCCCCAAACGGTCAAAACGAATCGTCTCCACAAACTCCTTCAGTTCA
>SKUN01000177.1 GCA_007129945.1 Bacteroidales bacterium
TAATCTCAGAAAACATTGTGAAAGAGAAGGGGTTGCATGCCGGCAATATGGTGCGTGAACTCGCAGCCCATATCAAAGGGGGAGGCGGTGGTCAACCCTTCTTTGCGACGGCGGGCGGAAAAGATCCGGACGGCCTCGGGAAAGCGCTTGCAGAAAGCCGCAATATGCTGAAATAGACTCCGGGGATTAAGCCTGACCTGTCACTGAAGGTTAATCCCCCACCTGCTGTGAAGGTTAATTCCCCACCTGCTGTCGGTTCCACAGTGATAGTTGATCTGGTCGCTGAACGATCGATTATTTAACGATTACAAACCCTTTTAAACAGGCAGTAGGTGCAATTCTCTTCTTTGTCTGTTTGGGTGAACGGTTTGGAGGGATCCATGATCTCTGTGATCATCATCTTCAACACTTCTTCAAATTCCGTCAGATGATTGCCATTCAGGGCTCCCTTCCCTCCGGGATGTTTCATGACCTGGGATCCTTCCCGTGGATTGCGCATTGAAATGATCCCGGGTTCAATCAATGGTGTTTCCCTGTGGTTTTGCCAATAAAGCCAGGCGTAACAAAGCAGCTGAAAACTTTTTATTTTGTCACTGTTTGAGATGACATCCTGCCAGTCTGCCAGTGAAAGATCCTTGCTGTATATCCTGGCTGTTTTGTAATCGATGATGCGCAGAAGCTGTCCGCTGCGGTCGATGCGGTCAGCTTTTCCTGCAATGGTCACCTGTTTGGTATTCCCGTCGTCTTGCGGAACATCCAGGCCCGCCCGCAGCGACTCTTCCAGGGCCAGCAGGCTGATGTGCCGGTTTTCGCCGGCCGCTTCGCGCAGGGATTCTTTCTCAGCCAGGAGCATGTTCTCCAGGTAGCGGAGGCACAGATGATACAGCAAAAGATTTTTTCCTGTACGGATGTTTCCGCCTTTGTACTCTTCAGAAAATCGCCTCTGCAGGTGATCTTTCAGCAGTTTCTCCATGTTGCCGATCATTTCAGGCTTCATTACCTGCCCCACGAAAGGTTTGAAAAGATCCTCCAGGACGCCATGGATCACATTTCCCATGGTTCTTGCTTCGATGGTTTCTTCCACCTCTTCACTTTCCTGCAGCCTTGCGACCTTTTCAAAATAGAACTGCAACGGGCAGTTGATGTAGCGCCCCAGGGCCGAAGGAGAAAAGCCCCTGTCGGATGCCATGGCAGAGATTTTTTCCATGATCTCCGTGCTTTTTTCGATGCGGATGACGCGGTTGCTGTTTCTGCCGTCTGGCGGAGGCAGGGAGACGATGTCTTCACGGATATTCGTTGCCGGGTTGAATGCGGGCAATTCATGCCTGAGCTGGGTAATGAAACGGCTTTTCTCATTGCTTCCGATATCCCCGCTCTGGGTATTGTAAACCAGGAAAACGTTTTCCGCCCTTTGCAGGAGACGGTAAAAGTGGTAGGCGTAGATGGCGTCCTGGTCATGATACAACCGGAGGCCAAAGGATTTTTTTACCTCATAGGGGATGAATGAATGGGCGCTTTTTGGTTTGGGCAGCACCCCTTCGTTGGCTGAAAGAAGAATCACATTCTTAAAGTCAAGACTCCGGGTTTCCAGCATTCCCATTATCTGCAGCCCCTGCAGTGGTTCCCCGGAGAAAGAGAGCCTGGTTTCGCCGGTGGCTTGTTTAAACAGGCGGTGAAGCGTCTTCAGCGATGACAGGAAAGGAAACTCCTTCAGGAAGGCCTCCATCCGCCTGAAGATTTTTGCAAAATAATACAGTGATTCAAAATCGGCAAAATATGGGGTCTGCACAATATCCCCTCCCTGTTTGCCGGCTTTTTCCCTGAAGAGCCGGTCCAGTGAGTGGGTCAGTTCCAGCAGTACCGGAAAAGCGTCGTCAGGTTTTTTCAGCCAGTCTCCTGACAGAAATCCGAATGACGCCCTGAAGCTTTCAGGATCCCGGATCATGGATTCCAGCTCACTGAAGCCGAGGAAACCCCGGTTGGATGCCTTCATTTCCTGCACCAGCGTATTGTTCATTTCCTGCCCCTTTTCCGGGTTGCGCAGCAGTCCGGCCGCAGCATGAGAAAACAGATCCCTCAGGTCTTTGTGGTAATAGGAATGTGTACCTGCATTTTCTCCGGGATTTGCCCTGAGGTGCAACTGAAACAGGGTATCAAAGAAGGCAAACATGTTGGTCTTGGACAGGGGATAGCCCATGGTGACATTGATGTGCTCCGTGTCACCGGGCAGGGCATTCAGCACGGGAATCAGGAGATTTTCGTCGGCCAGCACCACAGCTGTCTGTTCATTGGTGGTCAGGGCCGTGTTCTCCCGGAGCAGATTGCCTGCCAGCCTGGCCTGGTTCACGTTTTTGGCGATGCCCAGCAGGCGGATGTTTTTGGTTGTGTTTTTATACAGTTCCTTTCCCGGGTATTGCTGAAAGTGCGGGAAGTCATGTTTGTATTTGCGGATAAAACGCCCGGCTTCATGTTCGTTGTCATCCACATAAAAGGGATCGGCATCGGTAAGATAATCGGCCATTTTTTCCTTCAGCAGGGTATGGATGATGGTCTCTTCTGCTTCTGTCAGCGCGTTGAAACCGGCGAATATAATTTTTTGCCAGGGAAGCCCGGCTGCATCTTCCTGAATTTTATTGGCCGCGTGCCTGGAAGACAATCCCTGCCAGGCCATCCTTTTTTCTGTCAGCTGTTTTGCCAGCTCCCTGTGATAGGTGTGCATCTTGCCCGTGAACGCCAGGTAGCTTTTTTGAAATTCGGTGAGGGGCGACCCATCGGGATTCCAGGTATCGATATAACGAATGTCGCGGAGGTATTCATATAACTTTGCCGGGTCGGCCAGGGCGCTGTCCACTTCATCAAAATCCCTCAGCAATGCCGGACCCCATGACATAAATGCGTCAATGCTTTCAGCATCCTCCTTTTCCAGTGATTTGTATACCCCGTAAAATTCAAACAGCAGCCCCATGCTGTCAATGACCGTATAGCCGGTGACCCGGTTAATGAAATCTTCGATGCTGAGAATCTCCGGTGCCCAGACAGCTTTCGTGAGCCCGGCAGCAAAGTGCTTGCGCAAAAACAACCCGGCCCTGCGGTTGGGGGTTACCACGCATACGTCGCCTGTGGTGTCAGGGTAGTTGGTCAGGATGTGGTTGGTGACTTCCTGGAGAAAGCTTTGCATAGGTTGGTTAGTTGGTTAGTCGGCGCTGCGCGCCTCCGGTTAGTCGGGGCTGACGCCCCTCCAGTTGTTAGTTAGTCGGGGCTGACGCCCCTCCAGTTGTTAGTTCCGGCGCTAAAGCGCCTGATGGTTGTTGGTTAATTGGTTGTTGGTTTTCATGGGCTGTGGTTTGGGGAAGCTGCCAATGGCCTGGGAAACGGGCAAAGTGGTTGTTGGTTAGTCGGGGCTGACGCCCCTCCAGTTGTTAGTTCCGGCGCTAAAGCGCCTGATAGTTGTTGGTTGTTGGTTCTCATGGGCTGTGAGGAATGTTCAGTTAAGTGTGTCATTTTCTTGAATTCGGTCTTCAAAGTAAATACTTAGTTGGTTTAAGATAGGGTTTGCTGAATGTCACTTGTTTTGTCAAGGCGGGGGCATGCGTTTTAGCATGGTTTCGGCTTGTGTGAGTTTTTCGGGGGTGCCGGTGTCGGCCCAGAACCGGTGATCGTGCAGGTAAGGGATGATGCGGTGATTGCGGGCCAGGCGCAGGTACAGGTCTTTGACGGAAAAACGCCCGGTTTCGGTGATCA
>SKUN01000203.1 GCA_007129945.1 Bacteroidales bacterium
AAGCCTTTCCCCAGGGAACAGACACGCAGCGTCCGGGAATGATCCCCCATGGTAATCGCCTCCCGGTCACTCCTCCCGGCTCACTCAGCCATGACAATTTCAACAACCACTGCATTGCCTGTTACCGCTGCGTGGGTGCATGCCCCACAAAAGTGATTGTTCCGGCCTTCTTTGATTTTGGGCTGGAGGGCTTCATGCAGCCCAAGCTGGATTTTGAAAAGAGTTTCTGCAATTTCGACTGCGTGGAATGTACCAGCGTTTGTCCTACCGGGGCCATCCGGAAACAAACCGTTGAAGAAAAACAACAGATCCGGATCGGTGTGGCCAGGTTCCTCAGCGAAAGCTGTATTGTGACCGTCGACGGAACAGACTGCGGAGCCTGTTCGGAACATTGCCCCACCAAAGCTGTGCAAATGGTCCCTTACAGAGACGGACTTTTCATACCCCAGGTCACCCCGCGATACTGCGTGGGCTGCGGCGCCTGTGAATTTGCCTGCCCCACCAGCCCCTACAAAGCCATTTATGTGACGGGGGTATCAAAGCACGAAACCGCCCAGACCATCGACCACACTGAGGGACCGAGAGAGGATGACACAGATGAATTTCCGTTCTGATTATAACTTTTCGACCGTTTAGTTAAATTATTCTAAAAACTGATGACGCAAATTATTTTATCCTAATTTTGCGTCATCATGTTTATTGTATAGTCCCGACAGCATGTCAAAAAAGGAAAAAGAAGAAGTACGAAAAGAGATTATTCAGGTCGCCAGGGGCTTGTTCAGCCGTTATGGTTTCAGAAAAACCACCATGGAGGACATTGCGCATGCCACCCACAAGGGAAAAAGTTCACTTTACTATTATTTCCCGAACAAAGAGGAAGTTTTTCATGCTGTAATTATGCATGAGGCCGCCATCCTCAGGAAAGCGCTGCAGGAACATACGGAGCATATCCATGACGCTGCACAAAAGCTGAAGGTACACATCCGCATCCGGATGAAAACCATGAAAACCCTGGTTGGTCATTATAATGAAGCCAAACATGAACACGACAGCCACTATTCTTTCATAGAGAACCTGCGGGAAACATTTGACCGGGATGAAGCAGAGGCAATCAGGGAAATTCTTGATGAAGGAATCCGTCAGGGGCAA
Source organism: Bacteroidales bacterium (assembly GCA_007129945.1). GTDB lineage: Bacteria > Bacteroidota > Bacteroidia > Bacteroidales > UBA7960 > PUPG01. Next base: position 1,150 of record SKUN01000203.1, read on the forward strand.
TTTCAACTCATTGATACATCCCTTGCAGCAAAGGCCCTGGTCACAGCATTGAAAGGGCTGGAATACCCGCTGGTCTGGCAGGGTGAACACGATGACCTGGAGAAGAGATTGGAGAAAATGACCAAAATATTGTTTTTCGGATTACTCAAACGCTGATTTTTTTTGTTATTTTTTCGACCAAAATACGTTTTAATTCTAATTTTCTATTATTTATGAGACTTTTATGCATTATGATGGGTATGGTTCTTTTGGGATTGTGGGGAGTTTCAGCCTACGCGCAGGATGTACTGACCCTGGAAAATTGCCGGGAAATGGCCCTCGAAAACAACAAAGGGCTGCAAATGGCTGAAATGGAAAGCGAAGAAGCACGACTGCAAAAAGAATCGGCAAAAAAACACTTTTTCCCGCAGCTCAGCTCCGAAGCAGGCTTTTTGAGAAGGAACAAACAGTATCAGCTGTTCGGGGAGGATATGTTTCTTCCAGTTATCCCTTTCGAAGGGATTGACAGCGAAAGTGGAAATTTTGATCCTTCCATTCTCCGCGACCCCGACCTGGCGCCGGAAGTGATCGTGATCAACCCCGTAACCGGAGAACCGGTATTGGATGCGGAGGGGAATCCGGTATTCAATAATTATGCCTGGTTACCCAGGGAAGAAGGCAAGCTGGGCCAGAAAAACAATTACCAGCTGGGTTTGACACTGAAGCAGCCGGTTTATATGGGGGGGAAAATCAGGGCAGGCTACCGGATGTCTGCTGCAGGTGAGCGGATCGCCCTTGCCCGCCACAGGCTTACAGAGGCAGAAGTATTGCAGCGTACAGACCATCTTTTCTGGCAGGTCGTCAACCTTCAGGAGAGCCTCGAACTGACCATAAAATGGGGAGAAATGCTGGATCAGCTAGTGTACGACCTGGAGCAATTGCACGAGGAAGGGATCGTCACCCAAAACCAGTTGCTTGAAGCAAGGGTAAAGCGCAACGAAATACAGCTCAAGGAAATGCAGGCTGAAAACGGTTTGCACCTAAGCATGATGGCCCTGGCACAGCACCTTGGCCTGCCATTTGAACACTCATTTAAACTGGATGACTCTTATGTTCCGGAAAGCAGCACGAATGCGCTTCCCGAGCTGGTTGAATCAGCCCACAGAAACCGTCCGGAGATTCATATGCTGGAAGAAGCAGGGAATGTAAAGGCGGAGGAGGTCAGGATGGCCAGGGCCAGCATGCTCCCCTCGGTAGGCCTGGCCGCCGGATACTCCTATATGAACCCCAATCCATATAAGGGTTTTCAGGATGAATTCGGAGGAGACTGGCAGGTAGGTCTGTCTGTAAAAATCCCGATATATCATTTCGGGGAAAAACGGACCAGGGTGGCCAGGGCACAGCAAAAGGCGGATCGCAGCCGGCTGGAGTTGCAGGAAGCCCGGGAAATGGTGGAACTTGAAGTCAGTCAGTCTCTCTATAATCTACGGGAGGCCCGCGCCAGGCTTGAAATGACTGAACGCTCCCTGGAGCAGGCCACAGAAAACCTCCGTGTAAACAATGACCTCCTCCATCAGGGCAGGGCAACAACGCGCGATGCGCTTGAAGCACAGGCGCTCTGGCAACAGGCACATGCCTCCCATATTGAAGCAAAAAACCAGTACCGCATAGCTTATACGAAGCTGGAAAAAGCATCCGGACAAATCGTAAAATAAAATAAAAAACCCATGAACCCATTGAAACTGAAAAGATCAATTGTACGCATTGGCATTCCGGCGATTTGCCTTATAGCCGGTTTTCTTCAGGGCTGTAAAACAGACACATCAACACAGGACAGCACTGGAGAGAAGCCCAGGGTAAGTACTGCCCTGGTAAGGGAAATATCCCATGAAGCAGAAATCAGGTTGTCGGGTACCGTTTTTGCCAACCGGGAAGCCAACCTGGGAGCAGGTTTTCCGGGAAAAGTAGAAAAATTATACTATCCCGAAGGAACCCGGGTGCAGGAAGGGCAATTACTGGCTGAACTCTCCGGGGAAATGCTCGCAAAGGCAAAAGCAGAATACCTGACCCTGGAAAAAGATTTCAACAGGGTAAAGCGACTGGCTGAACGGGGAACCGTATCCAGGCAGGAGTATGACCACGTAAAGGCACGTTACGAAGCCTCAAGGGCCCAATACGAGCTGGCTCAAAAAAACACAATGATAAAAGCACCTTTTGCAGGGACCATTGTAGATTACCTGGTCAATGAAGGAGAGAATTATTTTCTGAATCTGAACCTGGAACCCGGGTATTCAAACACGAGCGGGATACTTCGGCTCATGCAGCTCAACCCGGTCAGGGTGGAAGCAGAAATCAACGAAAGCGACCTGGGCCGAATTCGTGAAGGCCTGAAGGCAACGGTAAGGGTCCCGGCTTACCCTGAAAGAATCTTTGAGGGAGAAATTACTGATATCAAACCCTTTCTTTCCACACGCTCAAGAACAGCGACAGCTGAGATCACCATCAACAATCCGGACCTGATCATCAAACCGGGCATGTCAGCCCGTGTAAGCCTGAGCCTGCCTCCCGAAAAAGTTCTGACCATTCCCATGG
>SKUN01000136.1 GCA_007129945.1 Bacteroidales bacterium
TACCGGACCCGAGGTGATCAGCCATAACCTGGAAACGGTGAAACGGCTTACAAAAGAAGTGCGGGTTTACGCAAATTACGCTACCAGCCTGAACGTATTGAAATATATTGTACAAAACAGTTCAATCCGGACAAAATCAGGGATCATGCTCGGTCTGGGTGAAACCGAGGAAGAAATTCTTGAAACCATGGATGATCTGCGGAAGGTGGACTGCCAGGTAATCACCCTGGGCCAATACCTGCAACCTTCAGTCCGGCACCTGCCCGTGCAGAAATACGTACACCCTGATGACTTTGCCCGCTACGGGAAAATTGCCAGGGAAAAAGGATTCCGTTTTGTGGAAAGTGCCCCGCTGGTGCGATCTTCCTATCACGCCATTAATCATGTTCAATAGGAAAGGCTGGTTCAGGTGCTGACACATTGTTTCATATTGCTTTTGAGATTGTTGATTTCCGTTAACGGGATGCAGACTGAAACAGGCAGCCACAAGGATGTATTACCCGGTGCATGGCAAACCAATGCCTATTTTCATTTACTTGAGGGTAAACAGGTGGCTGTGGCCGGTAACCATACGTCAATGGTTTCGGGCACCCATCTGGTAGACACACTGCTTTCCTCAGGTATCAACGTAGTGAAGGTTTTCAGTCCGGAGCACGGATTTCGCGGAAGGGCTGCCGACGGAGAACATATAGATGACTCCACAGATCCGCAAACAGGTGTTCCCATTGTCAGCCTCTACGGAAACAACCGGAGACCGACCAGTGAGCAACTCGCAGTTGTGGACGTGATCCTTTTTGACATGCAGGATGTGGGCACAAGGTTTTACACCTACATTTCTACGATGACCTATATTATGGAAGAAGCAGCGGTGAACGGAATACCCGTGATCATCCTTGACAGGCCCAATCCGAACGGTCATTATGTCGACGGGCCTCTGCTTGAACCTGAACACGCTTCCTTTGTGGGCCTGCACCCGGTTCCGGTTGTCCATGGAATGACCGTCGGTGAATACGCGTTGATGATCAATGGAGAAGGGTGGCTGAAAGAAAACAGACGAGCTGACCTGCGGGTTGTTCCCGTGGCTCACTATTCCAGGGAGGTACGGTATTCCCTTCCGGTCGCACCCTCCCCAAACCTTCCCAATATGCGTGCAGTATATCTTTACCCGTCACTATGCTTTTTTGAAGGTACTTCGGTCAGTGTAGGCAGGGGCACCGACAGGCCTTTTCAACAGTTCGGCCATCCTGACCTGCCTGCATCCGCTTATCCACATCAGTTTATCCCTCAAAGTCGCCGTGAGTCTGTCAACCCGCCCCAATTAGGGGAGGAGTGCAACGGACTGGATCTGGGGAAGCCGGATGAAAAATACCTGTCACAACAAAACCAGATCAACCTCGATTACCTGCTGGAAGCATACCGGCATTTCCCGGATAAGACCCGGTTTTTCAACACCTACTTTGAACAGCTTGCCGGAACCAGCAGGCTACGCAAACAGATAGAGGCCGGATATTCCGCCTCAGCCATCAGGGCTGCCTGGGAAAAGGACCTGGAAGCGTTCAGGCAACTACGCAGTGCTTACCTGCTATACCCTGAAAATAATTAAACCCCTCAATACTTTATGTATAAACCTCATTCAAAGGGTAATACAGTTCTCGAGGTACATCTGTGGTTTAAGTCTTCGCTGACCTGTACAGAACATCCGGGAGAACGCTCAGCAATTACCAATGAAATCTTCTGCCGTTTACTGGGTATTGCGGCAGACCGCAGGGTAACAGAACCAGATGTAATACTCTCAGCCAGCGATATTGACAGGCTCACAAAAGCACTGGAACGCCTGAATAAATATGAACCTGTTCAATATATCACAGGGATTACTGAATTTGACGGGATTCCAATACATGTAAGACCTGGCGTGCTGATTCCCCGTCCGGAAACAGAAGAACTGGTACGGTGGGTAAACGGGCATCTGCATGATCAGTTGAATGACCGGATTCGGCACGGCACAATATTGGATATGGGAACGGGAAGCGGATGCATTGCCATCGCCCTGGCATCAAGGTTTTCCGGCAACCGGATTAAAGCCTGTGATATAAGTAAAGTATCGCTGGAGGTTGCAAAGCATAATGCCTTGTTAAACAAGGTAGATATAAATTTCTTTATTTGTGATCTGATGAAAGATAACACCAGTGAGTTATCGCCTTCCTCGCTGGGATGCATTGTGAGCAACCCGCCCTACGTCACAGAATCTGATAAATCCGAAATGGCTCGTAATGTCCTGGACTATGAACCGGGTGAGGCACTTTTTGTCCCGGAAAATGACCCGCTGATTTTCTACAGGCAGATTGCAAAAAAAGCCTTTGAATGGTTAATTCCGGGCGGATGTGTTTTCCTGGAGATCAATGAAAAACTTTCCGGAGAAACCATGCATCTTTTTGAAAGCCGAGGGTTTGCAGATATTGCCTGTCGCCGCGACATCCATGACAAAGACCGCTTTATCCGCGCCCGAAAACCTGAGCAATAAAATAATTATTCGTTCAGCACTTCCCTGATGGCAACCACAAACGCATCAATGTCGTTCTCCGTTGTTTTATAGCTGGTCATCCACCTGACTTCGTTTTTCGCTGCATCCCAGGTGTAAAAATAATATTGACGCTGAAGCTTTTCAATGGCTGCAGCCGAAAGGGAAGCAAAAACGGCGTTTGTTTCCACTTTTTGGGTGATCTGAATCCCCTTAATGTTTCCGGCTTTTTCCGCCAGATCAGCCGCCATGGCATTGGCATGCCTGGCATTTGTCAGCCAAAGGTCGTTGGATAGCAAGGCATTGAATTGCGCGCTGACGTAACGCATTTTCGAAGTCAGCTGCATGGATTGCTTTCTTGTATATTCAAATCCTTCAGCAAGTTCAGGATTCAGGAAAACAACGGCTTCGGCTGCCATGGCTCCGTTTTTGGTGCCCCCGAAAGAAAGCACATCAATGCCGGCACTCGAGGTAATTGCTGCCAATGGTACATCCAGTGCGGCAGCGGCATTGGCCAGACGGGCTCCGTCCATGTGCAGGTACATCCCGTTTCCTTTTGCAAAAGCAGAAATTTCTCTCAGCTCCCCGGGCTTATAAATAGTTCCCATTTCTGTAGATTGGGTAAGGGAAATCACTTTCGGCTGCACGTGGTGCTGAAACCCTACTGACTGCAATAGCGGAATGATTTGATCGGACCTGATTTTCCCATCCGTCGTGGGAAGGGCCAGCAGTTTACAACCGGTTCCCTTTTCCGGTGCGCCGCATTCATCATTTTCGAGATGGGCTTTGTCGGCACACACAACAGCCTGATAAGGCCGGACAATGTGGCCCAGGGCAGCCACATTGGCACCCGTACCGGTCAGCATCGGGAAAACCCTGGCTTCCTCGCCGAATTGTTCCCGAAACAACTTTTCTGTTTCCAGGGTATAAATATCATCACCGTATCCGATAGCATCTCCCCGGTTTGCTTCTGTAATGGCCCGCATCACAGCATCGTGAACCGGGGCGTTATTGTCGCTGGCAAAACTTTTTAATGATTGCATATTATTTGTGGTATTAAAGGTCATTTTACAATAAATCTCGGAATGTCGGAAGGCAACCGGGTCAGCAGCTGATAATTAAGCTGTTCACTCATCTCGCAAAAAGATGAAATGCTGATGCTCATACGGTTTTGTGTTCCGATGATCACCACTTCATCGCCTCTTTCCACATGGGGTATATCGGTAACGTTTACCGTCATTGTATTCATCGTGACTGTTCCGATTACGGGCACCCTGCGACCCCGTATAAGGACACGACCGGTGTTGCTCAGTGCCCGGCTGAACCCGTTGGCATACCCCACCGGAATGATGGCGATTTTTATTCTCTTATTCGCCAGAAAAGAACTGCCGTAACCGACAAACTTGCCCTTTTCAACAGTCTTCACCACCATAACCTTTGATTTCCATGAAAGCATCCTTTTCAGGGGATTGGTTTCTTTCACATCTTTGCGGAAACGAAACATATGGGTCTCCGGGCTGGGCCAGAAACCATACTGTGAAATTCCGAACCTTACCATATCCATAATCGTATTCGGATAGATCAGGGCCGCAGCGGAACCGGCTGTATGACGAAGCCTGGGTATAAGGTCATGCCTGGTGAAATACCTGCTGAATTTCCGGTAAAGGGTGATCTGGTTCCGGATACGCAGGTAATTGGCAAGGCTTTCGGCACCGGCATAATGTGTGCACAATCCTTCAAATTCAAAATGTGCTCTTTCTTGCTTGAGGTAACCGGCCAGCTCCTTCACCATATCATACTCAAACCCTGTCCGGTGGAAACCGGTTTCCACCTCAATGTGCAACCTGGCCTTTTTCTTCAGCATCCTGGCGGCCTCCAGGGCTTTATGCAGCCGGTCCATGTCAAACACAAAAAACTGAATGTCATTTTTTATGGCCCACTCTATTTCAGCATCATCCAGCACCCCCATAATCATCACCTGGCTATGGGGAGACATCACTTTCAAAGCGTCATTGGCCTCCTTGGCGGAAAAAACCGAAAAATGACTGATCCCTGCCTCTTCGGCAAGGGGAATGACATTCTCTACGCCGTGACCATAAGCGTTTCCCTTGACCACGGAAGAAAAAATTGTATCCTTGCCAATGATGTTCTTCAGATAGCGGATGTTGTTCCTGTAAGCCTTACGACTGATCTCAATATAGGAAGTATGAAACATCTTACTGTAATTTGACTATTTGATCGGCAATATGATAAAACATTCCGATGCAGGTGGCCATGATGTCATCGGGAAAATCATAATCGTGATTGTGCAGGCTTGGGTGGTTTTTCCCGGATCCGATCCCAAACAGGGCACCTTTATATGCACCGGTAAAATGCCCGAAATCCTCAGACCAACGGAAGGGTTCAGGAACCGTCATGGCATTTGCCCCGGATTCACGGACGGCGTTTGAGAGAATTTCAGAAACTTCGGGATGATTCACTGTGGCAGGAAAAACTTCAGTATAACTGATTCTGGATGATATGTCATACTTGCCGGAAAGATCCTTTACGCATTTTTCAGCCATTTCTGTAAGCTGATCCATGTCTTTATCCAGGTATGTCCGCAAGGTAGCCATCAATATTGCTTTGCCGGGGGTGGTTCCAAAGGCAACCTCACCCAGTTTTGCGTGAATGATGGTAAGCAGGGTAAACTCATCAAAGGCATGTTTGTCCCGGGGAATTTCCGTCAGGTCACCGATCAGACGGGTCAGCATATGGACAGGACTGTTTCCCTGTTCGGGATGGGCTGCATGGGAAGACTTGCCTTCCAATTGGATAATCATGCCTTTTGAGGCTGATGCAAAGGGGCCTTCCCTGAGTACAACCTGCTTTTTTTTAAAACCGGGGAGGTTGTGAAATGCAAACGCATAATCAGGTCTAATCGCAGCGAACTTTTTGTCCTGAATCACTTTGGCAGCACCCTGGCCGTTCTCCTCTTCAGGCTGAAAAAGCAGGATGACCCTTCCTGTTTTGGGTCGTTGTTCTTTAAGTACACTGGCCAACCCTCCAAGCACAGCCATATGGCCGTCGTGTCCGCATTTGTGTGAGACCCCGTGGTGCTGGCTGCGGTGTGTGAAATCATTTACCTCTTCAATGGGCAGGGCATCCAGGTCTGCACGAAGCAGCAGGGCAGGCCCCTTTTTTCCGGAATCATAAACGGCCGCCAGGCCATGTCCGCCGAGGCTTTCAATAATTTCGTCAGGCTTTTGCCCGGAAAGGAATTTTCTGATCCGGGTGGCTGTCTGCTTTTCCTGCCCGGAAAGCTCGGGATAACGGTGCAGACTTTTCCTGAGCTGGATGGCCTTTTCCAGGCATTCTTCAGTAATAACAGGCGACATATTTTGAACTTTAGCCAAAGTTATGGAGTTTTCAGCGATGAAAAAAACAGCATATTCGCCGGATTAATTCCTGGCCACCAGCAACACTGCCCTGAAAAGCTTAAACGCTTCAATAAAGTCGTCCCGGATAAACTCAACGCTTCTGGGGCCTGTTCGTTTTACATCCGGGATCAGTTCGGCCGCTTCTGCCTGTGCACTATAGAGGAAGGTAACCTCAAAAACCGCAGGCGATACAGGCTGACGTACCCGGGCATGGTTCATGCCATTCAAAGCCTCAATGGTTTTTTCATAGATCAGTTCGGCTGCACGTACCGGTACCAGCGTATTTGCAGCAGTTCGGCCAATTCCTTCTTTGACTGCAGCAGTTACAAGGTGATCTCCGATCATTTCCCTGGCTTGCTCACAAAAGTTCTTGTCGCCGGCCACCATCACCACGGGAACGCCAAAATATCCTGCAATCAGGGAGTTGACTTCTGCTTCCCCCGTTTCTGAACCGTTTACCTTGAGTGAAAACACCGAAGCACTGGAATATGTATGATCCAATACCCCGTCAAAAGAACCCGCTCTGGTATGGTATCCGATAAAGATAACTGCATCGAAAGATCCGTCCAGCCCCTCCATCATGCTCATGGGTTTGGGGCTGCCGGTAATCAAACGGGCTTCCGGATGCAGGTCAGAGGCGATAATATTTCGCATCCCACCATGAGAGTCATTCACCACTACCTCGGTGGCTCCTGCATCAAGGGCGCCCTGAATGGCGGCATTTGCCTCACTGGTCGTCCACTGCCTGGCCAGCTGATAATCCTGCCCGCCGGCGCGTACCTGATCGGAAGCTACAACCCCTGCAACACCCTCCATATCAACAGAGATGTATACCCTCAATTGATCGGATGCCGATGCATTAAACTGGATAAAGAGGAAGCCTGCAAGCAGCAGTATTGCAAAAGAAAATCCCTGGCGGTTCATGTGCTTTTGATTTGGTGAGTAATTTGTCAACTACAAAGAAAAGCATAATAAATGAACATAACCACGATTTTCAGGGCGTGTTAGTCCGGAAAACGGACAGTGATCGTTTCGGCAATTTCAAGCGCTGTGGTGATGGTTCCCAGATCTTCATACAGATTCCCGTTCTGTCCGGACCAGTGGCTGTGTCCGACCGGATTGAGTTCATATTCGCTGATTCCGTCATCGGGTTTTATGGAAGCTTTGTAAACCAGGGCAGGCTGACTGGAAGACATATAATGCTGATCACCGGGGAATTTGTTATTGGTCCAGTATTCGTTCCAGTCCCATGACTGATTGAGCTCAAGCAGCACATTGAACTCCCGGGTTAAACTGGCCGGAACCCTGGAATGAAGCAAAAAGCTCCCTTTCGGTGTGGGTCCAGTAATGGCATCCGGCACCGGATCGTCAGGCGTGGGCAGATAATATCCGTCTTCAGCCCGGATACCTCTCTGATGCCCCCAATAGGGGAGGGCAGCAGGACGCCTGACCGGCCCGGGCTGCCACCTGCCTTCGGAAGGATCTCCGTGCCTGAAAACTCCACGTCCGATGGATTCAGCAACATACAATGTCCGGATATATTGACCTGATGTGTCTTCAAGCCACACAGCCATCAATGGATGATTATGTGCACTTCCCCGCCGGAAAACCACTTCCATAACAGGGCCTTCGGAATCGCGCAGGGTGTAGATTGTTTCAAACCTGTCGGTGTCAGTACCCGGATGGCTTCTTCGGATTTGTCCGGCAACTTGACGCCCGAAAGGGTTATCTGAAATGGTTACGATGGCTGATATGAGTAGGGCAGCTGTAAAGTAAAATATTTTCTTGATTTCCATAGCCCGCCGGGTTACAATGTTTTACAAAATAAATATAATGCCAATGCTTGGCAACACACTGCCAATCGAATTTTCCAACTCCTTCAGCTCATATCTCCGGATGCCGTTTTCCTCATATTGGACGGGATTGCCAGCTGCGTCCTCCTTACGAACAAGAAATGGAGGCTGAGTGGCTTCAAAATTGTAGATGTTCTGCACATCCAAATACAACATAAGTGAAAAATTGTCCAGGAAAAACTGTTTATCGATCCGTACATTCAACTCGTGAAATGAGGGAAGTCGCCTGCTGTTGAAACGGGAATAATCCAGGTAACCCATTCCCTGCACATCCCAGGCACTGACAATGCCTGAACGCTCCATATCATACGGGGTATAAGGATTCCCACCACTGAAGCGCCATTTGAACCCTATCTCCCAGTTGTTGGGCAGGTTTCTTAACCCTGTGATATTGAGAATATGGCGACTGTCCCAGGCCGATGGGATAAATTCATTCGCAATATTTTTAAACTCGCTCCGCACATAAGTATAGGATAATATCACATTCCAGTTCCACAGGTCTTCATCCCTGTAATATAATTCCGCTCCGTAGGCCCGTCCCTCTCCGGTTGACCTCACCTCTTCGCCTCCCACGACACCGAAATCGGCAGACTGACTTCCCAGGGCCACAGAGTCATTCACAGAGAAAGGATAGTTTCCGTAGATTTTATAAAACCCTTCCAGGGCAACCGTGCTGTTCTGACGGGGGAGGACTTCCACTCCGGCCACCAGGTGATCGGCCTGAATATAGGTCAATCCGTTTTCGCGGTTGATCATCATTCCCTGGTTGTTGCGGAAACCCATGGTGGTATAGGCAGGAAGCTGAAAATACCTGCCTGCATTTGCATTCAGAAAAAAGTCTTCCGTGATTGCATAGGACACAGAAAACCTGGGTGACAGCTGGTCTGAAAGACCGGACATACTTTCCGAATAATTGTTGGCGTCACTGCGAAGACCAAAAGAAAGTGACAACCGGTCGTTCATCACCCGCCTGGTAAGCTGACCGAATATACTCCATCTGAACATATCAAAGGAGGAATAAAAAGAAAGGGTATCCGGCCTTCCCCCACGGAAAATCTCCTGGTAGGTGTCGCTTGTAAACTTCGCATATTCTGTGCCGGCTCCGACCTGCAGGGTATAGGAACCAAAAGAGAGTCTTCTTTCATACCTTAATTTGTTTTCAATTTCATCAGAAGCATAATCAAGTATCCTTGAAACAGACTCGTCGTTTCCGGGGTATTTGTAAGCGGAGTTTCTTAACATATTTCGGCTGAGGACCCAGGTTTCTGTTCCGTTATTCCTGAACCTCCTGTAAACCCCACCGATAGCATAGTTCCATTGTTCATTCACCGGCAGATAATTCAGAATATACCGTTGTTCCTCAGTCTCATTGGCACCCAGATTCAGCTCAAACTGATCAATGGCACCTATTCCGAGGATACTCAGGGTGGAATTTTCTGTTACGCGGGTATTGGTTTTAAACTGAAAGCCATTGTAAGTGGGGAGGAATGGCAAGCCCACAACACTGAATAAAAATTGAAGGTATGAGCGCCTGGCAGAGGCTATGAAGGTGGTATTCCCGCTCAACGGGCCATCAGCGGTTAACGCAAGGTCACTGGCCCCCAGGGTGGCCTGCAAATTCACCCTGTCCGGATTGCCATTGATCTGTCTGAATTCGAAGACAGAACTCATGGCATCTCCGCGGGAAGCCGGGAACGCCCCTGAATACATTTCCACTTCACGGATAAAATCCGTGTTAATAATCCCGACAGGCCCACCGCTGGCACCCTGTGTAGCAAAATGATTGATGTTGGGAATTTCCATCCCGTCAAGGAAAAAACTGTTTTCTGCCGGCCCTCCGCCGCGAACAATCACATCATTGCGGAAGGAAGGCGTGGCAGCCACACCGGGCAACCCCTGTATTACTTTGGATATATCCCTGTTGCCGCCAGGACTGCGTTCAATCTCCTTAATGCCAAGTCGTCGAAGTGATACTGGGCTTTCAGGGTTCCTTTCAAATTGAGAGACCCTGATTTCCACTGCATCCAGCTCCACCCGTTGTTCCTTCAGCCCGATATCGATATTGGCAGTACGGTTTCCTGTGACCATGAATTCCCCGCTGAGGCGCGATTCATAGCCAACGGCAGACACCCGCAGGCGGACAAAGCCGGGTTCAACCCCTGTAAACAGGAATTGTCCGTCCAGGTCTGTGGTACTCCCGACGTTCGTGCCTTCAATTACCAGGTTTACAAAAGGAAGGGACTCATTGGTGTCCTCATTAAACACCCGGCCCCTTATGGTTCCATTCTGGGAGATCAGCAATTCGGGCGAACCCAGAAAAACAAATAACAATGCCAACAGGTATTTAGTCATCCGGTGTCGGTATTTAATTTTTTTTTAAAATCGCTAAACAAAGTATCGAAATATACCTACATAACAATTTTTATTTGCCGTTGTTTGTGTGTATCCGGATTCAATTACCTTTTTTCTTTTACAGGGCAATCATCTCCGTTAAAAATAGTAATTTTGCCGTTGACAACCATTTAAATTTATACCATGAAAACATCCAATATTGCCCGAATTATAATCGGACTACTTTTTTTGGCCCTGGGGGTTCTTTTGTTGATGAAACTCACCGGGGTCGTTGTTTATCTTCCATTACCGGATTTTCTGTTATCCTGGCAAATGATACTGATCGTTCTGGGGATCATTCTGATCGCCTCCAGGGAAAACAGCACAACCGGTCTGGTACTGTTATTTATCGGTGCTTTTTTTATGGCGCGAAGTCATTTCGGGGTAGATTTCAGGATGCTTATCCGCACAGCTATTCCGCTTTTGCTGGTCTTAGGCGGTGTTGTGCTGTTATTCCCCCGCTTGTTCTTCAAAAAAAAAGGGAGGTCTCCCGAAAAACGTATTGACCAGGCGGAAGACCTGGATGTAGTCAATGTATTTGCCGGCGGAACCAGGCTGATCGAATCAGAAGCTTTTCGCCAGGGTGAAGTCACCTGCGTTTTTGCCGGAGCAGACCTTAATTTCAAAAATGCAGGGCTGGACCAAAACGGAGCTGTAATTCAATTGTCTTCATTGTTCAGTGGTTGCAACGTATTTGTTCCGGAGGACTGGGAGGTTAAAACAGAAGTGACCACCATATTTGCCGAAGTATCTGATAAAAGGCTAAAACAACCGGATCATACTGACCATAAAAAGGTTCTGTACATCAGGGGTGTCCTGTTGTTCAGCGGACTTGATATCAAAACAGCCTGAGGTAGTTATTTATAGTTTTTTAAGTTGGGGGATGTTTAATTTTATTACCTTTGCAAGTTGTTTAGCCAATGAATATGCTAATAACCAAAGGAACCAATAACGCGCTGACCCATTCATGCTAAAACCGAACCGAATTGCCCGGATAATCGCACTTTTTTCTTTTTTGTTCATCGTACAATCCTGCGGCCAGTACCATCGGCTGTTACGCAGCGATGATTATGAAAGGAAATATGAAATGGCGATTGAGTATTTTTACGAGGAAGAATATGGCCGAACCATAGCCTTACTGGAGGATGTAATTCCTGTTTACCGTGGAAGGGCAGAGGCAGAAACCATTAACTATTATTATGCGCTGGCCCATTATGAGCAGGGAAGTTACACCTTGGCCAGCCATTATCTGAAAACATTTGTGGATGCGTATCCGCGTAGTGAACATGCGGAAGAATTTCTTTTTCTGAGCGCTTATTGCAATTATCTTGAATCACCGAGGTACTCCCTGGACCAGACCAGTACCCGTGAAGCGATCCGTTCACTGCAGAATTTTATCAACCGGTATCCCGGCAGTGAAAAGGTGGCAGACGCCAATGACCTTATTGACGAACTCCGCCTGAAACTCGAAAAGAAAAGGTACAATAAAGCCAATATGTATATGAAAATCGGCGATTACCTGGCAGCGGCCGTTACATTCGAATCGCTGGTAAAAGATTATCCGGATACCGAGTACAGGGAAGAAGCTTTTTTTATGGCAGTGAAGGCCTATTATGAATACGCTTCCTTTAGTATCCCCCAGCGGCAGGAAGAACGCTACGAGAAAGTCTTGCAGGCACACAGGGAACTTGCTCGCCGGTATCCTGAAGGAGAATACATTGATGAAGCCGACAGACTCAGGGAGTCTGCGCAGCAAGCCATCGCAGAACTCAGGGAGATGGACCTCCCCGCTTTGCCGGAACGTGAGGTACCGGATCCTGAAATAACCGAACAAGAATTGATGGACGTCAACCAATAAATTATGGATTATAAAAAAGTCAAAACGGAATCCACGACCGTAACCCGCGACTTAAGGCAGTTTGACAGGGATACTGATAATATTTATCAAAGCGTGGTAATTATTGGCAAACGAGCCAATCAGATCGGCCAGGAGATGCGTGATGAACTCAACTCCAAACTGGAGGAATTCGCCAGTTCAACCGACAACCTGGAAGAGGTTTTTGAAAACCGGGAACAGATTGAAATAGCCCGGCATTACGAGCAGCTTCCAAAGCCAAGCCTCATTGCCATCAGTGAATACCTGAACGGGAATGTATATTTCAGGGTTCCGGAACCAGAGGACGACGGCAAATAATAATGCAAGAAGTCCTGCCGGGAATAATCTTCAGTGTCATTGTCGCGCAGGCTTTATCAGAATGCTGACGGGAAAAAAAGTCATACTTGGAATTTCCGGAGGTATTGCCGCTTATAAAGCAGCTTACCTGATCCGCCTTTTTCGTAAAGCAGGTGCGGAGGTAAAGGTTGTAGGTACTGCCAATGCATTTGAATTCATCACCAGGGTAACCCTTGAGTCCCTGACCGAACACAAAGTTTACCACCAGGTATTCGGAGAACAGAACGATTATACGACAGAACATGTGTCTCTCACAGACTGGGGGGATGTGTTTGTGGTGGCTCCCGCGACCGCCAATATCATCGGCAAACTAGCCAACGGCATTGCAGATGACGCTTTGTCCACTTCTTTGCTGGCCTTCGACCGTCAGGTCTTTATGGCACCGGCCATGAATTGCAAAATGTATGCCCATGCTGCAGTTCAGCAGAATCTTGACAAATTAGTCAAGCGGGGAGTGCAAATCATTGAACCTGCTGAGGGTTTCCTGGCTTGCGGATACGAGGGAAAAGGCCGGATGGAGGAACCGGCGGCCATTTTCGCCAAGGTAGCGGCATACCTGGAGCATCCCGACCTACCCCTTCGCGGCAGGAAAATACTGGTCACAGCCGGCCCCACGAGGGAGGCAGTTGATCCGGTCAGGTACCTGGGCAACCATTCTTCCGGAAAAATGGGATATGCCCTGGCTGATGAACTTGCAGCCCGGGGAGCTGAGGTTCATCTTATTTCAGGCCCCACTCACCTGCAACCCAAATCGGCCCATATCGATCTTGTGCGGGTAACCACCGCGGAGGAAATGCTCAATGCATGCATGAAACATTATCCGGTTTGTGATGCAGCAATCATGGCTGCAGCCGTATCCGATTACAGGCCGGTAAAAACATATCCGAAAAAGATCAAAAAAGACAGCCCTGAAAGCCCCCTAAGGCTGGAATTGCAACCGACAACTGATATTCTTGCCAGGATGGGAAAGGAAAAAAAACAACAGTTACTGGTTGGATTTGCCCTTGAAACCGA
>SKUN01000164.1 GCA_007129945.1 Bacteroidales bacterium
GCAAGCTGGACATCCAGGTTCAGGTTTGCTGAGGCCAGGTTAAAACCTGCACCCAGAGGATAAAGGGCATTGACATCAGTGCCGTTGAAGATGTTTGCACTGGCTTCGTTTTCATGACTCAGACCCTGCATTTGCTGGGTAAAGTTACCTCCCAGGCGTACACCAAAGCCCTGATAAGGGACCGTGTCAGCCCTGAATGTCTCAAACACATTCAGCCCCCTGGAATTAGCAGGCCGGTAGTAGCTTATTTCGGCGTTTTGCGCGATTAAAGGCATAGTGAAAATCAGTGCAAGTAGCGCAGTTGGGATGATTCTGAAGAAAATATTTTTCATAATTAATTTATTGAAAGCTTTTTCAGCTCGATTTTAAGGTTTAATGATCGGTTATTTTGGTAATGTTGCCGTTATTCAGGGCTTACCACTACCCTGTAGCTGAGCTCCACCTCCTTACCGGTGCGCAGTACGCCGAACATGGCTGTGGGGGGATCAATATTATAGTCTGTCATATCAATAGTCTGTGTGCCGGTAAATTCAATATCCCCATTGCGTAGCACACGACCGACGGGTTCCAGTTCAATGACCCGGGACACTCCGGCAACAGTGAGTACGCCCCTGGAGGTGATGCGGGCTGTTCCCGGATTCTCGTAAAGGGAAAGGATATCACGCAGTTCGTAGTTGATGAATGGATGGTCGCCGGTTTCCAGGGATTCGTAAATTTTATCGTTCATCCGGCGGCCTTCCGAACCTTCAATGGATCTGGTATCCACCCTGATGCGCACATTCTCGATGGATGTGATCTTTCCATCCTCAATGGCTATATCAAAATGGCCGCTGACTTGTTCCACTTCGGCAGACCAGGACATCACATTTGACGTTCCGTCTATGGCGATCTCGTGAGATTTAACTGCATACCTGTTCTGGGTAGATCCCAAAAAAGGAATAAGGATCAACAGGATGATTGTGATTTGTTTTATGAAAGGCATCATTGTTTTGTGTTTTTTAGTTTTGCTTCTCCGGGTTGTCCGGATTGCGAATTATGCATTTTCACCTGGTTAATAGCAATTGACCTGCCAAAGAAAGCGTGTCTTATCCTGCGTGGCTTATAAAGCACTGAAGGTCAACTAAAAAAACCCTTCGAAACTTTTTTCAAAGGGCTTTTCAGGAAGGCCGGGATTGACGTGTTGTCGTCTGTTTCGACGGTATTCCGACGGTCGGCTAAATTTTAAGCTGGAGTTTCTCTATACGGGTTTTGAGGGTGGAAGGTGGTAGCGACAACATCTTTGCTGCTTTGGCCTTGTTTCCTCCGGC
The DNA here is from genome assembly GCA_007129945.1 of Bacteroidales bacterium. Classification (GTDB taxonomy): domain Bacteria; phylum Bacteroidota; class Bacteroidia; order Bacteroidales; family UBA7960; genus PUPG01. Next base: position 1,308 of record SKUN01000164.1, read on the forward strand.
CCGCACCAACGCCTCACGTATGGCATTTTCTTCGACTTCACGGAGGATATCGGCCAGTGGACGCTCCCCAAAGTAATAGCATGTATGAGGGTTGTCCGGGAACCGCACCTCCATCGGAAGCATTTCCTTCATGATTTTGCCATCCCGTGACATAATAACAAGTCGTTCCATCAGGTTTTTCAACTCCCTGACATTGCCCGGGAAAGGATATTGTTTGAGGATTTTCAGGACCTCATCGGTTAATTCAATGGCCTGCCCGTCTGAAAATTCATCGGTGAAATGCCGGGCGAGCAGTTCAATATCATTTGGTCGTTCCCGCAAAGGAGGGATGCGGATGGGAAAAATATTAAGGCGATAAAATAAATCTTCCCTGAACTTTCCCTCTTCCACCATTTTTCGCAGGTCTTTCTTCGTTGAAGCGATCACCCTGACATCAACCTTGATGGTTTCTGTGCCGCCAACCCGCTCAATCTCCCCTTCTTCGAGGACACGTAATAGTTTTACCTGCAGATCATATGGGATGTCGTCAATGTCATCCAAATATAAAGTGCCTTGATGGGCCCTTTCAAAACGGCCGGATTTGGCTGATTCCGCACCTGTAAATGCGCCCTTTACGTGGCCAAACAATTCGCTTTCAAGAATCTCTCGTGAAAGAATGGCGCAGCTGACCCTGACCAACGCTTCTTTGCTGCGTTTACTATTGTGGTGGATGATGTTGGTCAGCAACTCTTTGCCGGTGCCAGTTTCGCCGAATATCAGCACGGTGGTTGATTTTTCCGCTACGAGTTTTACCAGTTCAAAAATCTCGGATGTTTCCTCGCTGGTGCCAACAAACGAGGCCATTCCGTATCTGCGTTCAATATGTTTGCGCAATTCACGGTTCTCTTCCCTGACTTTCTTGAATGCTCCGATTCGTCGGATGGTCAGTAGCAATTCTTCACTGTTGAAAGGTTTGGAAATATAATCATAGGCCCCTAGTTTCATGGCCTCCACCGCGGTGTCAATGGTGGCATAAGCCGTCATCAGTAAAACATAAACCCCCGGTGCGGTCTTCATGATGTTTCTGGTGAGGGTCAACCCGTCCATTTCCGGCATTTTCAGGTCAGTCAGTACAATATCCACCTCCCCTTTATGGTCATTCATATACTGAAGGGCTGCCCCGGCAGAGGAGAACTCCTGCACCTGGTGACCGGCATCCCTGAGGTCATCGGCCGTTGTTACCCGGATGATACGTTCGTCGTCTACAACCAGTATGTGCATGTCAATCTTTTTTTGGAATGATTACAATAAAGCGACTACCGCGCCCCGGCTCACTTTCAACCAGGATCTCCCCTCCGTGGTCCTGTATAATCTGGAATGACACGGAAAGCCCCAGACCTGTTCCTTTGCCTACACTTTTTGTGGTAAAGAAGGGGTCGAATATTTTATTCATTTCTTCTTGCGGGATGCCTGTTCCGTTATCAGAAAAAATGATCGAAACATGACCGGGTTCTTGTTCAATCGAAATGTGAATACGCCCTTTCAGGGAGGGTTGAATTGCCATTTTCTCAGAAATGGAATCAATGGCATTGATAATGATATTCAAAAACACCTGCTCCATGCGGTTGGGTGAGACATAAATTTGTGACCCGGAATCGCCAGGATGAACGATAAATTCTATTTTATTGCTCTTAACCCGGTATCGGGCAAGCTTGATTGTTTTCCGGATTAACTCAGTGGCATTAATCGTTTCGAACCGGAGGGTGTCTTTCCGGCTGAAAGTAAGCAGATCCTGAACAACCCTTTCAATTCTTTCCAGGGCTTCACTCATCAGGGCCGTATATGATTTTATCTGTTCCGCGTTCTCCGGGTTTTTCCCGATGCGTTTCAGGCCAATGCCAATGCCGGCCAGCGGATTATTGATTTCATGTGCGACCCCCGCCGTGAGTGTTCCGATGGACGCCAGTTTCTCGGAATGAAACAGAGACTGCTGCATACGGTTCATATTGTAATGCGCCTCTTCCAATCGCTGGAGCATATTTGTATAGTTTTCATATAATACGTCAATTTCGTCGGAGAGCCCAAACAACCGGCGCACCCGGAAATACGGCATGGTGGTGGAATTCCGGATTTTCTTCAGTCCGGCCTGAATGTTTTTAATGTCAATTAAAGCAGACTGCCTGCTAAGTACCCTGAGTGGGGTGGCAATGGTATAGGAGAAAAACAATGCAGCAGAGATTCCCAGTACGAGGAATATCCCTACCATCAGCCAAAGAGACAGCAGGGTGCTCTCCACTTGTTCAATAATCTCGTTCTCAAGTATCCCAACCCGGGCGACTCCCATATTCCTGCTCATGGTTGCCATTGAGAAATCCCTTATGCGGGGGTGGGGTGTATTCTTGTCGCGGATGCTTATAATGCCTGGCTGGTCATCTGCCGGCGGGAGGTTTAGCCCGAGTAATTCTTGTGGTACCCGCTGGCTGAAGGAATGCGCCAGAACTTCCCCCCTGTCATCCACGATAAAAGCATAGTGAATGGTCGGATCAATGGCCATAATCTCATTGATCAGCATATTCAGCCCGGCAGGATCATTGGCCAGGATATAGGCAACAGACTGTTCGGCCAGTGCCCTGGAAATGAAATATCCACGCCTTTCAAATTCATTATTCAGTGAGTTGCTTACTGAGTTACGTACAATCAATGCATTCAACAGGCCAAAAAAAATGACCATGAAACTGATCCCCAGGGCAAATTTGGTGAATAATGACCATCTGATTTTTTTCATTGCCTTATTTCCTCAATGGTTTCCCGCAGGCTGTCGTAGAGTGTATCCCCGACAATGGTGAAGCGATCGATCATCAATTCATCGAGTATTTGACGGGTATGTTCTTCGTGGTGCATATTGGTGAAGAACTCCTGTATCTGACTTCGCAATTCTCTTGACATCAGTAAGGAGTTGACCACCGGAGGGATGCCACCCGGCTCGGTTTTTTCAATTATGCGCAGATTTTCCACATAGCCGGGCCGTGCATGATTCAGGTAGTCAAATATGAGGCCGTTAACCGCCGCCCCGTCAATCAAGTTACGTGATACCATCTGAATGGAGAGGTCATGCGACATTGAGTGAATCATTTCTCCAAAAAATTCCCCGGAATTTGTGCCTAATTCTTTGAGACGCTTGTTAACGAACAAACTGCCTGTAAAGCACATGGGGTCTGAATAGGTAAAGGATCGACCTTCAAAATCCCCAAAGCGGTGGATGTCGCTGTCGGTATTTGAAATAATATAACCCCGGTAATAGGGTTCGCCATACACAATGGGGACGAACATCAGTTCCATGTAATCAGTTCCCTGTATGTAAGCACCCGAGCAGATAAAGGCCATGTCAACGAGGTTGCGTGCCAGCATTTGGTTTACCTCCTCATAGGTGGTACGTTGCTTGAATTCAACGGGCATATCCAGGTGTTCGGACAACACCTCAAACATCTCCTGATAATACACAAAACTTTCACGGGGGGAGATCACAGTTGCAATGGCTACCCTTAGAACGCTTTCGCTAATTGTGTCGGGCGGGGATGACTCGTTGTCGTTGAAATCAACCTCGTAAACTTCTTGCCGGGGTCCTTGGCAGGAAGCCAGCGTCATGATAATAATTGCGATGAAAAATAATGACCGGAGAAACATTTTTTTATTTTGATTAGATCTGAAACAGGGAAACAACCTTTGATGCTTTTGTGTTTAATTGCGGGGAATAAATATACTAATAAATTAAAAATATAAATATATATAGGTGAAACATTTGAGTTTGAATTATCCACGCATACAAAAAAAGCCGTTATTTTTGCTGTATGGCAAAACTACCCGATTACTCTGATATCATTAAGGCTCAGCGGAAACTGAAGGGCATCGTGAAAGTAACCCCGCTTGAACACTCCAAGTCATTTTCTGCCATGGCCGGCGCAAATGTATATATGAAGCTGGAGAACCTCCAGTCAACCGGTTCTTTCAAGGTCAGGGGTGCATACAATAAGATCAGCAACCTCCCTGAAAGTGAACTCCGCAAAGGTGTGGTTTGTGCCTCGGCGGGGAATCATGCCCAGGGGGTGGCCTTTGCAGCTAAGCTGCTGGGGGTGAAAGCACGGGTTTTTATGCCGGTATTTACCCCTCCGCTGAAGGTGATCGCTACCCGCAGCTATGGAGCGGAAGTGGTATTGGAGGGCGAAACCTTTGATGATGCTTTTGCTGCAGCCATGAAATACCAGGAAAAATCGGGTGCTGTATTTGTACATCCATTTGATGATCCGCATATTATTGCCGGACAGGGTACCATCGGGCTGGAATTGTTTCAGTCGATGGATTCTATTGAAGATGTGGTAGTACCCATCGGCGGAGGAGGTATGATTGCCGGGATTGCCATCGCTTTAAAAGAAATGAACCCGGATATTCGCATCATCGGGGTGGAGGCATCCGGGGCACAATCCATGAAAAACTCCTTAAAAGCGGGAAAGCCGGAGAAGCTGACCAATATGCAAACCATCGCTGACGGAATTGCGGTGAAAACCCCCGGAAACCTGACCTTTGAGGCAACAAAAAAGTATGTGGATGAATTGGTGGTGGTGGATGATGCGGAGATTGCCCATACAGCTTACCTTCTTTTGCAACGGGCAAAGATTCTGGCTGAACCTGCCGGGGTGGCTGCAATGGCCGCGGTTTTGCATAAAAAATCAGATTTTTCGGATCGCAATGTGATTCCTGTCATCAGTGGAGGAAACATCAATATGGGGATACTGGAACAGATCCTGGAAAAAGGAATGATGGAAGAGGGGCTGCGGGCAAGGATTGCGGTGCTGATTCCTGATGTGGCAGGTGAACTTAAGTCCATTATAAGCATCCTGGAAAAGCTCCGGGCCAACATCAATGAAATATCACACGAAAGGTCAATTACCACTGTTCCTGTGGGGTATGTGCTTGTAACCATTACGTTTAACCTGCAGGATTCGTCGCAGCTTGTTACCATTCGCAAGGCCCTGGATGGTAAGATGAAAAAGTACGAGGTATTGACTTAGTTTAAATGAAAGACATCTGCTGATGGTCCGGTCTCAGCATAACCTGCCAGTGTGCGATAATGTACAACCGGTGACCGCCTTCGAACAACGATTATTTGGCCTGAGTTTTGTTTAGTCCTCTTGACTGCAGAGCCATAGGTCTTTGTGTAATCTGGCACATTTTTGGAACTTAATGCGGCTGAACGAAAACCCCGGGTTATGCTGCGACATTATTTTACCACCACATGGCGCTTTCTCTTCAGGAATCTGTCGTTTACCGTAATCAATTTGATTGGTCTTACGGTAGGTATTGCGGCGTTTCTTTTGATTGCCCTATACCTTCAGCAAGAACTGTCTTATGACTCGCACCTGCCGGATGATGCCAGGTTGTACCGTATGGTTGGCATACAGGAGCCGGCGGGGATAGATTTGCAGCATGTGGCCATAACCAGCGGTGCGTGGGCTCCCTATATCAATGAGCAAATCCACGGGGCCGAAGAGGCCTTTCGCTTTTTGCATGCTTCCTTTTCAATGGAAGTGAATGATGAGGTGTTCCGTGAGCGTTCGTTTTATTCTGAGGGCAGGGTGTTGCAATACTTTGGATTGCCCCTGATATCTGGTCGTCGCCACGAAGAGGTCCTTTCAGAGCCGAATACTGCTGTAGTCAGTAAAGCCACAGCGATGCGTGTGTTCAATTCCACGGAGGTTATCGGTGAAACTTTCAGGCACGATCACCATTTGTACACCATTACAGGAGTTTTTGACAATGATGATGTGCGTACACATTTCCGTTTTGATGTGCTGCTTGCTTTGTCTACAGTCGAAAACCAAACCCCCTACTTTGACCACCTGGGAAATAACAGTGTGATTACATATGTGGCCCTGGCTCCGGATGCAGTTGTGGGAGAGGTGGAAACCCAGCTGAATAATCACTACAGGAGGGAAGCAGACCAGGAAACCAGGGGAAACCTGATGAAAAACACCTTTTATTTGCAGGCTGCGGAGGATATTTACCTTAAATCAGGGAATGTGGATATTCAGGCTGTAACTGCCTCTGGAGACATCAGAGGGGTCTATGTATTTACATTGATCGCCATATTGGTTCTGGCCATAGCCTGTATCAACTTCATTAACCTTTCTACTGCCAATGCCGCCCGACGGGCCAGGGAAGTCGGAGTGCGAAAAGTGCTGGGAGCAGACAGAGGGAAACTGGCCCTTCAGTTTATCAGTGAGTCTGTGGCCCTGAGCTTCATTTCCGTGTTACTTTCGCTGGTGCTGCTCGAGCTGATAATCCCTGAATTCAATACACTGCTGGGTAGCGATCTTCATATTGATTTTGTCAGGAACCCGCTTTTCAACCTGGGCTTATTGGGGGTATTACTGGTGGTGGGCTTTTTGTCCGGTTTATACCCGGGGTTGTTTATGTCGCGTTTTCAGCCTGCTGAGGCATTGAAATCAGAATCGGCCTCAGGGAAACCCAGGGCGGTTCTGTTGCGTAAGATACTGGTCATTTTTCAGTTTGTGATTTCCACCGGCCTTATTTTTTCCACCATTGTGGTAATGCACCAGGTAAGCTTTATGCAGGAAAAGGACAGGGGGTATGATCCGGAAAACACCCTTTATATGCATTTTGATGAGGGTACCGGCTATGAACACTTAACCGGGTTCTCCAATTTGCTCAGAGAATTACCGGAAGTACAGTCTGTCGGGCTTGCAAGTAATTACAACGGGGTGGCCGGAAGACAAAGTACCATGGAGGTGATGGATTCTTTGAATACCCGGCTTATGGTGCGATACGGTTATATAAATCCGGATTTTTTCCCCACAATGGGCATGGAAATTGCAGAGGGTCGGAACTTCAGCCATGAGTCCGCTACCGATCCCTATGAGGCAGCCATCGTGAATGAAGCAACCTGCCGGGCCCTGGGGTGGGAAGATCCCATAGGGAAAAGGATCAATAACCCTGATCCGGACAATGATGGTTTCTATACGGTTGTGGGGGTGGTAAAGGATTATAATTATTACAACGTTCGACTTCCGGTTCAACCTGCGCTCTACTTGTATGAGCGTGAAGGGATCAATGTATTGAGTCTGCGCTACCAGACCGACGACACCGCTCAACTGCTGGAGGATGTTGAAGGGTTATTTGTCAGCTATTTTCCCGGTCATCCCTTCAGAAGCACTTTTGTCACCCAGGTACTTGCTGCCCAGACCAGGGAGGAAGAAAACGCCATGAAGCTGTTCCTGTGGTTTTCCGTGTTATGCATTGTGATTTCCTGCCTTGGTTTATTCGGGCTGACATCCTATATGATGAATCAGCGCAGGAAGGAGATCAGTATTCGCAAGGTGCTGGGTGCGACAACCGGCAGTATTAACGTAATGCTGGTGAGTGCATTTTTACGGGTGGTGTCGCTGGCGGTACTTATATCACTGCCGTTTGCATACCTGATCATGGGCAGGTGGCTGGATAACTATCCTTACCGGATTGGCGTAGGAGCCACACATTTTGGCATTTCCATATCGCTTATTCTTGTGATTGCTACATTGACGGTTTTGTTTTACTCCACAAGGGCAGCCCGGCAGAATCCGGTGAAAAACCTGAATTACGAATAGGTGAACAGAGACTGATCTGTTTTCTGCACCGGCGACCGGAAAGGTTATTGCTGGCCGTTTTTTTCCTTGCCGATGTAATGATGGACTACCTGCAACAATGCTTTTCGGTTGATCGGCTTTGAAATGTAGTCGTTGCAACCGGCATCGATGGCTCTTTTCTTATCTCCCGAAAGGGCATGGGCGGTTTGTGCAATAACGGGAATTGTTTGATTGAATTCCCTGATCTTTTGCGTAGCCTTCAGCCCGTCAAAATCCGGCATTTTCAGATCCATCAGAACAAGTGATATATCGGGATTTTCCCTGACGGCTTTTACGGTTTGCTCCCCGTTTTTTGAACGTATCAGTTTAACGGGCTCATCTTCCAGGATGGTTTTCAGATACAGGTAACTCATTTCATCGTCTTCGGCGATCAGTAAAACACTCCCGGGCTGCAGTGATTTTCCCCGGGTGACTGCTTCTTTCTTTTCCGTTTTTTTGGTTTTGACGGGGTTGTAGGGGATGGTGACGTAAAAGGTACTGCCTTCTCCGGGGGTGGAATCCACATGTATATGCCCATGCAGCATTTCGATGTAAGCTTTAACAATGGGAAGCCCAAGCCCGGATCCTTCATGCTTCCTGGACAGGTTGAGGTCGGCCTGCACGAACCGCCGGAAAATGGATTTCGTTTGGTCCGGCGTAATACCAATCCCCGTGTCTCTGACGAAAAACACGAACCCGTCATTGTTTATGTAATTACCGAATTCGATATACCCTTCACTGGTAAACTTAATGGCGTTATTCAACAGGTTGGTAAGCATACCGTCCAGTTTATGCCTGTCGGAATATACCAGGGCTTTCTCCGCCGGAATTTGTTCGCTGATACTCAGTGCAAGGCCCCGGGCATCAGCTTTGGGTTTAAAAAAGGTGTAATGGTAGTTCAACAGTTCGAATACATCCACTTCTTCCTTTTTTACATCCATCTGACCGGATTCAATCCTGGATATTTCAATGATATCATTGATTGTATCAAGGAGTCTTTGTCCGCTTTGGTTGACGATCTCAATGTACTTGTCTTTTTCCGCTCCCTCGAGGCTGGGTGATTTCAGCAGATCAAGGAACCCCAGTATGCCGTTCATGGGAGTCCGTATTTCGTGACTCACATTGGCAAGAAATGCAGACTTCAGCCTGTCGCTCTCTTCAGCCTTTTCCTTGGCCCGGAGGAGCGATCGCTCAGTGTTGACTTTAATAATGGCGTCTGCCAGGATGTTGGCCAGTACCCGCAAAAAACCAATGTCGGTATCCTGCCAGCTTTTTTTATGCCGGACCATGTCAAAGCCAAAAAAACCATGAAGGCGCTCTTCACTGTATATGGGCACATTCAATAAGGAATTGATTTCCAGTTTTTGGAATTCAGCTTGCTCGGAAGCAGCTTCTTCCGGCAATTGGTCGATATCCGGAATGTGCACGGGTTCTCTTTGAAACATCTTTGTTTTCAAAAAGGGCAGATAATCCGCAGGGAGGTTTTGTAACTGGTCAATCTGGGGAGCGATTCCTTCAGCGCACCATTCATGCGTATTCGTGTAGGTGGTGAAATCATCCGAGAAAAAAAACAGGTAAGTTCTGTCTACCTCGAAAAACAGTCCGATTTCCCGAAGCATCCGGTTGAACTTTTCGTCAATGTTTTCGCTGCTGGCACTGATAAAACTGGAGGATAGTTCCGCCGTCAGTTGCTGGAATCGTAATTGATAATCAAGGGTCTCTTCGGCTTTTTTCCGCGGACTGATATCTTCCACCACGCCGATTCCCCCTTTAAAATTCTCTCCGGGAGTCATGACCGGGGCAAAAAAGGCACTTACCGCTGTGGTTTTATCTGCGGTAACTGACTGGTAAATCCCTTCATAAGATGACATATTGCCCTCAAGGGCTGATTGTACAGCCCGCACCACCTTCTGATCGGGCAGGTTCAGCATATTAATCCCAATAAGGGCATCTTTGGAAGACCCGACGATCTCGACAAAATTGCTGTTGCACTCAGTAATAACCCCGTTGTTGTCAAAATGAAGAATGCCCAGCGGAGCGTTTTCAAATATCAGACGGTATTTTCTGTCGCTGCCCGAATCAATATTCTTATTATTTAACTTATATGTGTTATCAGTCATTTAATATGGATTATACGGTCATCAATATACGGAATTAATGAATGCAGTATGCGAATTTTTGCACATTTATTTCAGTATTCTCCGTAGAAAACTTTCCGTTTCCTGTAAATCCAAATTCAGGGCGGAGCAGAGAGCCTGCAATTGAACCATGATCTCTTCCATGGGAAGTGGGGCCTGGTCGTCAATGTAACCTTCCTCTTTCAGGAATGCCTCCAGTTCCTCCGTCTTATTGGATCTGAAACCGGGAATTTCTTTGTTCTGCAAAGACTCCAGCAGCTTTGCCGGGTCACCATGGTTTGCTTCAAGTTTCCTATATACTTTCTCCCTGAAAGCCGGGCTGATCAACCCTGATTCATCCAGGGCCTCTATGTCTATCGGCCCTGGACGGCCCTTGCGGAAGAGTTCCCGGAAACGGCCGAGCAGTTTCATTTTTTTGTGAAGGGTTTCCTGCACGCTTTCCGTGACCCCTTCCAGTTGACCTCCGTGCTCAAGATAGCTGCTTAGCTGCCCCCAGCTGTTGATGTTTTTTCGAAGGCAATCATACAGCAGTTCTGTGTCGGTGATCAGGTACCAGAGATGAAGCCTCTCCGGCCGATCCTGCAAAATGCTGAATGCGGGTACATTGATTGCCCTGCCGTATTCATAATGATCCAGACCTGACCGGGAGGGGAGCTCCCTGTTCTCAAACCGCGGGAGTGAATCAGTCGCCTTCTCCTCAGGTTTTCGTCCGCTGGTATACAGCTTGTTTTCCAGGCGAAAGATTTTGGAGGAAGTGGCCGCATGGTCCTGGAGCTTCAATTTCCATTTGGCTACTTCATCTTCCCGGGCGGTGAAGTAGAAAACCTGTCTTCCGTATTCGCTGAATGCAATGAGTGCCTGCATAATCGACCCGGCCCTTACATCGTCACTGTTTGCAAGCAATTCATCCGCCAGCAGCGGCAGGCGCAGTTGATTTTCACGGGTTTCAATAAAAGCGAGGCGAACCGACAACAACAGCTGCAGACGTGTGCCCGTCGACAGTTCATCCAAAGGCTGTCCCTGTCGCGTGCTGGTGTCAAAGGCCAGAAAAGCCGCCTTATTGAGGTCACCGATCCGCAACTCATAACGCCCGTTGGTGATGCGGCTGAATAGTTTCCCCGCGTCTCTGAAGACTTTTGATTTATTCTGTGTCTGGGTAGTTTCCCGGAGTTTGCTGACAAGGAGGTGGCCGGTCAGCGAGGTAAGGTTGTTTTCATAAAGAAATTGCAGATCATCCAGGGTCCTTTCTTTGACTGCCAATGCATTTTCCAGATCATCTCCCCGGGTGGTCAGTCCTATCTTCGTTTGAATTTCCGTGATCCTTTTATTAACCTCCCCGGAACGGGCTGCTTCAGCTTCATATTTGTCCTGAAATGCCTGAGCCTCATCCACGCTGAGTGCTTCAATCTCTTTTTCGTGCGCCCGGTAAAGGGAGTGGTTTTTCAAAATCTGTTCTTTGTTTATATAAAGAATATTCGCCTTTTCATGCGCAGAAACAGACTCTTTGTAATCATTCAGCATTTCTGTCAGCTGCCAGACTTCTTCTTTTTCTCCGTAATTCAGCCCCAGAGTCGTGTATACTTTGTGCAACCTTTGATTCTTCACCTGCCGGATCTTCAGATTTTCCCGGATCCGTTGCTCCTGTCTTTTGATTTCCTCCAGTGACTGCTGCCTTGTATCCGCTTCCCGGGCGATTATTTTACAGGTGGCCCTGGCCTGATGTGCATCTTTTGCTTCATCCATGTTAAAATGCCGGAATCTGGTGTTCAGTTCATCCAGCAGTTTTCTCCTCTGATCATGTAAAGATTCCTGTTGTGATTCCAGGGTGTTTTTCCTGGTGTTATGTTCTTGCCACTCACGTATATTGGTCAGAAACCAGTAAAGTGAGCTGTGGCTTTTTAAATTATCTGACGGAATGCCGGGAGCGGTTCCCAGTACTTTCCTCAATTCCTGTTCTTTCTTCAGAATATCGTCCATCTGCCGGGAGACTTTTCCCAGTTCTTCCTGCCGGAACTTCAGCCTGGGAATAATATATTCCCTGTGTTTTGTTTCCTGTAAGGCAGCGGCAAGACTGTCCAAACGTTCGGATACAGCTTCAGTATCCCATCTGCCTGGCAAAGGAAGACCGGTTTTTTTATAATCCGTTTCCCGGATGTTGTTTTTTGGTGCCGGGCGCAAACTCAGGGTGTAAAACGTAAGCAGCATAAGCAGCAGTATTCCGGTCAACCCGTACATCCCGGCAAAGAGTGTTACAATGGCCGTTATGCTTCCTGAGGCTGACAGGATAATCGCCCATTTAACGGGAATCCCGTTATGGCTTTGTTCTTCCTGCAACCAGTTACTCAGTGCGGTGATCCCGGACTGTATTATTTCGGATGAGTGAGGCGGATCCGGAGCAATTTCCTTTTCAAGTTCCCCGATTTCATGCTCCAGAAACTGTTTCTTACTTAATCGTTCCTGTACCGTTTGCAGGTATTCATCCAGTTCATTCACATCCTGTAAGTCCAGGCCTTTCCAGGGGGCTGTATCCAGGTTTTTGTCAATTGCATTCAGTGCAGCCCGGGTCCTTGCTTCGGCCTCTCTGAGGTGATGTCTGGTATCTCTGAGTTCTTTTTCATAATCAGCCAGGTCCTCAGCTTTTTTCTCAAGCTCCTCAATGGTTTCCTTGCCAGTCCCTCCTGAAGGCATCTTCAGGGAGGCAATCATTTCCCGGCTGTTTTCGATGACCTTTTTGGCCTCATTCACTTTTTCGTCCGCCTGATCAATTTCCTCTCCCAGCTCTGTAATCCTGGAGAACTCATCCCCTGAAAGTTTTTCCATCGGGCCGGGGAACCGGTTTAATTGTTTTCGGTTGATATCAACTGCCTGTCTGGCTTCGAGGTATTCTTTCGTAAGGGAATAAAAGTCCCGCAGCCGGGCGGCCTGTCGGGTCTTTTCTTTTTCTTTACTGAGGGTTTCAAGGGTCTCTTCTTCTTTCTTTAACTGTTGTTGTTCCTGAGAAATTTTCCGGAGATCTTGCCTTGCTTTGATAAAACCGGAATACTCCCTGCTGCTTTTGTTTCTGACCTTGTCCGAATAACCTAATATTCTGGCCGCATTCTCGGGGTCATATCCGCCGATGGCTTCTTTTGCTATTTGTTTGGCAAGGTCCTTGTCTTCTGCATTGATCAGTTCTTGCAGGGCCAACAGATAGTGATCACGTGACTCCGCCGGTGGAAGGCCTGTGAGTTCGTCAGGGACTCCGTTTCGCTCCGCTTTTGTCTGAAGGGGGTCTGTGCGGATTTGCCAGGGTTCATTGTCAATGTTTAATGAGGCGCTGGCTTCGCTGCTTCCATCATGATCCTGCCAGATCAGCTGCTGAATCAGTCTGGCCGTTGAACTTTTTCCGGATGCATTCGGGCCGGCAATGATGTTGAGCCGGTCGGCAAAATGAGTATAGGGTTCCATGCCCGAAGGAAACCCGGGAATCTTTCTGATGGATAAATCTTTTATTATCAGGGCCTTTTTATCCATTGATGCGGTCTCCTTTTTCAGCCAGCAAGGTGCCCAGCAGTTGTCTGGACTCTTTGAGAATATATTGCCTGGCTTGTTTTTCAGTGATATTTTCCAGTCTTTCTGAGGCATGTAAAGGGCCATAGACCCCGGCCTGTTGCAGTTCCTTTGCGTTGGTTTTCCACGCTGCAACCAGCTCCTCGATAAAGTTGCTGGATTGCCCCTTTTCAATGGCAAGGATGGTTTCTGCCAGTTTGCCCACCGGAGAAGGGTCATTGGCCCAGGCCGCCAGATCTTTTACGGCTGGCCTCACATTGGTGGAAGTTTTTCTTACAAGCAGTTGTGTGCCGCCGGCTGTTTCCCTTGCATAGTCTTCAATTTCATCTTCCGACCATGCCCGGATCTTGACAGGATCAGTGTGTTCACCGGTTAACCCGATATCGAAAATCAAATATCCCTGTTGCCCCGGTTCGGAATCAAGGCTGGCAGAATGATCCATAATCCCTCCGGTTATTGTTTTGCGCAAATCGTCTCTGTTGCTCACATGTGATACATCGAGTTCAATATGCTCATAACGTACGGGAGATAAAGGGATGTGACTGATCTTTATTTCTCCGTCATTATCGACAGTCAGCTGCATGACCCCGTGGGGACCTGTTTCTTTTGCACTTAAAGCCTGCGGTGATCCGGGGTAGAAAATAAGCGGGTCATTGCGGTGAAGAATCTGGGCCTTGTGCACATGGCCAAGTACCCAGGCTTGTATATTTGTCTTTATCAGGTGGTCAAGTGGTACCGGTGCGTAGTTGCTTTCTGCCATGTCTGCATCACCATGCAGCAGCCCGATGGTAAAAAGCTGATTATTGATCGGTGCCGTGTCAAAACCTGACAGGGGGTTACCGGTAACACTGCCGGCCGGAAATGACCATCCGGCAAATTGTATCTCCTGTCCGTTTTTAACAAAGGTTTTTGTTTCCCACCTGCCGTTGGTGCCTAACAGGTGTATATGGTTATTTGATTGATGCCTGAGGAGCTGTGGAAGCACATCGTGATCGTGATTGCCTCCGACAGCAAATACTTCTATGCCTGCCTGGCCCAGGGCGTCAAACCCCTGCTGCAGTGTCCCTGTGGCTTCGTAATACCGGTTATCCTGATCCACGATGTCACCTGCGAGCAATAATGCATCCACAGAATGCGTCACGGCATAATCGACAATACGCTCCCAGCTGCAGCGGGTTGATGCTTCGGGAACATTTCCCGGTATGGAGGCGGATTTTCGCCCGAGGTGAAGGTCGGAGGTTGCGAGAAGTTTGATGGCCATAAGGAAAATAATTATTGATCTTGCTTCATGGCCGGATCCATCACACGGCCTGCAAAGAGAATACTCTGATGCTGATTGTCTTTGATAAAGAAGAGAAAAGGTCTGTTGGCGTTGAATACATGATATTCGTCCTGCCCGGGTGCTGTTTTGCGTATGGCCACCACGGCTGTGGCAGCAGCTGCTTCTGTTCCTTTTTCTGCCACTTCTATCATCGCCTGGTGGATCACCTTGTCAATCTTCAGATCCGCTTGCCCGGTCATCCCGGAAAAGTCAGCATAATCTGTAAAAGCGTTTTGCATTCCCATTGAAGCAAGTGTTTCTTCCAGGTCAACCCCCGAACGGGCTTCAAATCTGGGAAGGAGCAATTCAATCGCTGCCGGCCTGACCCGCCTTGTTAACCTGAAAAAACACAACGCATCCAGTGATTCTTCCAGCAAAGCCAGCTCAATGCCTTCTGAGGGCAGAATGACCATCATGGAAAATTTTCCGCCCGCATAGGGAATTTCCAATACCTGCATGTTTTCATCCTCAAAATAAGGGAAGGTATCTCTTTGAATCATATAGTTTACCTGCGACTGCTCTCCCGGTGAGGGAAAAAAGTTGTCTTCCCGGGTCAATTCAGGCTCAAATTCCTCCATCCATGGTCCGAAAAAGTGAATGGCATTGACCAGCACCAGGCGGGTATCTGCTGTCAGCACTCCCCTTCTGATTAAGTCATCAATGTTTTCTGCGGTCTCTTCATAGACCCAATGGTTGATATTTTGCCTGATTCCTTCCCGGTCAGCCATGAAATCCACCATGAAGGTGCGTGAATCATATGCAGATTCGATCAGGTCAAAAAAAGAATCCAGGAAATGATAGTCTTGTTGTGCCCATAAACCGTTGGCAATATTCAACGAAATACTGTCTCCGGCCATCAGGTCCAGTTCATCAAGATACTCCCCGTATTGTTTATGAAACCCGGAGTCCTCATCTTCAAAATGCATTACCCGTGCCATTTGTTCCCTGGTCTCTCCGCGGGCACCGGCATAGGTCATGGCCATGGCAGCGGAAATACTGAAAGGGGAAACTACAAAATTTTCCTTGTCGGGGGGGAGAACATGCAGCAAGTCAAAAGCAAACTGGTTGTTTCTTGCGGGAAAGGCCATGGCGGCTATGGCCATTTCACGCTGTTCATCTTCGGCGGCTGATTGATGAATACGCCGGTTGCAGCCACCGGTAATCAAAATGAGTATCAAAATTAAAGAAACTTGTTTCTGTCCTGGCATACCGGTGAAAATAGGTTATATCCGTATTACCACAAACTTACAATTTATTTGCTAAAATTAATCGGAGCTTTTGGGTACACGTGCAGCCATTTTCCTATTTTTGTTCTGAAGATGACAGAGACTATTAACGAAAAAATAATTGAGATTCATGGGTGATCAAGCTGAAAAAATTAAGTGCCTTATCCTCGGGAGTGGCCCGGCAGGATACACAGCCGCCATTTATGCGGCAAGAGCCGATCTGCAGCCGGTCCTTTATCAGGGCCTTCAACCTGGCGGGCAGCTAACCATCACCACAGATGTGGAAAATTACCCGGGCTACCCGGAAGGGGTAAAAGGCCCGGATATGATGATGGACTTTCAGAAACAGGCGGAACGCTTTAATTCGGATGTCCGCTTTGGGATGGCTACGGCGGCTGATCTTTCGAAAAGACCTTTCAGGGTGGTTATTGATGGGAAAAAGGAAGTGCTGGCTGAAACGCTGATCATTGCAACCGGCGCTTCTGCGCGATGGTTGGGGCTTGAGTCAGAGCAAAAATTCAATGGTCACGGCGTATCGGCCTGTGCCACCTGCGACGGTTTTTTTTACCGGGGTTTGACTGTGGCTGTGGTAGGTGGAGGAGATACCGCCTGTGAAGAGGCTTCATATCTTTCCAAATTGTGCAAAAAAGTATACCTGGTTCACCGGCGGGATGAGCTCAGGGCTTCCAAAGCCATGCAGCACCGGGTCATGAAAGCTCCCAATATTGAGATCGTGTGGGATCACGTCCCTAAAGAGATTGTGGGGGATCAGACCGTGAACGGGGTGTTGCTTGAAAACGTCAAAAATGGTGAGATCAAAAGGCTTGATGTGGAAGGTTTCTTCGTGGCCATTGGCCATAAGCCCAATAGCGGTGTATTTGAAGGACAACTGGAAATGGACGGGAACGGATACCTGAAAACCAGTCCCGATTCCACCCGGACCAACGTTCCGGGGGTATTTGCTGCGGGTGATGTGCAGGACCATGTGTACCGCCAGGCCGTTACAGCTGCGGGGACAGGCTGTATGGCGGCTATTGAGGCAGAACGATTTCTTTCAGACCAGGATTAAGGCTTTGTTTCCGGGCCAGTCGGGTGACTCGCTGATCATTATAGCAAGGGGCAATGACATTATATGCTTTTTTTTCTTTTGTGGCCTTGCTGCTTTATCTTCAAGCGGCCATTTACGTTTGGAAGGCCATGCCTCCCGATAACGTGCATCGCTCTTTTGTGTTTCTTTCACTTTCGCTGGCCTGGATGAGTCTTTGCTATTTGCTTTTCAGCTTTTTTGATCAGTCCGGAGTGGTATATCTTCTTGATCGTATGGCTGTTATAGCCAGGTATTTGTTTCCCGTACTATTGGTCTGGTTTTTTATGCATTTTACCCAGAACCAGTCCGCGTGGTGGAAGAGATTTGTTTTTTTCGGGATGCTTCCGCTGGCTGCCGGCCTTATTCTGACCTATTTGTGGGAAGCATCTTCCCTTAAACAGTTTTACCGGGGCGAGGACAGCCTTTGGTATTTCAATCCGGCCGGATATGCCTGGTGGTTTCATCTTTCCGCATTGTACTTTGCAGGCGGTGCTTTTGCCTGTTTGTGGTTATTGTATTCCAGGGCAAATAACCGACGGCCTTCTTTTTCCAATAAGGAAAAACTTCAGCGACTGATCATGGGGGTGTCTTTAATGCTGTTGATGGGTACTGCCATGATCACTGAACTCACGCCGCTCCTGGCCTGGGGGGTTTTTGTTCCTGAAACCGGTCATCTTACCACGGTTCCACTGATGGCGGGTTTGTTCTTCCCGCTGACCTTACTGAATCCCCGACGTTTTTTCCGTGACGAACTTGCCGACCAGTTTATCCGCAGGATACGGCAGTTTGTTTTTTACCTTGACCGCACCGGCCAGATTTATGCCATGAACCGGTTTGCCCAGGATGTGTTGCAGTATCCCCGTCATCAGCTTGTTTATAAAAATGCGGAGGATCTGTTCTTCCGCCCTCCCATTGTCCGAAAACAGCTGGATAGGGCAAGGGGAAATCTGGACACCAAGGTAGTCGCATGTTCTCTTATTTCCGCTGAAGGAAATCTGATCCCGGTCAGGGTTTCCATAATCAGGGTGCACGATACCTTTCGAAATATCGTCGGGTTTGTGTTGCTGGGGGTGGACAACAGACAAAAGCTTGAATTGCATATAGAGGTCAGAAAACGTAACCGGGTCAGGGCAGCTCTTGATGAACTTCGGGCAGGGCTGGAAAAACGTGTGGAACGAAGACGGGAGGAGCTGATTGAGGCCAATAAAAAACTTGATGATGAGATTGCCCGCCGTGAAAGAATTGAGGAACAGCTCCGCAAAGAACTTTCGGTGAAAGATGAGATGCTGCGGGAGATCCATCACAGGGTAAAGAATAATGTTCAGATGATTGTATCACTTGTGAATATGGCATACAGTCAGAAAAGGCTCCCTGACCACGAACATGAAAAATTCGGAAAAATTGTGAAACGGGTACGGGAAATATCCCAGATACATGAAAATCTGTATGATTCTCCGTACATCGGGAAGATTAAATTTGGCAATTTTATCCGTGCTACTGCCAGTGAGTTAAAGGGGCGTTTTATAAGGCGCAAAGATGTGTACTTCAGGGTTAAGCACGGGAAAGAGGAAATCTCTATTGACCTGGCCATCCCTTGCGGCATAATCGTTTATGAGTTGCTGACCAATGCACTGATTCACGCCTTTCCGGAAGAAAAAACCAGAGACCTTCCCGTATTTGCCTATTCGTTTGTGAATATAGAATTTTATAAAGAAGAGGAAGAATATCATTTGGTTGTCTGGGACAATGGCCGGGGGTTGCCCTTAACAGACGGCATGCCGGCTGAAACAGGAATCGGCCTTAACCTGGTTCATGCATTGGTCAGTGATTACCTTAACGGAAGCATTTCTTATTCAACGCATAAAGGCACCAGGGTAATTGTCCGTTTCACCGATAATCATTTATCATAATTAAGTCAATTATGCAGTGGGTTTTGTTTTTTTCTTTGCTGGTGGCCCTGTTCTACTTTCAGGCAGGCCTTTACCTGCTTTGGAAAAATCCCGAAGCAAAATTTAACCGTTGGTTTTTCGGCCTGACGGTGTATTTTGGTATCTGGTCACTGACCTTGTCTTTCACTTATTTGCCCGTATTTGAACCTCATGTTGCGTGCTGGGAATTGATTGTACTCATAGGTTTGTCCTTACTTCCCTATATGTTGGTGCGTTTTTTTGCTTTGCTGACCACCCTGCCCGATAAAAACCACCGGCTTTGGAATCGCGGATTACTGCTGCCGGGCCTTGTTTTCCTGCTTGTGTTTGTTGTGGAGTTCCTGCTCCTTCTTCTGGCAGGTGATGATGGAGACCGGCATTTGGTTTTTGAGCTGGCCACTTACCTTTTATATCTGATGATGATAATTGCCGGTAGCAGGCTTTTTGGAATGCTGGGCCGCTGGCAGCGGGGGTTGCAGCGAACCGGCGAACGTAAACAGTATCAGCTTGCTTTTTACACATTGTTGCTGGCTATTTTCTTTATGCTTTGGTTTGACTATCTGCTTCCCGCATTTGCCGAATCGGCTCACCTGAAACTGCCTCATATGTATTTTTTCCCGTTGTTTTTCGGACTGACATTCGGGTACCTGAAATATCATCTTTATTCTCCGCTTCCTTCTGAAAGCGCCCGGAGGCTAATGGAAGAATTGCAACAGCTTGTCTTTTTCTGTGATGAAGAAGGGAGGATTGTTTATGCAAACACATTTAGCATAGAGCTTATGAGGAGGGAACATGGTGAAGTAAGGGGAAGCAGCCTGGTTGATTTTTTTGAAAACGAAGTTGCCCTGGAAAAGCTTATACGCAGGGGGAGGCATACCGGTCATTCAGGGCCTTTGGAAATGCATATGCGGACTTCCGGCGGAGATGTTATTCCTGTCAATCTTTATTGTGCGGAATTATCAGACAAATTCGATGATTCTCACGGAATTGTGATCTATGGGGAAGATATGCGTTCAGCACTGGCGCTGGAAGAGGAAGTCAGGCAACGAATCCTGATGGAAGAAACCATTCGCAATGAAAGTAAAGCCCTTGAGGCAGAAACCGAAAATCGTACCCGGGAGGTTGCCCGATCGGTAAGGGAGGCACAGCAAAGAATGACTGAGAGGGTGCAAGCCGAGGAAGCCATTAAAATTGAAATTGCGGAAATGGAGGTGATGCTGGAGGAAATTCACCACCGTGTCAAAAAAAACCTGAGGATATTTCTTTCACTGATTGGCACCAGTGTCGAACCGGAAAAGATTCCGCATGAATTCAATAGCCTGGCCGACTTGCATCAAAGGATTCATGCTCTTTTAATGGTTCATGAGCACGCTTCCCCTGAGATTAACTACAGCAATGTGAACTTCAAGGGGTTTTTGTCAGGTCTGGCGGACCGGTTTGACCACCTTTTTGGGATCGACGCGAAAGGGGACTCCTGTTTCTCGATCCGGGCTGAGGAGATTTTGCTGCCGGCCGATCAGGCTTTGCCGCTGGGCCTTGTGATCAACGAACTATTCAGTTATATATGCAATTGCAATCATGCCACGAACAAAAAAAGGGGGAAAGGGCATGGGCATAATTCGGAAATAGAGTTAAACCTCTGGAAGGATAAGAAAAATCAATGCTGTTTACTGATCTCTTTCCCAGAGTTCTCATGGCCGGAAATTCATCCGGAAACGGTCCATGGCTGCCAGGAGATACAGCTTGCGAGAATGTTGGTCGAGGAACAGCTCAGCGGAGAGTTCCATCTGGAAAAAGAGGCGGGGTTTCGGTTGCGCATTTCGTTTCCTTTCCATATTCCCCGGCGGGAGGTATATCATTACCATATCCATTAAGCTTTAAAGCCCACGGGCGTTTTACGCTGAAGTACCGGGGACTGGGATCGGTTATGACGATGTTTCTGATAATGGTAGAAAATAAAAACAATACCGGGCCTTTAAGCGTTAAAAAAATGTTGATGCAATTGACGGAAAAAATTGTACATTTGTATTAGGCTAAAATGTCTTTGACAGGATGGATGAATTATCACTGATCGTTGAAGCGATCCGTAACAAGGTTAAACGATTGCTGATCAGCAATACGAATTTGAAGGACCGGATAAGTGAGCTGGAGGGAGAAAAGAAGCAGCTGGAGGAAATGCTTTCCGATTCTGAAAATAGGATCAATCAGCTGGAGACAGCACTGACACGCGAACAGCTGGTAAAAGGTCTTGGTGATAGTAATTCCGTCAGAGCCGTGCAAAAAGTTGATGAACTTTTGCGGGAAATCGAGAAATGTCATGTGCTTTTAAACAACAGGTAAGCACAGTTTGTATGAAAGATCAACTGATATCAGTTATAATTGCAGAACGTCCTTACAGGCTCGCTGTCAGCAGCCAGGCTGAAGAGGAGACCTTCAGAAGGGCAGCGAAGTTGGTAGATGAAAAGATGAAAGAATATGCCGGTAATTACGCCTTCCGTGATACGCAGGACTTACTGGCAATGGTGAATCTGCAATTTGCTGTTGAATGTTTAAGTTTGTCTGATACGGCGGCACAACATGATAAATTGAAACAGGAACTGGAGGAGGTTGATCATCTGCTGGAAAGCAAATTGTTGGGAAAAAGCCAATAGCTCTTTGAAAATATTTCGATACAACCCGCATTAATTCAAATGTACGTTTTAGAAACTCAACACTACTAAAATTTAGGGTAAGTTTCATGGTCTCTAGAACAGGCCTCAATATTACCGGGAAACCGGTAATACCCTGCAAAGGGCAGTGGAAGTTCGAAAGATCCTGACCCCCTAATCTTGTATTCAGGGGTTTCTCAAAACCTCATTGAATTCAATGCGGGTTTTTTTTATTCATTTAACACAAACCAATTGTGATATGATCCTATTATTGAATGCCAACGTGATATTAATTGTTGTCATTTCGGCCATATCGCTGGGACTCGGGGTGCTGATCGCCGGCACTGTATTGCGTAAATCTGTTTTGCGCAAGAGTAACCAGATACTTAAAGAAGCCACCTCGGAGGCAGAGGTGCTGAAAAAGGAGAAAATACTTCAGGCAAAAGAAAAATTTTTGCAGCTGAAGGCCGAACATGAAAAGTATGTTGCCGAAAAGAACCATCAGCTATCCCAGGCTGAAAACAAACTCAAACAGAAAGAGTCTTCTTTTTCCCAAAAAATGGAAGAACTCAGTCGAAAGCAGAACGAGGTCAGTGCAATTCGCGAAAACCTGAACAATCAGCTTGAGATTCTCAATAACAAGCAGGCCGATCTGGATAAAACTTATAAACGGCAGCTTGAGGAACTGGAAAGCATCAGCGGAATGTCTGCGCAGGAAGCGAAACTGCAGCTTGTGGAAACACTCAAACAGGAAGCCCAGTCTGACGCACAGTCTTACATCAGGGAAGTAATGGAAGAGGCTAAGCTGACGTCCAATATGGAATCCAAAAAACTGGTCATTCAGTCTCTTCAACGGACCGCTACGGAGGTCGCTATTGAAAACTCCGTTTCTGTATTTCCGATTGAAAGCGATGAGATCAAGGGAAGGGTCATCGGGCGCGAAGGCCGAAATATTCGGGCACTGGAAGCTGCCACCGGTGTGGAGATCATTGTGGATGACACACCGGAAGCCATCATCCTGAGCGGATTTGACCCCGTCCGGCGTGAGATAGCCCGGTTATCCCTGCATAAACTGGTTACGGACGGACGCATTCATCCTGCACGGATTGAAGAAGTTGTTGCCAAAACCCAGAAACAAATTGAACAGGAGATCATCGATATCGGGAAGCGAACCACGATTGACCTTGGGATACACGGGATGCATCACGAGCTTATCAGGCTGGTGGGTCGGATGAAGTATCGTTCCTCTTACGGGCAGAATCTGCTCCAGCACTCCAAAGAAGTAGCCAACCTGGCTGCCACCATGGCCGCTGAACTTGGACTGAATCCAAAAGTAGCCAAACGTGCGGCCCTGTTGCATGATATTGGAAAGGTGCCGGATAATGAGCCTGAATTGCCCCACGCTGTACTTGGAATGAAACTGGCCGAAAAGTATAAAGAGAAGCCTGAAGTATGTAATGCAATTGGTTCGCACCACGACGAAGTGGAGATGGAAAGCCTGATTTCACCCATTATCCAGATATGCGACTCCATTTCAGGCGCCCGCCCCGGAGCCCGCCGTGAAGTTGTAGAATCCTATATAAAGCGCCTCAATGACCTGGAAGAACTCGCTTTGTCTTATCCGGGGGTAGTGAAAACTTATGCCATACAAGCTGGTCGTGAGTTGCGCGTAATTGTGGGAAGTGAGAAGATCTCCGATGCGGAGGCTGATCAGATCTCCCAGGATCTGAGCAAGAAAATTCAGACGGAGATGACCTATCCCGGTCAGATCAAGATTACCGTTATTCGTGAAACAAGGGCAGTGGCTTATGCCAAATAGGGGATAAGCGTAAGAGAGCATACCGGTATACTTCACCCCTTCTATATTACCGGGTTTCACAATGCATTCAGGAAAGGTAGAAGTCGGATATTCCGGTTTTTACCTTTTCTGTTTTCAGCCCGATCATCATGAGTTGATTCCGGACTGTCAGTAAACAAATTCTCCTTTCTGCTGTTCTATTTTGGTGAATACGAGCAGTTTTGTCGGGTTTCAGACGTCTTTTCCGAAAATTGTGTATCTTTAAAAAGGATTATTGCCTATGAAGTATATCGGAACAATCATAATAATGCTGGCGGTATTTGCAGGACTGAACTTTTTCCCGGTCTATGCCTCGCCCGTTTCAGCGGAAGACAAAGAAATTGAGGTTATGGACTTCGACACCTTTTCCCCGCGATTGGAAATGGACAACGACTCGGTTTACGTAATCAATTTCTGGGCGACCTGGTGCGCCCCATGTGTCAGGGAACTCCCGGCGTTTGAGCAACTGAATGAAACCTACAGCGACCGGAAGGTAAAGGTGATTCTTGTGAGTCTCGACAATCCGGATCTGATTGATGACCGGGTTATTCCTTTTATGGAACGAATGGACCTTCAAAGCGAGGTGTTATTGCTTGATGATCCGAATTCTAACCGCTGGATCCCTTTAGTTAGTGAAGAGTGGAGCGGAGCCATTCCTGCAACGGTGATCTATTCTGCCGGCCACCGGAGCTTTCATGAAAGGGAGTTTGAATTTGATGAACTGGAAGAAATTGTGTTACCCTTAATCCAATAAATCTTTATTAACCAAACTCGAAAACAATGAAAAAGGTCTTTTTGCTTTTATTGATTGGTATATATAGTACCGGGCTGTTCGCACAGGGGTACGAGGTTGGCGATATTGCCACAGATTTTCGCCTGTTGAATGTGGACGGCAATTATGTGTCCATGGCTGATTACGAAGATGCAAAAGGAATTGTCCTGATCTTTTCCTGTAATCATTGCCCCTATGTGGTTGCTTACGAAGACAGGATGATCGAACTGCATAATACTTATGCACCCAAAGGCTTTCCTGTGGTCGCCGTAAACCCCAATGACTCCATTGCTGAACCAAGAGATTCCTACACCAAAATGATCGAAAGGGCAGAGGAAAAGAACTTCCCCTTTGATTACCTTGTGGATGCAGATCAGCTTATTTATCCCGAGTATGGCGCTACGCGCACACCTCACGTTTATCTTCTGAAAAAAGAAGGAGATCAGTTCAGGGTCGCCTATATCGGTGCCATTGATGACAATTACAGGGATGCGTCTGCGGTGGAAGAGCACTTCCTGGCCAATGCCATAGATGCCTTGCTTGCCGGCGAGCACCCGGATCCTGATTATACCAGGGCCATTGGCTGTACCATTAAGGTTCAGGACTGATTGGTGGAGGCATTTTCCTGTTGGATACTGCCTCGTATGTCACTTTCCTGATGTCTGTGAAAATCTGAAAACCTGAAGCCCTGCCTGTCTGGATGTTTGCGGGTCTGGCTTCAGGTTTTTATTTTGAAATTATATACCTTTGTCGCTCATGTAATAACTTGTTCACTAATTTTACTCCCTGCCATGTCAGAAGAAATCATTCGCCTTACTTCCATCCACAAGAATTATAAAGTTGGTATGGAAATCGTACGCGCACTGCGCGGTGTTTCCGTATCAATCCAACGCAATGAATATGTGGCACTGATGGGGCCTTCCGGATCCGGTAAATCCACACTGATGAATATCCTGGGTTGCCTTGACACCCCGACCAGTGGTGAATATTTTCTCAACGGCAAGGATGTCAGTAAATTACAGGACAATGAGCTGGCTGAGATCAGGAACAAGGAAATTGGTTTTGTGTTTCAGACCTTTAACCTGCTACCGAGAAGTACCGCCCTGGATAATGTAGCCTTGCCACTGGTTTATGCGGGGCAGGCCAGGAGTGACCGATTTCGCCGTGCAGAGGAGGTTATGGAACAGGTAGGGCTCTCTGACCGGACGCATCATCGTCCCAATGAGTTATCAGGTGGGCAGCGGCAGCGTGTAGCTGTTGCCAGGGCTCTTGTAAACAATCCTTCCATCATTCTTGCCGATGAGCCCACCGGTAACCTTGATACAAAGACATCCATTGAAATAATGGGATTGCTGCAGGATATCCATAATGCCGGGAATACGATTATCCTGGTAACACATGAAGAGGATATCGCATTGCATGCCCATCGTGTCATCCGTCTGCGCGACGGGGTGGTCGAATCAGACGAAGAAAACAAGGAGGTGGTTACCCTGGAGCAAACCAGGCCCGGAGTGCAATCAATGCCACCAATGTAGTTCTTTTTCGCACGGAATATTTCTGTGCGAAATATTGATTTTTTTCCGGAGACGGAAGAAACGGGAATGTGTATGACTGAGTGGAAAATATATACCAAAACCGGCGACCGTGGGGAAACTTCGCTCCTTGGAGGACGCCGTGTGCCCAAATATCATCTGAAAATTGAAGCATATGGCACGGCCGACGAACTGAATTCCTTTATCGGTTTGTTGCGAGACCAGGGGATGAATGCATCATACAAACGGACTTTGCTGCGTATTCAGGAAAAGGTGTTTGTGGCAGAGTCACTTCTGGCTTGTGATCAAGGATGTAAACAGGACGAGTTGCCCGATATTACACAAGATGATATCCGTTTCCTGGAAAAGGAAATAGATGTCATGAATGAAGACCTGCCGGAGCTGAAGCATTTCATTCTTCCCGGGGGTAACCCAGCCGTATCCTATGCCCATGTTTGCCGTTGTGTATGCCGGCGCACGGAGCGAATTGTGATTCAACTCAGTGAACAGGAAGCCGTGAATGAAAAGGTGCTTCAGTTCTTTAACCGTTTGTCGGATTACTTTTTTGTACTGGCCAGAAAAATCGCTTATGATGCCGGTATTGGCGACATTGAGTGGAAAGGAAAGCCGTAAACTTTTCCAAAAAAAGTTTTGTCCGGTAAGTGGAATGTGTTACTTTTGCAAAGCAAAATCGGGGTGTGGCGCAGTTGGCTAGCGCACTTGCATGGGGTGCAAGGGGTCGGAAGTTCGAGTCTTCTCACCCCGACAAAGCAAAACAGAAAACCGTTGTAAATCAGTATTTTACAACGGTTTTCTGTTTTTCCTGAATTGTTACCACCCCTGTTACCACAATATAGCAATATTATCTATTGCCAGGTTTGCGGACGTTTCAATTTTGCATCCCCTTTCCCCTTTGTCCGGGCCTGCCTCGTATTATTTCTCCTGCTTTTGTTCAGCCAGAACCGGGTTTTCCGTAAATACGTCTTTGGGTTCTCTTACAAAGAACCACAGGATTGCAGAAATGCCAACAGTGAGTGCACTCACAATAAAAATCACTCCTTTATTTTCTGCTTCCTGGACCAGTTCGCCGACGCCGAAACTTGAAACAAACTGTGGCAGTACCACAGACAGGTTGAATAATCCCATGTATAAACCCATCCGTGATTGCGATATTTTCTGTGACATGATGGCGAAAGGCAGGCTTATGGTAGCGGCCCAGCCGATACCAACAATGGCCATCAGCATGTAGATAACTGCAGGAGCGTACCCGAACTGCAGGATGCTTAAATAGCCGAGTGCCATGATGGCAATGCTGACGGCATGAGTTCTGACCCTGCCAAAACGGGCAGCCAGGGGTTCCAGGATCAGAACCGGGATAATGGCAGCCACCAGGTTGAGGGAGAAAAAACTCCAGTTGACGATCCGCCCGATGGTATCATCGATCTCCTGAAGTCGTGCCGATTCAAGTGCACCGTTTTCCAGGAGGAGTTCGGGGGCAATGTCCACATCCGCCAGTTCCGGAACGCGGAAACGTACAAAGGCAAACAGGTAAATGAACATGGTCTGTACACCGATCCAGGTAAATGAATGGGCGGCAAGCACTTTTCTGAACCCGATCAGGCCGTCTTTCTCCCTGGAAATCCCGGTTTCTTTCTGTGACATGGTGACAAGTACTACCACAATGGTCAGGAGGGAACAAAAGATTTCTAGTCCGTAATAAGGGATATCCGGGAACAATCCCAGTCTTCTGAAAATACCATAGAAGGCATAAAGGAGAAATCCCCATAGCGGGAGAATGGTTTTCATGATCTCATAAAGTGAGGCCTCATTGACGCTGTCTTTTTTGTTCTCAGCCTCGGATTTGCTTGCAGCTGCTGCTTCCTCCTCGTCTTTGCCGTATTGTCCGAGGTGCCTGGGTTCTTTTATGAAAAAAGGCGGAATAACAGAGAACAGGAATACCAGCACAACACCAAAATAAATAAGCGCATAATTGCCCCAAATGGCTCCGATCAGGTATGCCAGTACACCGAAAGTTCCTGATACGGTCTGCATCCAGGTATATCCCTTGGTTCTGGGGCGCCCTTCCGGGGTCACATCGGCAATAATGGCCCTGGTGGGGTTAAAGCTGATATTGATGGCCAAATCGATGCTCAGGGAAACAACGATCGCAATACCAAGAACCCCTTCCAGCCCCATGCCTGCCTGAATGACTCCGATATTTGGCAGGGCGAGCAAACCCAGTGCTGCCAGCACCCCGCCAACCAGGATAAAGGCCCGCCGCCGGCCGTTCATCACCCAGACGTTGTCGCTGATGATACCGACCACCACCTGTCCGATGATTCCGGCCAGTGGCCCGGTGGCCCACACCAGGCCAATATCACTGATTTCCAGCCCGTATTTTGTACTTAAAAGCCAGCTTAGTGCGGCAATCTGGACAGCCAGGCCGAAACCCATGGCCGTGGCCGGGAGACTCAGCAAGGCATAGAATGTATTGGAAAGTTTCTTCTGAAAAGGAAGCATATCGGTCTTTTTTTGGAGATAAAAATACGAATTTAAATAAGTTTGTTGCGCATCTTTTTCCTGGCCTCCGCTTTTTGCCCGATTCTTGCAGAAAAGCATTATTTTTGCCTTGTAAGCTGAAAGGTAATGATACACCCCTATATTTTATTGTTCGGGATCAGCGGCGGGGAAATACTTATCCTGTTGTTGCTGGTTCTTTTGTTGTTCGGGCCGGGTAAAATACCGGAGATGGCCCGGATGGTAGGACGTGGAATGCGGGAAGTCAAGAAGGTGCAAAGGGAGATCAATACTGAAATACACAGATATTCTTCCGATATTGAAAAGGAGGCCCGGGAAATGCGTTCGGAGATCGAGGGCAAGCCGGGCGGGATTCATGGCAACAAGAAAGGAGGGGTTGCTTCCGAACAGGGTAGTCCTGCTTCTGAACAAGGGAGTGCCGTTTCCGATCCAGGAGGGGCGTCTTCTGAAGAAGAGGGCGAAGATCTCCGCAAGGGAAGCATCGGTGATCATCAGGCAGGTGATAAAAGTAATCAGGAAGACCAAACAGATCAAGCAGAAGGCATGGATAAAGAGGTGCGCCAACCTGATACCCCTGCAGATAATGAGGATGATGACCTTCCTTATCCTTACGGGAAAAAGAAAGAGAATGACAGCTTAAATCACTCCTGAAGAATAACAATTAATTGGCTGATATGTCGTTTCATTATCAGTAATTTTCATCATGATTGTTTATTAAATGGTTTTCCAGAATATGTTTTCGCTTTCCAGGCCAATCCTGATATTGCTGTTAGTGATTTTTGCGGGTGGTATGAACAGTTTGTCGGCCCAGGACAGGCGGGTGGAAAGGGCTGAAAAGGCTTTTGAGCTGCGCCAGTACCATGAAGCGGTAGACCTCTACAGGCGGGCATATGAACGCGTCAGGCGCAATGACAGGGAAGAGGCTACGCGCCTGATGTACAAGGTGGCACTTAGTTACCGCTATACCAACCAGCACCGCATGGCGGAGGCCTGGTTCAACAGGGCGGTCAGGGCGGGATATGATGATCCCAGGGCACTGCTTTATCTGGCAGATGCCATGATGATGAATGAGAAGTACGAGGAGGCGAAGGAACGCTACCGGGAATACGCAGACCTGGTCCCGGATGACTGGCGTGGTCCCCGTGGGATGGCTTCTGTGGAACTTGCCATGGAACTCCGGGAGAATCCGACACAA
This sequence comes from Bacteroidales bacterium, assembly GCA_007129945.1. Lineage (GTDB taxonomy): Bacteria > Bacteroidota > Bacteroidia > Bacteroidales > UBA7960 > PUPG01. The sequence goes on from SKUN01000164.1 coordinate 30,734, forward strand.
TATGAAGTGGATGATATCAGAATCCTCAACTCACGCCAGGATGATTACACCCCTGCTTTCGGTGATCACAGGGGCAGTACGCTGATTTTCGCCTCCTCAAGGGATAACGCCCTTGGAAGTCTTGAAGATCCCTGGACGGGTAACCAGCCCACCTCGTTTTTTGTGTCTCAGCAAGACAGGGCAGGGGACTGGAACCGGCCTGTGCTGCTGGATGAAGGCCCGGTCAACACAGAATTTAATGAGGGGGCACCCTCAGTTAACCTGGATGCCACTGAAATGTTCTTTACAAGGTGTACAAGAAGTGACGGTGCTGATGTCGGTTGCCGGATATACCGGGCAAGCAGGGATGGAGCACAATGGAGTTCACCACAGGAAGTGAGGCTGACCAATGACAGTATGGTTACCGTGGGCCATCCGGCCATCAGCCCGGATGGACTGGAGCTGTATTTTGCAGCTGATCTGCCCGGGAGTATGGGTGACAGGGATATATGGGTTGTCAGCCGAAGAGGACAGGGGGATGATTTCGGACCACCAAGAAACCTGGGTGAACCTGTGAATACCCGTGGAAATGAGATGTTTCCCTACGTCAGGGACGACGGAACCCTGTATTTTGCTTCAGACGGCCACCCCGGAATGGGCGGGCTCGATATCTTCAAAACAACCCATACCCCTGAGGGGTGGAGCGAGCCTGAGAATGTCGGCACACCGGTAAACAGTTCTGCCGATGATTTTGGCATCATCTTCAAGCCCGGAGAAGAAAAGGGCTTTTTCTCTTCTAACCGTGGCCGTACCGGGGCTTATGATATTTATTCTTTCATGCTGCCTCCGCTGGAACTTTTTATAACCGGTGTGATTCTGGATGACAGCACACAGACAGTTGTGCCCGGTGCCGAAGTACAACTTGTCGGCTCTGATGGATCTCTTCGCAGGGTTGAGTCAGACAGGGAAGGCAGGTATGTGTTTGATCCGTCAATTGTACGGGAGAATACCCGGTACGACATCGTGGTGAATAAACCCGGTTATTTTGCCGGCAGGGGAGAGGAGTCTACATTTGATGTGGAGCAGAGCCGGGAATTTGTGGTGGATATTGGTATTGCCCCCATCCCGGAAACGGCCATCGAGCTGCCGGAAATCCTTTATGGATTCGATAGCTGGGAATTGCAGGAACAGTTCAGGGACTCACTGAACGGCCTGGTCCGGACCATGAATGACAATCCGAATTTTGTGATAGAACTGGCCTCTCATACTGACAGCCGGGGTACGCATGCTTATAATGATACCTTGTCTTACAGGCGGGCCCAGGCTGTGGTGGATTACCTGGTGGAACAGGGAATTGCCCGTGAAAGGCTGGAGGCGGCCGGATACGGAATGCGGGAACCCCGTGTGCTGGAGCATGATGTGGAACGGGAAGGATTTTTGTTCGAGGCAGGTACAGAGCTCACGGAAGAATTTATTGAAGGGCTTCCTTCTGAAGAGATACAGGATGCTGCACATCAGATGAACAGGCGCACTGAATTCAGGGTCCTGCACGAAGATTATGAGCCGCCTGAGGAAGAGGAGACGGATCCGGAGGTTCCGGTTCCGGAAGAGGGTCGGGAAGATGATGTGCGTTCAGGGGGCAGATAGTTTTTGCCGCGGGCTATTGGTAACTGATAAATAGATTTTTTGATGAAGTATAACAAACGAGGCGTGTCTTCGTCCAAGGAAGATGTGCACAAGGCCATTCAGAATCTTGACAAAGGACTTTTTCCCAATGCTTTTTGCAAGGTGGTGCCGGATTTCCTGGGGGGCGACCCCGCATGGTGCAATGTGATGCATGCTGACGGTGCCGGGACCAAGTCTTCCCTGGCCTATATGTATTGGAAAGAAACCGGGGATCTGTCGGTCTGGAAAGGGATTGCACAGGATGCCGTGGTCATGAACCTGGACGATCTGTTATGTGCCGGTGTTACAGGCAATATGCTGGTTTCATCCACCATCGGAAGAAACAAAAAGAGAATTCCCGGAGAAGTTATTTCAGCCATCATACAAGGCACAGCGGCTTTCCTGGACCGGATGAATGAACTGGGTGTGGAAATGGTGCTCACCGGTGGAGAAACGGCTGATGTGGGAGATCTTGTGCAAACGGTGATTGTGGACTCTACGGTTACTGCCAGGGTCCCAAGAAACGAGATCATTCCCAATGAGAAAATCGCTCCGGGTGATGTGATCGTCGGGCTGGCTTCTGACGGCCAGACAACCTATGAAGATGATTATAACGGCGGGATGGGGAGCAACGGGCTGACGTCTGCGCGCCACGATGTGTTTCATCATGAGTATTCAGAAAAGTTTCCGGAAAGCTTTGATAACAGCCTGGACGACGAAGTGGTTTACACGGGGAAAGCCCGGCTGACTGATCCCATGGAAGGGGTTCCCCTGGATATCGGCCGGCTGGTATTAAGTCCCACACGGACTTATGCCCCGGTGGTCAAACAGATATTTGAGCAGGCGAAGCATCATATACATGGCATGATTCACTGCAGCGGAGGAGGACAGACAAAGGTCCTCCATTTTCTTAAAAACCAGCACGTGGTAAAAGACCGCCTGTTTGAACCCCCGCCATTGTTTCGTTATATCGGGGAGGTTTCCGGTACACCACAGAAAGAGATGTACCAGGTATTCAATATGGGGCATCGTCTTGAGTTTTACGTAAAAGAGGAAGTCGCCAGGGATATCATTGCGATTTGTGATGCTTTTCAGCTGAAGGCCAAAATAGTCGGGGAGGTGTTGGATTCAGAGAAAAAACAGCTTACCATCAGGGATGGGGATGGAACTTATGTATATGGCTGATTTTTATTGGCCTTGAAATTTTGTACCTTTGCTGGCTTAAATAAATAGTACCCCGTATGTTATTGGAGAAACTGGAAGCAATCAAGGAGCGGCACAACGAAGTTGGGCAATTGATCACAGACCCCGAGATCATTGCCGATATGAAGCGCTATATCAGACTTAATAAGGAATACAAAGACCTCGAGCCCATTGTCGGGGCCTATGAAGAATATAAAAACATCCTTGATAACATCACATCAACCCGGGAACTGCTGGCCAATGAGAAAGACCAGGAGTTTAAGGAAATGGCCCACAATGAATTGGAATCACTGGAGGAGCGCAAGGGAAATCTGGAAGAGAAAATTCGTGTTTTACTGGTTCCCAAAGATCCGCAGGATGACAAAAACTCCATTGTGGAAATCCGTGCCGGTACCGGAGGTGACGAAGCAGCCATTTTTGCCGGCGACCTGTACCGCATGTATACTAAGTTCTGTGAAAGCCGCCGCTGGAAGACAGAGGTGGTGGAAATGAATGAAGGAACTTCCGGAGGCTTCAAGGAGGTGATCTTTAATGTGACCGGAGACGGGACGTATGGAGTATTGAAGTACGAATCCGGTGTCCACAGGGTGCAAAGGGTGCCGCAGACCGAAACCCAGGGAAGGGTGCATACTTCTGCAGCAACCGTAGCTGTTTTGCCGGAAGCCGATGAATTTGACATTGAGTTGAAGACCAGTGACATCAAAAAGGAAACCTTTTGTTCTTCCGGTCCGGGAGGACAGTCGGTAAATACCACCTATTCAGCTGTTCGCCTCACACATAATCCCACCGGAATTGTCGTTTCCTGCCAGGATCAGAAATCCCAGATCAAGAACATGGATAAAGCCATGAAAGTTCTGCGTAGCCGGATCTTTGACATGGAATACAAAAAATACCTGGATGAAATTGCATCCAGGAGGAAAACCATGGTTTCCACCGGTGACCGCTCCGCAAAAATCCGCACCTACAATTTTCCGCAGGGCAGGGTGACCGAACACCGGATCGGATTGACTTTATATAACCTGTCGGCTATAATGGACGGTGACATTCACGAGATCATTGAAGCCCTGCAGGTGGCTGAAAATGCAGAAAAATTGAAAGAGGGAGTCTCCACCGAAACCTAATCATGATGACCAGGTCAGCACTGACGGCACTGATACGCCGGAAGAAATCGTTTTTATGTGTCGGGCTGGATCCCGATATGAACCGTATTCCGGAATGTATTTGCCAAAATTCCGAAGACCCTTTGTTTGAATTCAACCGCAGGATCATTGATGCCACCATCGGGGAAGCGGTTGCCTTTAAACCCAATATCGCATTTTTCGAAATGCATGGAAGCAAAGGCTGGGAGAGTCTTGAAAAGACAATGGCCTATATTGCCGGGCATAAGGCGGGGCCAGTTTTTACCATTGCCGATGCCAAAAGAGCTGATATCGGGAATTCTTCGGCGGCTTACGCACGAACTTTCCTGGAGTCAATGCCTTTTGACGCAGTTACTGTCAGCCCTTACATGGGGCATGATTCTGTCAAACCTTTTCTTTCGTACCCCGGGAAATGGGCGGCGATCCTGGCCCTTACTTCCAATCCGGGAGCGACTGACTTCCAGTTATTGCCGGTAGGAACGGATCGGGCTGCCGGGACGGATATCCCCGGTGCCGGGAAACAGTTTTATGAGGTTGTGATGGCCAAATGCATGGACTGGGGATCACCTGATAACATGATGTTTGTGGTGGGTGCCACACATGCCGGTATGCTTGGCTCAGTCAGGCAGCTGGTCCCTGATCATTTCTTCCTGATTCCCGGGGTCGGTGCGCAGGGGGGTGACTTATCAGCAATTGCCTCAGTTGCCATGAATAAAGATGTGGGGATTCTGGTGAACAGCTCACGTGGGATACTTTACGCCTCATCCGGCGAGGACTTTGACATAAAAGCCGGAGAAGCAGCGGCATGGTTGCAGCAGGAAATGGAAGAGATATTAAGGCGGTTCTCATGGGCTGAGTGATGGGGAAGCTGCCAGTAGTCTGGTAAACGGGCGGAGTGGTTGTTGGTTGTTGGTTCTCATGGGCTGAGTGATGGGGAAGCTGCCGGTGGGTTGGTAGACGGCCCAGGCGGTTGTTGGTTCGCACGGGCCATGGAAA
>SKUN01000096.1 GCA_007129945.1 Bacteroidales bacterium
GGAATATCCCCGAACCATTTTTCCGCAAGCCGGAAAACCTCCTGCGGATCCACAAAACCACTGACACAGAGTATTGCATTGGAAGGATTGTAAAAGCGCCTGAAAAAGCCTTTCACATCATCCATCCCGGCATTTTTGATCTGCTCAATGTCCTGCCCGATCGTCGCCCATTGGTAAGGATGTACTTGATAAGCCAATGGACGCAGCAACAGCATGGCATCACCGTAGGGCTGGTTCAGGTAAGATTGCCGGTATTCTTCCACCACCACACTTTTTTGGGTCTCCAGTTTTTTCTCAGAGAAATCAAGCCCCAGCATCCGGTCAGATTCCAGCCAGAAGGCCACCTCAAGGTTTTGTGCGGGAAGGGTGACATAATAATTGGTGATGTCATTGGTGGTAAACGCATTGTTTTCACCCCCTGCATATTGCAACTGGCGATCGTAATCCTGAATATTGACAGAACCCTCAAACATCAGGTGTTCGAACAAATGGGCAAATCCTGTTTTCCCGGGTGTTTCATCCCGGGCCCCCACATCATAAAGCAGGTTAAAGGCTGCCAGGGGTGTGGTTTCATCCCGGTGCACCAGAATCCTGAGCCCGTTTGGCAGCGTATGTTTTTCAAATTTTACCATGATTTACCTCCATTCAAAAATATCCCGTTTATCCCTGGGCCGCCGATCTGCCTGCCATCGAAAATTCTGAAGCAATCTGTCCTCCTGCGGAATATCCTCAGGGGGAAACAAAGTGGCTTCGGGTTGCCTGACAAACTGTATCCCTGTAATTTCCCTCCCTTCCACAAAAATAACCACATTGGAAGAAATCGCTTTATTGATTCCGACCAGCTCGCCGTCTTCATCCCGGATAAAGAAAATGGTCTGGCTGTTGCCGTCCACATCCACACGCCACAGTTCGTTGTCCCTGAAATGGCCCAGCATGTTACGCCCCTTCATCTGGTTGTAACCAAGGGTGCCTTCTTCAGACACAATGAATGCCGCTTCATCAAGTGCCACCGAGAGCACCTCCCGGCCGTCCGTTTTGATCGCTATGGTGTTGGCCGTCAGCTGATACACATCCGACCATAAAACAGGACTATGATACAGGTAAATGAGTGAATCCGGCACACTGTAAACGATGGAATCACTGAGGCCCTGCAGGTCATTGCTGAAAAACCGGGCATGGTGATGCGCATAGAAATACCGTTCATCCTTTTCCTCAATATATACAGATTTCAGGGTGTCGGCATGCATGAACAGGGAGTCATTGTCTGTGATCATGGTCAGTACCGCTTCCTGCGTTACCACCGACATTCCATCGTTTTCAAAATGCTCGGCAAAATGACCGGTGATCATCACGTCCTCAATGCTGTCGCGAATCAGCACATTGCTGGTAGCCATTCCATAGCCCCTGTTCCGGTCGTAAAACACAGAATCTCCCGTCATGGATTGCTCCTGGTTGGTAAAAAAAGCATCTTTACTGAAACGGGCCAGATCCTGCCGGGTGTCATACCAGCCATTCCGGCAGAAAATGGTATTCTCTTCACTGACAATGGTGGTGGGGCCAAAAAAATAGGCGACCTCTGTCTGGGTATTGTATTTCAGGGTATCTGATTCCATAATGTACTCCGGGTTCACCAGCTTCACCTCATCGCGGAAAAAAAACTCTTTGTCATCCGCATAATAGAACCCCCAGACACTGGTCAGTTCATTTTCCGCATCCACAATCCGGCCCCCGTCAATATAATTGGCGGTATTCAAATCCAGGTCATACTCCAGGTAGTCCGTGTACAAGGTCATCTGGGGGTCAACCATTCGTACATCACCGGTGAGCTCTGCCCATCGCCTGTTTCCGTCGTAATACAACTCATTCCCATAAATACTGACCGTGTCGCTGACATGAATAAAAATATTGCCGTAAGCCCGCAGGCTGTTCGCCTCGGAATAAAGATAGGCGCTGTCGCAATACATGCGGGTATCTTCATGGGTAAACACCACATCGTCGATGAGTCTCCTTACATCCTCACCGATACGCCGGTCAAACTCAATGGTACCCGCCTCCCAGTCGATGGGGGTCCGCTCCTCCTGTCCATACACCGGAACCAGCCACATCAGCAAAGCGGACAATAATAATCCGGTAAACGGCCGTACATTCATTGTAACCAAATCACAAATTCATTAACTGGAATAATAAAGCAGGGGTGTCCAAGCAATGAACACCCGCTGCCAAATAAACTGCAAAATACACAAAATGTTGTTTCGATACCCCAAAACAATTGCGGGTACCAGTTGCGGTAAACTTATGCCCGCTTCTGTTCATCCGACATACTAAAGTACTTGTTGACCTCCCGTTTCATGACCGGGGTAAGCAGTACAATCGCAATCAGATTGGGGATGGTCATAAAGGTAATCACCATATCCACGAAATTCCAGACCAGCTCCAGCCCCCATACGGAACCAAAGAATACAAACAATGCATACACGTAATAGTACCTTTTGATCGCTTTAAATCCAAACAAATATTGGGCAGCACGGGATCCGTAGTAAGACCAGGAAATGATGGTAGAGAAAGCAAACAACATCAGCCCGACCGAAATGATATGCGGTGCGATATAGCCAATATTGATGGCATCCAGACCAAGGCTGAAGGCTTCAACCGTCATTCCAACTCCTTCTATGCCTGATTGCCAAGCCCCCGTCATGATAATCACAATGGCCGTGAGGGAGCAAATAAACAAGGTATCGATGAAAGGCCCGATACTGGCCACCAGCCCTTCCTGCATGGGGTGACGCGTTTTGGCAGCGGCATGCGCCATGGGAGCGGAACCCTGGCCGGCTTCGTTGGAAAACAGCCCGCGGCGAACCCCCATGGTTAGGGTAATAATAAAGGCGGACCCTGCAAAACCTCCGGCTGCAGCCGTCCCGGTAAAGGCATCCTTAAAGATCAGGGCAAATGCCGGGATAAAATTCTCAATGTTTACCAGCACCACCAAAAGGGCAGCAAGGAAATAAATGGCTGCCATGAATGGTACCAGGCGGGAGGTTACCTTGGCGATTCGCTTCAGCCCGCCCACAATAATCAGCAATACAAGCGCGGTAATAACCAGGCCACTGATCCAGTGCGGGAAATTGTAAGTGGAGTTCAGCACATCGGTCATGGAGTTACTCTGGGCCATGTTACCCGTACCCAGAGAGGCCAAAACTGCTGCCCCGGCAAAGATCAGTGCCAGGGTCTTGGCATGTTTACCCAATACATCCTTGAGTCCGTACTCCATATAATACATAGGCCCACCGGAAACAGTTCCGTCTGGGTTGAATTTCCGGTACTTCTGACCCATGGTACATTCGACCATTTTCAGCATCATTCCGAAAAATCCGGTCACCCACATCCAGAAAACAGCCCCCGGGCCGCCCCAATGGATGGCCAGGGCCACCCCTACGATATTTCCTGTACCAACTGTGGCAGAAAGCGCCGTGGTAAGTGCTTTAAAGTGGTTTACATCACCAGTTTCACCCTTGGAGGTGTAGCGGCCTGCAAGAACGGCAAGGGCGTGGCCGAAACCGCGCACATTCAAAAACCTGAATTTAATGGCAAAAAAGATACCGGCCGGGACAAGGAAAAAGAGCAGCAGGTAACCGCCCACAAAATCATTGTACCACGAAATGACATTGTTTAAGCC